>JAFDZE010000052.1:11342-15644 GCA_018267155.1 Bacteroidota bacterium | reverse complement strand
CGTTGCTCATCACCTTGCTCATCAAGGCGCTGTACTCCGTGCTGATGTCCTTGTCGTCGAAGCCCAGCACATTGGCGAAGCCCATCACATCCTCGTAGAACTTCACCCAGGGGTTCATCTCGTTCCAGCCCACGTTGCCCACCATGTGGTCCACGTATTTCAGGCCGGTGGGCGGTGGGTTGTACGCGCTCTTCCACGGGCGGAAACCGGGCAGGAAGGTGCCCTTGTAGTTCTTGCGCTCGATGAACACATGCACGGTATCGCCATAGATGTGGATGCCGCTCTTCACCACCTCGCCGTCGCCGTCCTTTTCCACGGTGGGTTTCATGTAGCTCTTGGCCCCGCGCTTGGTGGTCTCTTCCCAGGCCTTGGTGGCATCATCCACCCAGAGGGCCACCACCTTCACGCCGTCGCCGTGCTTGCGCAGGTGGTCGTTGATCGGGTGGTCCTGCGTCATCGGTGTGGTGAGCACCAGGCGGATCTTGTCCTGCTCCAGCACGTAACTGGTACGGTCCTTCACGCCCGTCTCCAGGCCGGCGTAGGCCAGGCTCTGGAAACCGAAGGCGGTCTTGTAGTAGTGGGCCGCTTGCTTGGCGTTGCCCACGTAGAACTCGATGTGGTCGGTGCCGAGCAGGGGAAGGAAGTCGGCGGCTTCGGCAACGACTTTTTCCAGTTGGGGGGTTGCGCTTTCGATGGCCATGCGTTGAACGCCGTAGCCCGGCGTAGGCGTTGTGGTCGGGATAGGGTGCAAAATTACCCCATAAAGTTCGGGCTTTATCCTGTGGAAGCGGTGCTGTTCATCAGGCCCAGTTCGCCATGATCTCGCTTTCCCTTCCGGTAGGGAATAGGCCGGGCAGGATCCAGGGCGAGAATGGGATGGGCACGGCGATCTCATAGCGGAAGCCGCTACCGGCCCCATTGCGTTTCAGCAGGCCCAGGGACATGAGTTCGTTGGCGATCTTCTTCAGGGTCTTGTCCGAGGTGTCGGTAATACGCTCCGCCTCCTGACGCGAGATACGCCCACGCAGGAAGGCATCTTTCAGCAGGAAGCGCGCCTCATTGCGCATGCGGCCTTCGCTGGCCATGCGGTCCACGAAGACGTCGATCCGTCGCAGTACGCCATCCAATTGGAACGCGTCGCGCATGAACGAGACCTGATCGATGGCCGTGGCAAGGAACCACCGGCAAAAGGTCACGAGCCGGGCATTGCTCAGGTTCCCGCGTCCATCCAGGTCGCCCATGCGGGGGGCATCCGCACCTGCGAGCATGGCCCGGTATTCATCGCGCTTGCGCGCCAGCCCGCGCGAAATGGACCACACTCCACCGGCATCCAGGTCGTCGGCCATGGCCCATGCATCCGTGCAAAGCCGCACGGTGCGGCCATTCCCGTCGAGGAATGGATGGATCCATGCGAGCCGATGGTGCGCGGCCGCCATCGCGATCACACGGTGAATGCGCGATCGGTTCCCAGGGGCTTCCCGGTCGTAGCAGCTGGCGAAGCGCGCCATGAAGTGCGGTACGTGTTCATGGCCGGGAGCGATGTGGCGACCCACCTCCACTTCTCCGGTCCGGTAGACGCCGGGCACCACCTGTTGCTCAACGCCCTCTTTGCTCACCACACGCAGGAAGTCCGCCGGCAGGTGTTCATAGAACGCGCGATGTACGCCCATGATGAACACCTCGGATGATGGATCCGATCCGGTCGCATGCCGCAATTCCCCCGTGCGCAAGGCCTTGCTTACGGCGATGTGCGCAAGTGCTTCCTGCTGCAGGTCCCGCTTGCGCTTGTCGGTGGAATAGTCGTTCCGCAACGCGCGGTCAATATCGATCGGGTGCGTATCGTGCCCCTCGATCAGGTTGCTGTAGTAGCTGTTCATGGGCCGTACCAGGTCCGCCACGGCGGCGCGGGTCACCGGATGCAGCGCCTCGGAGAGCGCGGCCGATCGGCTGATCAGTTCCACCGCCATGGCTTCCAACTCCCCGCTCGGGTCATCCGGGAACAGTGGTTCCATGGCAGCAGGATCCGTATAAAGGCGGATTGGTGAAGCCATTCCTGGTCGCTGACGCCCATTGCGGGCGAACGTCAAAGATAGGGGTTCGGAAGCGGGTCGGTCAACAATATTCCGACGGATGAATTTGATATAAAATGCTAATAAACAGCAATATAGTTAATATCAGGATGCAATGTTCCGATAACGATTCCGATGCTATTTCCGAACACCGGTGCGTTGGCGCACTCAACGCTGCCCTCAACCCTGACCGAACAGCCCAGACCTACTGTATGACGGATGCGGTGCGGGGAGCGCCCTGCGGGTTCGCCCGCACAGGAACCCCTGCATCAACGATCTCGGGACGGACCCGACGCTGCCGGTCCTTCCGTCCCTTGTACATGTAGTAGGCGGTGAAACCCACCATGGTGGCCAGGATCAGGCTGTTCTCGATCCAGTGCTCGGTGGGGTGTACCCAGATCTCCTTGAAGAGGTTCCAGCGGCCCATCACCTCCACGAAGTTCCAGAAGATCACCACCGTGGGGATGGCGTAGCGCACCGCATGGTCGAAGGAACGGATCCGCAACAGCTTGCCCATGAGGTAGACGCTCCAAGCCAGCGAGCCGAAGGCCACGATCCAGGTGATGGGGTGCCGGTCCCCGGCGATGTCGTTGTCGTAGCACACCAGCAGTACGATGTAGAAGGTCCACACGATCATGATCATCTCGATGAAGGCGATCATGGCCAGGGGGCGCTGCGAGGCACTGGGGATGGCCACGGCCTTGTGTACGCCCATGCGCTTTTGGCCCCACACGAAGAAGGGGCAACGGGTGTGGGCGAACATGAACAGCAGGGTCATGGTGCCCAGCAGGCCGATGGAACTGAGCATCACCAGGTATTCGGGTTTGGTGGCCACCTCGCCGTTCTCCATCAGCGGCTGTACCTCCAGTTTATGCGCGAGCCACACGAAGCTGAACTCGACCCAGCCGGTCCAGGTGAGCACCCCGCCGATGGCGCCGAGCAGCGTGGCGTACAGGTCGCGCATGGGCCGGGCCACGCCCCACCAGAGCATCACGCAGCCCAGGAAGCCCACGATGAGCGCACTGGCGAACACGGCGGTTCCCAGCATTTCCAGCAGCACCATCAAGGCATGCCCAAGGGGCATCAACAGCAATACGATCACGAAGGCCAGGATCCCTGTGCCCCGTTGTTTCCACGAACTTCCCTCGGCGGTCTCCATCGTGGGCGCAAAGTGACACTACGATGACAAAGCGGGCAATACCACGATCAGGTCATTTCGGGGGTGGAGGCCGCTGAATGGATCACCTTCACTCCACCCAGCTCTTCCGGTACTTCCCGTCGTCGATCCTCATCGCTTCTTCGGTCACCATCAGCGGCTTGAAGGTGTCCACCATCACGGCGAGCTCGTCGGTCTAGCGCTTTGAAGCAGGCGCTGTTCTGCGAGAAGTAGCTGCTCGCTTGGACTTCGCACGTTTCGCCTTCGCTTTGTTCTTGGCGATGGCTTCTTTCAGCAACCGCTTCTCATCATCCGTGAGCGGACGGTCCTCTACATAAAAGTCCACCTCTTTCGGTTCGCGCAGCAGTTCCATGGTTCAAAGCTTGTATCGCTGCACCAAGTTACGCGCTGCAAGGCTGTCCAGGTGCATCAGTGTGCCATGGATCACGGTCGCCCCCAGTTCCTTCCGGTAGTGTTCGACAAGTGCGGTCTTGGCCGTGAACGCCACGAAGCCATCGTGCCCGCGGTCGAAGGCGAGCTTGCAAGCGTAAGCGATGAGGTTGCCCGGCACGCCAAGGAAGGTCTTGCGCCGACCGCGATTGAAGGCAGCGCTCTCGATCAGGTGCATGTACAGGTGGTCACCCTTGTCCTCCGGGCAAATGAGACCTTGGATGATGTCCGCGTTGTTCTCGGTCATCAGCCGGTATACTTCACGCTTTGTGTTCGCGATCTCCCGATGCCAGTCGAACAGCCAGTCCTTCCGCTTGATCAATCGTTTGTCCGCTGTCGTGGCCCGCGTGATGATGGTGTTGAACACATCACCTGTGGCAACAAGCTCGATGGAGTTCGTGAGCTTGTCGATGACGACCCCGATGCGTCGCTTCTCGTTGCTCACTCCAACCAGCTCTTCCAGTACTTCCCGTCGTCGATCTTCATCGCTTCCTCGGTCACCATCAGCGGCTTGAAAGTGTCCACCATCACGGCGAGCTCGTCGGTGGCCTTCTTGCCGATGCTGCGCTCCATGGCGCCCGGGTGCGGACCGTGCGGGATGCCGGCGGGGTGCAAGCTGATGTGGCC
>JAFDZE010000052.1:8415-11239 GCA_018267155.1 Bacteroidota bacterium | reverse complement strand
AAGCTGCACACCACCATGGCGTCGGTCTCGAAGGTCTGGTGGATGGGCGGCGGCAGGTGAACACGCCCGGTGATGGGCTCGAAGTCGTGGATGCTGAAGGCGTACGGGTAGTTGTAGCCGTCCCAGCCCACCACGTCGAAGGGGTGCGTGGTGTAGACGAGCTCGTGCAGCATGTTCTGCTTCTTCACCTTCACCGTGAAGCTGCCCTTCTCGTCGTGCGTTTCCAGCTTCTTCGGGCGGCGGATGTCGCGCTCGCAGAACGGCGAATGCTCCAACATCTGCCCGAACCAGTTGCGGTAGCGCTTGGGCGTGTACATGGGCCGGTGGCTCTCCACGATGAAGAGGCGGTTGTCCGCATCCTTGAACTCCATGGTGTAGATCATCCCGCGCGGGATCAGCAGGTAGTCGCCGTACTTGAAGTCGAGGTTACCGAGCAGGGTGCGCAGGGTGCCGCTGCCCTGGTGGATGAAGATCATCTCGTCGCAGTCGGCGTTCTTGTAGAAGTAGTCCACACTCTTGGCCTGTGGCGCGGCGAGCACGATGGCCACGTCGTTATTCACCAGGATGGGCTTACGGGCGGCCAGGTGGTCCTTCTCGGGCCTGGTCTTGAAGCCGTGCAGACGCATGGAGCGGATGTGTTTCTCCAATGCGATCCTGGGGGTGAGGTCCTTGGGTTTGCCCAGCGCCTTCACCTGGGTGGGGCGGTGAATGTGGTAGAGCAACGAGCTCATGCCATCGAAGCCGACGGTGCCGAAGAGCTGCTCGTAATAATAACGGTCCTTCCCGTTCTTGAAGACGGTGTGGCGCTTGTGCGGGATCTTGCCGAGGGTGTGGTAGATGGGCATGGTGCGAGTGCAGGTGAATGGCGAATGGTCAATGGTGAATGGGAGGGCGTGGATCGGCCCATTCACCATTCGCTATTGACCATTCGCTTCGGGTCATGAATGCGACGTTAGGAAGAGGGAATGATCTTGGATGTGAATTTGCTCAACTCCGGATGCAGCGTGCCGTTCAGCGCAAGCAACTCCTCCTCTTCGCGGATACGCCGACGCAATCCTTCAGGATCGTTGATGGCCTTGGTCCTGGTGCTGCGTGTGCTGCGGCCTTTGCGCCAAGCGCGTTGCGTCTCCATGGGCAGCTGGTGGATCTCGCGGCAGCTCGGCGAGCAGCAGTCGGCGTATTTCTGCGCGCAGGCCTCGCACTGCACCAGCAGCATGTTGCACGTGGCCTCGTGGCAGTTGCCGATGCGATCGCACGGTGCGTCACACTGCATACAGGTGCTCACCACATCATCGGTGATGCGCTCGGCCAGGCGTTCATCAAACACGAAGTTCTGGCCGAGGTACTTGCTCTTCAGCCCTTCCGCCTTCAGCTGCCGCGCGTAGTCGATGATGCCGCCGTGCAGCTGGTTCACCTTGTTGTAGCCGTGGTGCTTCAAATAGGCGCTGGCCTTTTCGCAGCGGATGCCGCCGGTGCAGTAGAGCAGGATCTCGGGTTCAGAGAGTGCAAGGGTGGGAGGGTGCGAGGGTTGTAGGTTGACGTCCGTCGCTCTCGCACCCTCGCACCCTTGCACCCTTGCAATCAACATTCCCACCACCTCCTCGATCGCCCCGCGGAACGTGTCAGCCTTGGGCAGGTAGGCCCCCTCGAAATGCCCGATGAGGCACTCGTAGTTGTTGCGCATGTCGATCACCAAGGCGCCTTCTTCCATCTTGCGGTTGAAGGTAGCGGCGTCAAGGTGCGTGCCCACGTTGGTCACATCGAAGGCATCATCGGCCAGGCCATCGGCCACGATCTTTTTCCGCACTTTGATCGTGAGCTTCAGGAAGCTCTTGCCATCGTCCTCCACGGCGATCTTCCATGGCACATCCCGGAAGGCTTCACGATCATCGAGGTTGGCGCGGAACGCCGCGAGATCGGCCGTGGGTAGGCTCACCTGTGCGTTAATGCCTTCCTGCGAGATGTAGATGCGGCCCAGCACGCCGAGCTTTTCCCATTCCTGGTACAACACGTGCCGGAGTACTTCCACCTCGGCCAGCCGCACATAGCGGTAGAAGGAAAGGGTGGTCCGCTCCACACCTTCACGCTCCAGCCTTGCCCGAAGTACATCCGGCCCATACAGGTTGCGCAACTGGTGCGGATCCATGTGGCGAAGGTACGGAGCACGGATCGCAGCCCGGTCACCAATAGATTTGGCCACATGTCCAAGAAGATCCTCGTCATCGGCTCCAGTGGCCAGATCGGCACCGAACTCGTGGAAGGCCTCCGAACGCGCTTCGGTGCGGAGAGCGTCGTGGCCTCCGATATCAAGGAATCCCAGGTGAAACAGGATGGGCCCTTCGTCCTGGTGAACGCCATGGACCGCCACGGCATCGAACGCATCATCGACAAGCACGCGATCACCGAGGTGTACCTGCTGGCCGCGCTGCTCAGCGCCACCGCCGAGAAGGACCCGGCCTTCGCGTGGAAGCTCAATATGGAGAGCCTGCTCATCATCCTGGAACTGGCGCGGGAAGGACGGTTGAAAAAGGTGTACTGGCCAAGCAGTATAGCCGCATTCGGGCCCACCACGCCCAAGGACGGAACGCCCCAGCACACCATCACCGAGCCCAGCACGGTCTATGGCATCAGCAAGCTGGCCGGCGAAGGCTGGTGCAACTACTACCACCACCGCTACGGCGTTGATGTACGGAGCATCCGCTACCCGGGCCTCATCGGCTGGAAGAGCGCACCCGGCGGCGGCACAACCGACTATGCGGTACATATTTTCCACGAAGCGATCAAGCACGGTGCGTACACCTGCTTCCTGGGACCCAAGAGCATG
>JAFDZE010000052.1:0-8349 GCA_018267155.1 Bacteroidota bacterium | reverse complement strand
CGCATCAAGGAGCGCACCAGCTACAACCTCGCAGGGCTCAGTTTCACCCCGGAGCAGATCGCCGCCGAAGTGGCCAAGCACATCCCGGGCTTCCAGATCGCATACGCCCCCGATGTACGCCAGAATTACGCCGATTCCTGGCCCAACAGCATCGACGACAACGCGGCCCGCACCGACTGGGGATGGAAGCCCCGATACGACCTGACGGCCATGGTGGACGACATGATGGCCCACCTGAAACAGGCCCTGGTCGTGTAACCCGCGCACCTCGCCGGACGTTTCGCTGGGCGAACCCGGAACGCGATGCGCCTCCTGCTGCCCTTGCTCCTGCCCTGCCTGCTCACACTCGCCCCGTGCGGGGTGTCCGCTGCGCAGTCCACCGTTGTGGCCACTACCGATACACTCAACCGCTTGGACGAGGCGGGCCTGAAACAAGGCTGGTGGCGCATCCTGGCTCCCCGCAAGGACAAGCCTGGCTACAACGACGGCCAACTCATTGAGGAGGGCCGCTACGCCAACAACAAACGCGCGGGCCTCTGGAAGCGCTATTGGCCCAATGGCAAGACCATGAGCGAGATCACCTACGTGGGCGGGGTTCCTCGCGGCGATTACCACACCTATTATCCGGACGGGCGGTCCGAGGAACAGGGTTCGTGGGACCTGGACCGCAACACGGGCACCTTCAAGCGCTGGCACCCCAACGGACAGCTCGCTCAGGATTTCCTCTTCAACGACTACGGCATCCGCAACGGCGTACAGAAGTACTACCACGAGAACGGACAGTTGGAGGTGGAGGTGAACATCAAGGAGGGCCGTGAGGACGGCACCTTGAAGCGCTACTACCCCAACGGGGACCTTCAGCAGGTAGCCCAGTTCAACGGGGGCGTGATCAACGAGGCCAACAGCAAGTACATCAAGCCGGTGCACAAGGTGGAGTCTGTCAAGCCGGACGCCAGTGCTCCCGCCGCGCCGGAGCGCCGGGCCGATGAGACCACGAACGTGGCCATGTTCCGCGCCAACGGCACCAACACGCTTTACGACAAGCAGCTCCGTCTCTCCCAGCAGGGTGAGTTCAAAGAGGGCCGCCTGTGGAACGGGAAGTACTATCGCTACAACACCTCGGGCCTGCTCTACCGCATCGAGGTGTACAAGCAGGGCCGCTTCGCCGGTACGGCGCCCATCACCGACGAGGACAAGGCCCGGTAGCCGGGCTGTTCGGGCAACCCATCGGAACTTGTTGGGAACCCATGACGGGCATCCTTGCGGGTGCCCTTTGCCCATCTACTTTCGCGCTCGCTTTCAAAAAACGAAGCACCCCAATGGCAAAGTCGAACAAGGCCGTGGACGCTTTCATGGCCGAAGTGAAGAAACGCAACGGTAACGAACCGGAATTCCTCCAGGCCGTGCATGAAGTGGCCGAGATGGTGATCCCCTTCATCGAGGCGAACCCCAAGTACAAGGGCAAGATGCTCTTGGAGCGCATGGTGGAGCCCGAGCGCACCATCATCTTCCGCGTTCCCTGGGTGGACGACAAGGGCAACACGCAAGTGAACCGCGGCTATCGCGTGGAGTACAACAGCGCGATCGGCCCGTACAAGGGCGGTATCCGTTTCCACCCCAGCGTGAACCTCAGCATCCTGAAGTTCCTGGGCTTCGAACAGACCTTCAAGAACAGCCTGACCACCCTGCCCATGGGCGGTGGCAAGGGCGGCAGCGATTTCGACCCCAAGGGCAAGAGCGATAATGAGGTGATGCGTTTCTGCCAGAGCTTCATCACGGAACTGTGGCGCCACATCGGCCAGTTCACCGACGTGCCCGCGGGCGACATCGGCGTGGGCGGCCGCGAGATCGGCTTCATGTTCGGCCAGGACAAGCGCCTGCGCAACGAGTTCACCGGCGTGTTCACCGGCAAGGGCCGCACCTGGGGCGGTTCGCTCATGCGCCCCGAGGCCACCGGCTACGGCTGCGTCTACTTCGCCGAGGAGATGATGAAGCACAACAAGACCAGCATCAAGGGCAGGACCGTGGCCGTGAGCGGCAGCGGCAACGTGGCCCAGCACGCGATCGCGAAGGCCACCCAGCTGGGCGCCAAAGTGGTCACCTGCTCCGACAGCGACGGCAGCATCTACGATCCCGCTGGTATCAATGCGGAGAAGCTCGCCTTCATCATGGAGCTGAAGAACGTGAAACGCGGCCGCATCGAGGAGTACGCCCGGAAGTTCAAAGGCGCTACCTATAAAAAGGGAGCGCGTGTGTGGGACCTGGTGGCCAAGTGCGACGTGGCGCTGCCCTGCGCCACCCAGAACGAACTGGACGGCAACAACGCGAAGGACCTGGTGAAGAAGGGCGTGAAGTACGTGGCCGAAGGCGCCAACATGCCCAGCACGCCCGAGGCCATCGCCGTGTTCGAGGCCGCCAAGGTGCCCTTCGCCCCGGGCAAGGCCAGCAACGCCGGTGGTGTGGCCACCAGCGGCCTGGAGATGAGCCAGAACAGCCTGCGCCTGGGCTGGACCTCCGAAGAGGTGGACCAGCGCCTGCATGCCATCATGAAGAACATCCATGCCGCCTGTGTGAAGCACGGTACTGACGGTAAGCACGTGAACTACGTAAAGGGCGCCAACATCGCCGGCTTCGTGAAGGTGGCCGATGCCATGCTCGATCAAGGCGTGGTGTAAGCCGTTCAACCGATAGGAACCCAAGCCCCCCACAGCAATGTGGGGGGCTTTTTCGTGGTCAGGGGTTGAACTCGCCCGGCCAACCCGGTAGTTTCGGCACCCTCCACATCCCCCCTTCCGCTCCCGACATGCTCCGAAACACACTCTTCCTCGCCCTCACGCTCTGCGCCACCGCCACCCTCGCCCAAAAACGCCCCGCCGCACTTCCCCCCTCCGTGCAGGAACGGCTGCTGCGCGAAGGATTCCTGCAAGAAGATCTCGCAGGGCTGGAATTGCGCGATGACTACCGCACTGCGCACAACGGCCTGCACCACACCTACTTCCGCCAGCACTGGCAGGGGGTGGAGGTCTGGAACGGCGACATCGCCATTCACACCGACGCGGGCGGATCGGTCGTTCACGTGAACAATGCCCTGTGGCCCCGCCTGGCCAAACGAGTGAACACCACCGTGCCCGTGATCACCGCGCAGGCCGCCATGGAGCGCGTGCTCCTCACCAACGGCATCAAGGACCGGCCAACGCCTTCCGGCCAGGATGCCCACACGGCTGAATACTTGTTTTTCGGAAGTTCATTCAGCGGCGAGCCGGTGAGGGTGCGTTCGGTACTCCAACCCGTCCGGGGCCTGTTGCGCCTCGCCTGGAACGTGAACCACTACACGCCGGACGGTACCCATTGGTGGAACGTGCGCATCGATGCGCTCACGGGCGAGGAACTCGATCGCAACGACTGGACCGTGAGCTGCGGCATGGACCACGTCCACGGCGAGGAGCCACCGCCCGTACCCGCGGTGCCCAACGACTACAATGCGCTCCACTGGCCGGTCGAAAGCCCCAACCATGGGGCACGTACACTGAACAACGCACCCTGGACCGATGGTGGCATCGCCTCGCCCTACGGCTGGCACGATACCGACGGGGCGGCCGGGCCCGAGTACACCACCACGCGCGGCAACAACGTGCTCGCGGTGGAGGATACCGACAACAACAACAGCGGTGGCTCCAGCCCGAACAGCCCCACGCTCGACTTCGACTACCCGCTCGACCTCGCGCAGGCCCCGTCCACGTATCAGAACGCGGCCATCACCAACCTCTTCTACTGGAACAACCTGATGCACGATGTGTGGTATCAATATGGCTTTGATGAGGCCGGCGGGAACTTCCAGAGCAACAATTACGGTCGCGGTGGCACAGGCAACGACTTCGTGTACGCCGACGCCCAGGACGGCAGCGGCACCGACAACGCCAACTTCAGCACCCCGCCGGACGGCAGCAACCCGCGCATGCAGATGTTCCGATGGACATACACCACGCCGAACCGGGACAGCGACCTGGACAACGGGATCATCGCGCACGAGTATGGGCACGGGATCAGCAACCGCCTCGTAGGCGGCCCCTCCAACGTGGATTGCCTCTGGAACGCCGAACAGATGGGCGAAGGGTGGAGCGACTACTTCGGCCTGATGATGACCATGGAGCCCGGTGATCAGGGTACCGACACGCGCGGTGTGGGCACGTACGTGCTGGGCCAGCCCACATCCGGCGACGGCATACGGCCCGCACCGTACAGCACCGACTTCGGAGTGAACGACTACACCTACGCCAATACCAACAGCGGGGTAAGCCAGCCGCACGGCATCGGCTTCGTGTGGTGTACCATGCTCTGGGAGATGACCTGGGAACTCATCGATGAGTACGGCTTCGACCCGGACATCTACAACGGCACCGGCGGCAACAACATCGCCATGCAACTGGTGATCGACGGCCTCAAGCTCACCCCGTGCAGCCCCGGCTTCGTGGACGCCCGCGATGCCATCCTCGCCGCCGACGTCGCGAACAACGGCGGCGCGAACCAGGACCGCATCTGGGCGGCCTTCGCGCGCCGCGGTTTGGGCGTGAGCGCCGATCAGGGCGACCCCGACAGCCGCAGCGACCAGACCGAGGCCTTCAACACGCCCATCCCGGACGATATGGCCATCGCCAACGTGCTGGAACCAGTGCCCGGACCGCGCTTCGAGTGCAACAACGAACCCGTCACCGTGCGCGCCACCCTGCGCAACGACGGACAACTCGCACAATCGGGCTTCCCCGTCACCTACCAACTGGACGGAGGCGCGCTGGTGACGGAGACATTCACGGGGACCCTGAGTCCTGGCCAAACGGCCGAATTCATTTTCACCACGCCGCTCCAGCTCACCGGCGCCGGCAGCCACACCCTTCTCGTGGCGACCGCGCTGGCCGGGGACGGGAATGCCGGGAACAACAGTGAACAGGTGGATCTCTACTTGAACACCGGTTCTGACATTCAAGTACCTTTCACCGAACCAGTGGCCGACGGGGTGCCGACGCCCACGGGCTGGACCCTGGAGAACCCCGACAATTCCACTACCTGGACCACGTACAACCTGAACAACGGACCCGCCTGCTCGAGCACCACCGCTTGGCGCATCGACAACTACTCCTACTTCGCGAACGGCCAGGAGGACCGCCTGGTAACGCCGATCATCGACCTCGGGGGCTCCACCGGCGCCCACCTGGTGTTCGATCACGCCTACGCGGCCTACAGCGCCTCCTATGTGGACTCGATGCGCGTGGAGATCAGTGCGGATTGCGGAGGCAGCTGGACCACGCTTTGGTCGGCGGCCGCCCAGGCACTGGCCACACGCCCCTACCTCACCAGTGCGTACGTGCCGGCCAACTGTTCCGAATGGGCACACCATGACATCGACATCAGCGCGTACGATGGCACGCAGGTGATCGTCCGCTTCGTGAACATCAACGGCTACGGCAATTATTTGTACCTCGACAACGCGGGGGTCACCCAGAACGGCCTGCGCCTCGCGCTCCGACTCATGCTCGATGGGCCGTACGAGGGCAACGGGAAAATGGCCACCGACCTGAATGACGCGGGCCTGGTGCCCGCCACCGAACCCTACACCGGCCTCGGCTTCACCCGTGCTGGAGGCAGCGGTGAGGTCCTCCTCCCCTCGGCCACGGCCAATACCGGCGACAGCACCATCGTGGATTGGGTGCTGGTGGAGCTGCGAGATGCCGTCACACCTTCCACCATCGTGGCCACCCGCGCCGCACTGCTGCAACGCGATGGTGATGTGGTGGACATTGATGGCCGGGCACCTGTTCCGGTACCCGCTCCCGTGGCCGACTACCGCGTGGCACTGCGCCACCGCAACCACCTCGGGGCCATGACCGCCAACAGCTTCACCCTGAGCACCACCACGCCCACCGCCATCGACCTGACCGATCCCGGTCTACCGGTATACGGCACCGATGCCCGCAAGGTGGCCGGCGGCACGGCCCTGCTCTGGCCCGGCAACGGCCTGCGCGATGGCGCCGTAAAATATACCGGTGGGAGCAATGATCGTGACCCGATCCTGCTGCAGGTGGGCAGCACCACCCCCAACGCCACCGCACCCGGCTACCTGCCCGCCGACATCAATCTGGACGGCACGGTGAAATATACCGGCGGAAGCAACGACCGCGATCGCGTCCTGATCACGGTGGGGAGCACCACCCCCAACGCCACCCGAACGGAACAACTCCCCTGAGGACGGGACCACCCTTGTCCGCCCCGATGCGAACGGAGCCCCGGCCGAATGGCCGGGGCTCCGTTCCTTTGGCACGGTATGACCGCGTTCTCCCTCCGACCATTCCGCCACAACGACCTGTTGGCACTGGTGAGGCACGCCAACGACCCCACCGTGGCAGCGTTCCTCACGGACCTGTTCCCGCACCCGTACACCGAAGAGGATGGCCGCAAATTCCTGGAAGAGGCCATGAAGCCCGTCCCGTTGCGCCGATGCATCGAAGTGGATGATGAGTGTATCGGCGCCATCGGGCTGCACCCGAAGCAGGATCTTTGGCGGTACAACATGGAACTCGGCTACTGGCTGGCCCGTGCATACCGTGGAAAAGGGATAATAACCTCGGCCATCCGCCAGATGGTCCGGATCGGCTTCGCCACATTCCCGGATGTCACGCGCATATACGCCTCTCCCTTCGGCAGCAATATCGCGTCGCAACAGGCGCTGGAAAAGGCCGGCTTCACGCTGGAAGCGAAGCTGATCGGCACACTGGTGAAGAACGGGAAGGTGGAGGATGAGTGGATCTACGGCATACGGCGGGATTGAGGATCACAACGTTCCCGGGCTGACGTCCCACCTGCATCCAGGACCTCCTTCACTGGATGATCAGCCGCTTGTTGTGCTCCACACCGTTCATCACCACATGGACGGAATACATGCCCGCTTCCGGGTGCAACCCCTTCATCAACTCGACCGGTCCATCCGTGAAGACGACGGTCCGCTTCTCCACCACCCGACCTGCCCCGTCGACAACGGTGAGCACCCCCGGCCCATCCCAACGGTCGCCCGTGGCCGTGAGCCACACGGGGCCGTCAACGGAGGGGTTCGGGTACAGCACCCATGAACCATCCGCAACACCCGTCAGATCGACCGCCACCAGCTCGCTGTACTTGCTCGTCCCGTCCAGGTCCACCTGGCGCAAACGATAGTAGGAAATGCCCCGATGTGGCGAAGGATCGACCGCCGTATAGCTGATCTCCGCAACGCTGTTGCCCGCACCCTGAACGGTGTCCACATCTTCGAACGTGAGTCCATCCACGGTACGTTCCACCACGAAATACGCATTGTTGTGCTCCGTTGCCGTGACCCACTTCAGATCAACAACCGGGTCGTTCTCCCAAGCATCGAAACTCAACAGTTCCACCGGCAGCGGGTTGTTCGAGGTGGTGGAACCGAGGGTGAACGGTCCATAGGCCGTTGGTGTCAGTGCGCTGTGGGTGATCACGGTTCCTGCGGCCATCGTGCCGGTGGTACCCCCGTTCCCATGGCTGTCCCATTGGCTGCCGTTCCATCGGGCCACACACAGATCGCTCAAAAGGTTCACGCCACAACTCCGTGCGGCCCAACCGAGGGTCACGCGCACGTTGGATGAGCCTGCGGTCCGCTCCAGGTCCCAGTACTCGCACCGGCTCACGTGGTCCAACCCTGCGCCCACGGCCGACACGTCATACGGAATGTCCTGCGGATCATCATGGAAGTACTCCGCCGTGAAGGCATCGTTCACGTTCCCGGGGGCGGAGATCCTTATCGGTGCGTAGTAGATCCCTTCGCCGCCTATCGGGAATGTGAACGCATCGTTGCCCACCTTGCGCATGGGGCCGTCAACGAAGCTGCTGTCCGATGCCCCGGAGCAGGCCACATTATCACCCATAATGAGTATTTCATTGGCCGTGGTGAGCAGATCACCATGTGCGAACTGCAGGTCCTGTCCACCAGCGTCCATAACGAGGTCGGACAGCAATTGCACATTCCCGGCGGGTTTGTCGATCCCGATGTCACCGTTATAGTTGCCGGATGCACCCGAAAGGTCGAAGGTCTGCGCACCGGACCCGTGGAAGAGCAGCCGTGCGTTGCCCCCATCATAACCTGGCAGCAGCTGGACCGCACCATGTGCGTCGAGCGTTCCACCATTCACGCGCCCATCACTCAACAGCAGGATCCCATCCACATGGACCGGATCCGCCGCAGGGATCAGGCATTGCGGCATCGTCCATGCCTGGTTCGCGTTGATGGTCACATCGTACAGCACCGTCGTGGGCAACACATCCAGTGTCCAGGTGAGCATCGGGCCCACA
>JAFDZE010000051.1 GCA_018267155.1 Bacteroidota bacterium | reverse complement strand
ATCAACGTAGGTATCTCTGTAAGCCGTGTCGGTGGTAACGCGCAGATCAAGTCCATGAAGAAGGTGGCCGGTACCCTGAAGCTCGACCAGGCCGCCTACCGCGAACTGGAGGCCTTCAGCAAGTTCGGGTCCGACCTGGACGCCACCACGAAGGCCACCCTCGACAAGGGCGCGCGCAACGTGGAGATCCTGAAGCAAGGGCAGAACAGCCCCATGCGCGTGGAGGAGCAGATCGCCATCATCTATCTCGGCACCAAGGGCCTCATCGGCAAGGTGCCGCTGGCGAAAGTGAAAGAGTTCGAAGGCGAGTTCCTCACCATCCTGCGCAACAAGCACAGCGACACGCTCGCTGCACTGAAGAGCGGGAAGTTCGACGATACCCTTACCGGGGTATTGGAAAAAGTGGGTGCCGACCTGGTGAAGAGCTACGCCTGATGAAAACCAGTGACGAGTGAGGAGAGACGAGAGACGAGTGCTGCTGACCCAAGAGCAGCACTCGTCTCTCGTCTCTCGCCTCTCTCAACGCCCTGAGCCATGGCAAACCTGAAGGAAGTCCGCAACCGGATCGTTTCGGTCAACAGCACGAAACAGATCACCGCCGCCATGAAGATGGTGAGTGCGGCCAAGCTCCGTCGTGCGCAGGACGCCATCGTGCGCATGCGCCCTTACGCGGAGAAGTTGCAGAGCATCCTCAGCAATGTGAGCGCATCGCTTGATGGCAGCGAAGGCGGGTACAGCGAGCAGCGCGAGGTGAAAAAGGTGCTGCTCGTGGCGATCGTGAGCAATCGCGGCCTCGCCGGCGCCTTCAACACGCAGGTCTTCCGCAGCATCCGCCGCCTCGTCACGCAACTCGAGATCGAAGGCAAGGCTGTTCACGTACTGCCCCTCGGCAAGAAGGCGCTTGATACCTACCGCCGCACGAAGTATTTCAACCCCGACCTGCCCACGGACGGTGCGAGCCTCTACGACGGGTTGAGCTTCGACAAGGTGGCCCCCAAGGCGGAGCTGATCATGAGGCTTTTTGCCGACGGCTCGTACGACCAGGTCATCCTGGTGTACAACAAGTTCAAGAACGCGGCCGTCCAGGTGCTCACCGAGGAGCAATACCTGCCCGTGGCCCCGCCCGCGAAGGGGACCGCCGATGCGCGAAGCGCGAAGGCGGACCACATCATGGAGCCCAGCCGCGAAGAGATCGTGCAGAACATCATTCCGAAGAGCTTGAAGATCCAGCTGTACAAGGCCCTGCTCGACAGCCATGCGGCCGAGCATGGGGCCCGGATGACGGCCATGCACAAGGCCACCGACAACGCCGATGCATTGCTGAAGGACCTGAAGCTGTCCTACAACAAAGCACGTCAGGCAGCGATCACCGGCGAGATCCTGGAGATCGTGGGTGGTGCGGAGGCGCTGAAGGGCTGATCCCTTCGCGAGAGCTTTCGTTCGCGGGCCGTCGCAGTCATATCGGTCCTATGCCATGGACGAGCTACTTTGGCTATTCCAAAGGCTGGACCCATGACCCGTCTGACCACTCTGATGCTGATGCTCTCTGCCCCGGTAGCTGCCACATGCCAGGTGTCCTTCGGGCCGGCCCAGGTGATCCATGCGTCGCAGATCGATACGAAGGAACTGGCTTGCGGGGACATCGATGGGGATGACGACAATGACGTGTTGATCAGTTACAACCTCGCCGGAGAAGTCTACTGGCATGCAAACCTCGGCCAGGGGATCTTCGGCGAGCGGATCCCGGTAACGACCAACCTGCCCAATGCGCAGAGTCCGCGGCTCGCCGATCTGGACGGCGACGGGGATCAGGATGCGGTGGTCGTATCTCCATCCACCAATGTGGTCCACTGGTTCGTGAACGATGGGAATGGTAACTATAGCGCAGGTTCCCCGCTCCCGTTCAACGGTGCCGCCAATGATGCGATCGCATGTGATCTGGACGGCGACGGGGATCAGGACATGGTCGTGACCGGCCCGGATCCGGGAGTGGTTCTCTATTCACTCAATGATGGCTCCGGAACCTTTGGGGCCGTTCAGGTCGTGACGGACCTCCTGCCCGGAGCGTGGCGTGCAGCCTGTGCCGATATCGATCTGGACCTTGACCAGGACGTCGTGGTCATCTCCGCCGTGGACGGGTCGATCCACTGGTACCCGAATCTGGGGAACGCATCCTTCGCCCCGGGCCAGGAAGTGCCCGCGACCATGGCTTCCCCTTTCATCTTTGACATCTTCGACCTGGAGGGTGATGGTGATCCCGATATCCTGGCCCCGGGGGAAGGACTGACCTGGTTCGAGAACGATGGGGCCGGGCTGTTCTCCCCCCGTATCAGCGATGGATTGGAGGCTACCGCAGGCGCGGTAGCGGCAGGGGACCAGGACGGGGATGGCCTGGCGGAGATCTATGCGGAGGCCGAGGAAACCGACCTCGGTGCGCGCCATCTGGTGAAAGCCGAACTCGACGGTAACGGGAACAACAACGCATGGGCTCTCATCGAGCTCGGATATGTGAACGGAACCACGGACCTGGAGATCTTGGATATCGATGGCATCGGTGAAGCGGATGTTGTGGTCGCGCTCGAAAATTCGGGTATGGTCCGATGGTTCCAAATGGTGAGTGGAGGTCCGGTATCCGAGCAACACATCATCACGGCCAATGTCCTCACCCAACCCATGAACCTGAACGTGATCGACATGGATGCTGATGGCGATGCGGACATCGCTACCGCTCCTCCTTTCGAACGAACCGCCTGGTTCGAGAACGATGGCAACGCTTCATTTCTCCTGCGGTCAACACCGATCCTGAGTGAAGCCTCGGTGATGCCAGGCGTGTTCTTCGCTGCGGATCTCGATGGGAACGGTGCGGGAGACTTGATCAGCCAACAGTACGACAGCTATTCCTATCCACGGTTCCGCGCACATCTGAACGATGGTTCCGGACTTGTGTTCAGTCCGTTCGGTATCGTACCGGCCAGTGAACCCAAGCCCTACTTCAGCACCCTCGCCGACATGGATGACGATGGCGACACCGACATTCTGTATTCACCGGGATGGAGCGTAGAGGACCAAGTGATCCGCTGGCGAGAGAACGATGGCATGGGCCAAGGATGGGCCGACCATGTCGTCGTGAGCTCTTCCTATGACCAGGTCTATGACTTCCGCTCCATGGCTACCGGTGATCTGAACGGCGATGGCCTGCTGGACATCATCGGCGGGAATGCCAACCTCCACCATATCGCTGCCCTGTGGGGAACGACCAACGATGCGTGGAACCCTGTGCCCGGGATCCTCTACGAACCGGATCATGCGTCGATCATGGCACAACCGTTCGATGTGGAAGGCGATGGAGACCTTGACCTGATCACGCTGGTGGGTCCTTGGAACGCGGATACGAACGAACTGCACATCCTGCAGAACGACGGCACAGGCGTCTTCAGCCTGCACCAAGCGCTCCCTGTCTTCGGCTACAATGACCAGAACAATGTTGCGATAAATGACCTGGATCAGGACGGCGACCTCGACATCGTCTATCCGTCCGGTGGTGGCGACCGCATTTCCTTCTTCTTGAATGACGGAGCTGGCCTGTTCGGTGGCGAACAGGTCTTGTCCGATCTGGAATCCTCCTCGCCATACCGGGTTGCGGTCGAGGACATGGATGGCGATGGGGACCGCGATATCCTCGCCCTCATCAGATCAGGCCAAAGCATCATCCTCTTCGAGAACCTTGGCACGCCTACCGGTATGCATGCCTCTGTTCTGGAGCTTGGCGTACACCCGAATCCGTTCTCGGATCGGGCCGTGCTGACCTGTTCTGCTGTTCTTGGCCCTGATCATCTGATCGAGATCATCGCATTGGACGGCAAGGTCGTCCGCTCATATAGCGGACAAGGCCAGCGGAGCATCGCGATCGAACGGGCCGGAGCAGAGGCTGGGATGTACACGGTGCGAGTGACGTATCGCGGTTCGACAGTCGCCTTTGCAAAGCTCATTCTTCTTTGACCAACGTCAGCACTTGCCGATCGCCTGCCCTCTCGGCCCCGAACAGACCTCACGTATACCGCTCCCAGACCGGCCATTAAGGGCCAGGGCCTTCCGGCGCATGCTGCACGCCCCCCGGTACGGCCGCAGGCGCAGCACGGCTCCCGGCCGTGACGCAACCCATGCCGTTCGCGATGCGTTCCAACGCTCCTATTTTCACCCCGAAGTCCATTCTGTACGCATGCAACAGCTCATTGATGCCTTTCCGCAGCAACTGAAAGAAGCCCTGGCGATCGGCCGCTCGGCCAAACTGAGCGCACCAAGCGGGCCCTACACCAACGTGGTGGTCACCGGGCTCGGCGGCAGCGGCATCGGTGGTCGTATCGCCGCTCAAGTGGTGGCCGCTGAGGCCAACTGCCCCATTGAGGTGTACAGCAACTATTACCTCCCGGCGTATGTGAACCATAATAGCTTGGTGATCGCCTGCAGCTACAGCGGCAACACGGAGGAGACCATCGCTTCCATGGAACAGGCGCTTGCCAAAGGCGCGCGGGTCTGCGTGGTCACCAGTGGTGGAGCGATGCTGGAAATGGCCCAGAAGCGCGGGCTGGATCACATCGTGATCCCCGGCGGCAACCCGCCCCGCACCATGCTGGCGTATTCGCTCACGCAACAATTCTTCGTGCTCCATCACTTCGGCATCATCGGCGACGGGTTCGAAGGCGCGATCA
The DNA here is from genome assembly GCA_018267155.1 of Bacteroidota bacterium. Lineage (GTDB taxonomy): Bacteria > Bacteroidota > Bacteroidia > Flavobacteriales_F > PHOS-HE28 > PHOS-HE28. The sequence continues at coordinate 23,914 of JAFDZE010000051.1, read as the reverse complement.
AGGCCGCCGCCGCCATGCTCGAGGAGGACAAGGCAAAGATCCAGTCCGCCGCCAAGGACCTTGCGGAGAAGCTCTTCGGCAAGCGCCTGGTGATCTACAGTGAGGCCAGCACCGAAGCCGTGAGCATCCGCTTCCGCCAACAAGTGAACGAGAACAGCAAGGAACTCTGCTGGCACCACGCCATTCCGGAAATGAACCACAACGAACTCGTGGGCTGGGCCGGCGGAAAGGACGACATCGCCGTGGTGATCTTCCGGCACAAAACGGACCATGAACGCTCGCAGATCCGCATGGGGATCAACAAGGAGGTGTTCTGCCGCCATACCCCGCACATCCACGATGTGTGGAGCCAGGGCGATACCACCATCGCGCGTCAGTTGTACCTGATCAACCTGGGCGACTGGGTGAGTTTCTACTGGGCCGAAAAGAAGGGCGTGGATCCCAGCGAGATCGCTGTGATCAACATGCTGAAGGGAAAGCTCGCCGAAGTAAAGTGACGAGTGGCGAGTGGTGAGTGGCGAGTGCTGCTGGTCGGAGGCAGCACTCGCCACTCACCACTCGCCACTTACTACGCCCGATGCGCTCCGTTCATTTCCGCGACCTTGGCCTCATCGACTATGCTGAAGCGTGGGATATGCAGACGCGCCTGTTCCAGGCGACAATTGACCGTAAGCTGGCCAACCGGAACCTGCCCACCGAAGATCAGCAGGCGACGGAAGACCATCTGCTCTTCTGTGAGCACCCCCACGTATACACCCTGGGCAAGAGCGGCATGCAAAGTCACCTGCTTCTGAACGAGGAAGGTCTTCGCGCTAAAAGCGTTCAGTTCTTTCCCATCGACCGGGGTGGCGACATCACGTACCACGGCCCGGGACAGCTCGTGGGCTATCCCATTTTCGACCTGGACCAGCACTTCACCGATATACACCGCTACCTGCGCACACTCGAAGAAGCGATCATCGGCACATTGGAGACGTATGGCATCAAAGCCGGCCGGATCACGGGGCAAACCGGCGTATGGATCGATGAGGCGGAGCCGCTGAAGGCCCGCAAGATCTGCGCCTTCGGCATCCGCGCCAGCCGCTGGGTCACCATGCATGGCTTCGCATTCAATGTGAACACGGACCTTGCCTACTTCGGGCACATCATTCCGTGCGGCATTGCGGACAAGGGTGTGACGAGCCTGGCGAAAGAGCTGGGCCGCGAAGTGGACATGGGCGAGGTGAAGGACCGGCTGAAGATGGAGCTGGCCAACCTCTTCGATGTGGAACTGGTGGGCTGAAGCCCCGAACCGCCGACTACATTCGCCCGATGCGTTTCCTCCGCAAACTCCTCCTCTGGCTCGTCGGGATCACCGCCCTCTTCGTGATACTCGCCTACGCCACAGGCAACGGCCATCTGGTGCGTGGCGTGCGTTACACGTACCTCATCGGCCGCACATCGCCCGAGATAGACGACCGGAACTTCTTTCCGTACACCACCATTCCGGCCACGGCGCCCCAACCATGGCCACGCAGCTCGCGCTATGGCAAGCTGACCCTCTCCGCGGAACAGGAACAACGCTTGAAGGACCTGTACAGTGTGGGCTTCGCCGTCTTCCAGCACGACAGCCTGCTTTTTGAAGGGTATTGGAACGGCTGGGATGCCGACAGCGTGAGCAACAGTTTCAGTGTGGCCAAGAGCTACATCAGCGTGCTAACCGGTGTGGCCATCGGCGAGGGGCGGATCAACAGCGTGAAACAGCCGGTGGGCGATTTTCTCCCTCAGTTCAAGGAAGGATGCCATGCGAACATCACCCTTGAGAACGTGCTCACCATGAGCACGGGGCTGGATTGGAGCGAAAGCGGTGCCGACCCGTTCAGCGACAACGCCAAGGGCTATTACGGCAGCGATGTCCGCGAGCTGAGCTTGGACCAGCCCTGCCGCGACGAACCCGGCAAGGAGTTCGACTACATCAGCGGGAGCACACAGATCATGGCCGAAGTGCTGGAGGCCGCGTACGGCCGACCATTGGATGAGCTGGTACGCGAGAAGATCTGGACGCCCCTGGGCTGTGAACATGATGCTTACTGGGGCAAGGACCGGGAGGATGGCGACTTCAAGGCCTTCTGTTGCCTGTACGCCACCGCCCGCGATTTCGGGCGCATCGGACAATTATACCTGGACAGCGGTGTTTGGAAGGGCACGCGTATCGTTCCGCTCGACTACTGGAAAGCCAGCATCACCCCGGCGCCCCTGCTCGACAAGGGCGCCCCGAACAAGCGGTACGGTTACTTCTGGTGGCTGGCCGAGCTGGACGGGCACCCGATCCATTATTGCAGGGGCTTCCATGGCGAGTACGTGGTGGTGATCCCCCACGAGGACCTGGTGCTCGTGCGTACCGGCATGAGGCGCGAGGAAGTGAACGCGACCGGACACCCCACGGATGTCTTCGAGTGGATCGCCATAGCGCGGGAACTCGCCGCACGTCCTGTTTGAACGGAGGTCAGGTGGGCGTTGATCCCCGCGCCGGCATGGTCGCACACGTACCTTGCACGCTCCGATGAAGAAGGATATCCTCTCCCCCAAGGTGGAAGGCGTATGCATGGCCGTGGTGCGCGAAGCCGATGAGGAAGGCGAACCCGCCTGGTACGTGTACCTGATCAACGAGAAGGACGTGCCGCTCAATACCGTGCTCATCAGCTCCAGTGGCCAGGGCGAGATCGACGGCGAACAGCGCGCCACCAGTGAGATGCGTCACTACTTGGAGACCCTGGGCCCCAAGAGCTGGGCCCGCATCGAACGCATCGTGGAGGACGTTTTCGCCTTGAGCAACCAGTACTGGCTCAGCTTCTACATCGGTGGTGACATCCACGACAAAAGGTATGTATTCGTGGCCGGTAGCATCAACGAGGAGAACTTCACCCGGCTGCCGCTGATGGGGACGAAGGGGGTGCTGATCGGCTGAATGGTGGATGGCGATCCCACGATCGCCCTGGTCCGCCTACTGACCTGTCTGGCGGGCGCGATCGTAGTCCGGATGATCAAGTAATTGCTCGAAGTCCTCCACCTTCTCCATCCGGCCGAACTGCTTCACGTAGCACCTGAAGGTCATCGCATCGTAGTGCAGGGATCCTTCTTCGAACTGCAATGTTTGGAAAATGTTCAGCCAGACCAGGAAGGAACCGGCGCCGGTGGCCACGATCCGTACCCACAAGCGGCCCTGAAGCACACGGTCAACGAATGCGGCCAATGGGATAGCCAGCAATGGATACAGATCGATCATGGCGCGCTGACCGAACGTGCCGCCGTACCACCAGCACCACCAGGAAAAGGTCACGTAGATGCTCAGGACCATGAGTACGATGAGTCCCCATCGCAGCGAAGCCGCACGGTCACGCAAAAGACCCAGCCCCGCCAAAGCGAACGCCATGATGGGTGTGTAGATCAGCCACCCTTTCCGGAAGCCGAACATGCCCTCCAGAATATGCGGGGAAGTGAAGAAGAAATGCTCACCGATGTACGAGTTGTAGAAATAGGCACCAGTGATGGTCTTCCAATACATGAGTTGCGGCACCCATACGATAAAGGCAGCGATAGCCATCACCAGCAATTGGGCCCACCTGCGGAACAAGAAGATCAGCCTGCTCATGAACGTCTTGTATCCAACAATTCCATACAGCGCAAAGACGCACCACAACAAAACATTCGTAGGGCGCACCAGGGAAACAAGTCCCAGCAGGGCGCCCAACCCAGCCGCACGCCGAAAGCTCGGCCTTTCGTACCACGATAGCACGAGGTTCATGGACCAGGCCACGAGAAAGAACGAGTACACATGTGAGCTCGTGGCCGACTGGGAGGCGTAACAGAACAGGTTGGTACCAGAACCGATGAGCGCCAACGTGATGGCCGTGGTGGTGGCTCTGAAACCGCAGCGCGCCAACAGGTGCCGGGTCAGTTCGAGCCCCATCGCCAGGTAGAACAACGCCCCGATGAGCAGTGCGATCTTGTAGGGCGGCGACCAACCATCCGCCGGGTAGGCCGAGAGGCTGGCGTAGAGGTGACCCAGGAGGAAGAAGGGCGCGTAACATACAGCCACGCCCATGGTGGTCTTGATCACACGACCACCGTTCTCCGCCGAACTGGGCCAGAAGAGGAAGTAGTCCTCATCGAAGCGATAGTCGCTCTTGATGAGACGGATGTCGTCATAGATGAGCTGCGCAGGCAGGTATGCGTAGTAGGAGTGGGCGTCCCACTCGATCACACGGTCACGTAGCTGCCAGAGCTTGAGGTCAAGATCCACCCATGCGCACCCTGCCACCACCAATGCGATGACCAGTCGTGGCAATCCCTTGGCTGTCGAGATGGCCATCACAGCCGGAACAGACCGTATTTGATGATCGTGCGCATGATGCGCAAACCATCCGCATTGCGAAGCTTTTTCCCCTCGCCCGCGTTTCGCGGGTAGTAATGCACGGGCACTTCGGTGATCCAATTGCGCCGCATACGTCCGCACTTGATGATCAACTCCGCCTCGAACCCGAACCGATCCTCCTTCAGGTTCAACTTCTCAAAGAGATCCCTGGTCATGAGCTTGTAGCCACACGCCATGTCGGTGAGATGAACATCGATGAGCACCGACGTGAGCAAGGAGAACAGCTTGTTGGCGAAATAGCGCTTGTAAGAAGCTTGAGTGCGTCTTACGCCTGGCAAGTAGCGTGAGCCGTTCACGAAGGGGACCCCCAGCTCGCGCATCGCCTCCAGTAGTGAGGGGATGTCATTCGGGTCCAGCTCCAGGTCCGCATCCTGCACCAGCAAATGATCGCCCGTGGCAAGCTCGGCACCTTTGCGCACCGCAGCACCCTTGCCGCGATTGCGGTCCTGTCGATGAAATCTGATCCCCGTCCTGCTCTGCACATACCGCATCATCACCTCATGGGAGCGGTCGGTCGACGCATCATCCACCACGACGATCTCCACACCAGCCACGAAAGACGGCCACCGAACCCGGCCAAGTTTGTCCAACAGGTCGACGATCAGGGTCTCCTCGTTGTACAAAGGAACAATAATGCTGAGTTGCATGATGCTTTATGCGGTGCGCGAAGTAATCAGGGAGGCGGGGTTGATGGTTGAAGGTGGCCGCCGGGTCAATCCGAACTCCTGGGCCGGTGCAGGATGATCATCGGGCCCGATACATACATCGGCAGTGTGTCGCGCAACCAGAAATAGGCTACGAACAGGTCTTCCCCGCTACGGACCTCGGGCGTCAGGTACCATGTGCTCAAGGTGACCCATTGCCCGGCCGGGAGGTGCTTCATCCCGATGTCCTCGGCCTGGTACGCATAGTTCTTGCCGCCGTGTTCGAAGGTGTTGACGAAGCTGCCTTTGGCGGCCGTGTCCGACAGCCACACGCGCCACTCGGCCTCCACCCAGGCGTGGTCGTTCCGGGTCAGATCATGGAATGCCACACGGAGTGCTGGTGTGAACGGATGTTGTCCCTCCAGGCGGAAGGCCTTGTTCAGTATGCCTGTGGACGTATCGCGGAAGATCGTGTCCGGGGCAGGCAGCAGGGTGGAAAGCTCCGGCATGGGGATCCGTTCGTACCTGGTGCTGTCCGGCCGCCCTTGATCGCTGCCATAGGAGCGGTACACCAGGAGCAGATCCTCCATGTTGCTCGGGATCGTTGTTCTTCCGAAGGTGGAGCCGTAGGCCGCCATGGTCATTCGTGAGGAGTGGATGATCCCCTGTCCGTATTGCCAGTACTGGAACAGGTTGAGCGCGGTCAGGACGGTGATGACCAGGCCCGCTGCCCACCGCCGAACGGATGCGCCATCACCCGCCCATTGCAGCACGGCGGCCAAGGGAAGGGCCATCACCGCGTATGACCCCACCATGGCGCGCGACCCGAAGCTGTCAGCATACCACCAGTTGGTCCAACTGGAAACCAGGTACAAGTTGAGGATGAAGAAGACCAGAACGGGTTGGAATGCTTCATGCCAATACTTGCGCAGGAGGGGGATGCCGGCAGTGGCCAGCAGCATCAGCGGTGTATAAATGTACCAACCCTTGCGGAAGCTGAACAGGAACGGCCATGTGTGTGGAGAGAATAGATCGAAGCCTTCCCCGGCGTTGTTGTACGTGTCCAGGAACCAGTGGCCGGTGGCGGCCTTCCAGTAGATGAATTGCGGGAGGCCGACCAGGAACATCACGACGATGATGGACAGCCATTGCCTGCGCAACCGCCACGCACGGATGAACGGTCCCGCCACTTCCTTTTCGCCGCGCCACAGGAAGGGCAGCAACACGCATACGCCTTCGCTGGGCCGAACCAGCATGGCCAAGCCCATCAGAACGGCGAGGATCAAGGCCCATCCAACGCGCCGTCGCGCAGCCCAGCGCAGGGTGGCCCACAGCATGCCGGCATAGAGCGAGAACAGCGTGATGTGCGGCATGGCCGTGCTCAACGTGGCCTGGTCGATGAGGTTGGTGGCGGCGAAGAGCAGCAGTAGTGCAATAGCCGCGACCCGATCACCAAAGCGTTCGCGCAACACCGCACGGAGTGCCATCATCCCGAGCAGCAGGTAACACCACACCCCGATCCGCACGGCCAGGTCATAAGGTGGCGAATAGCCGTCCTGCGGCTGGCCGGTGGCTTTGGCGATCGCGTGCCCAGCCATGAACCACGGGCTCCACAGAACCGCGAGCCCCATGGTGTACTTGTCCACGTGGCTGCCATCTTCCAATGTGCTGATCTGGTACAGCGTGCCGGAGGCATCGTGGTCCTTGCGTGCCTGGTCCACCCAGCCGAGGTCCTTCAGCAGTGGATCATGGTGAATGACCGTGGCCGGCAAATAGAGGTGGTAGCCAAAGGAGTCCCATGTGAAACGGGTGCGGCCGGGGTCGTGGAAGATGCCGAAAGCGAGCAGGAGCCAGACCAGGAGCAGAGCCGCAAGGGAGATGGGAAAGGCTCGTGAGCGTGGTGGCATTATGACGGATCCGGAAAATGTAACCCAATGGTCAATGCCGTGGCCATTATGAATGCAAGCAGTGGGAGAAGGAAAAGGCCGGTATGCGTTCGCAGCAAAGGCATGTTGAAAAGCAATTGCTGACAAAAGACGGAAGGCGAGCAGCCACCTGCGACCGGCATTTCAAATAGCATGAGCGCCACTCTGTTTGATCAGCAATCCCGCATCGCTTTCATTCATCCTGACTTGATCGATGCCTGAAGTCGGGTTGTTCTGGATGACACCCCTGGCGGCTCTCCGTCAAGGGATCGCATTGGGCCGAAAGGTAGCAGGAGGCTGTACGTTACCACATTGAACGCTTCGTTCAATCCTCCTCGGGAGGGTCGATGGATGACCCTGTATTTGTGGCCCCTGTCCCATCCATGGATCATCGCTGATCCGCCGCTGTGGTGAGTGTGGGAAGGTGTGGGTACCATTGCAGCCGGACAATGATGCGGACCAAGGGACCCTCGGTGGACAGAGGCGGCGAACTGCTGGGTGTACTGGTGGCCATTGCCCTGTTCATCGCAGGCCTCTGGTCCGTGCCGTTGGCGCTTTTCGGGCCCGATCGCACGTTGATCCCCGGCGATATGGGCGACGCCCGTTTCAACAACTGGATCCTGGAGCATTTCCATCAGTATGTTACCGGAAAGGTGGGGAGTTTCTGGGATGCCCCGTTCATGTACCCGTGGAAGAACGCCATTGCCTTGAGCGACAACCTGCTCGGCAGTGCGCCGATCTATTCCGCATTGCGGTACTTGGGCCAGACCCGCGAAGGGGCGTTCCAGGGCTGGATAGTCGCCATGTTCGCCCTGAACTACGGGTGCTGTTTCGTCGCCATGCGGAAATGGGCGGGAAATTCGGCACTCGCGGCATGCGCATCGTACATCTTCGCTTTCGGCATATACAACATCGGGCAGCTCAACAACCTGCAGGTGTTGCCCCGCTACATGGCGCCATTGGCCCTCGTGTCGCTGTGGAGCCACCTGCACTCCGGGTCCTGGAAGGCGTTGGTGCTGGCCATGTGCGCCACCGTTTACCAGTTCTACTGCGGCATCTACATCGGCTTCATCCTGGTGTACGCTCTGTTCTTCCTCCTGGTCGGCCACTTGCTCATTTTCCGGGATCCCGGTTTCCTGAAGCGGTTCACGCGTTGGCGGTTCACCGGTATCTGGTTCGGTACAGTGCTCATAGGGTTACTGATGCTGGCGCCGATGATCAAACATTATTTGGCCGTGCCCGAAGAATTGGGTGTGCGGACCTACGCCGACATTTTCGAGACCATCCCGCGGCCATCCTCATATTTCTTCACTCATCCCGCAGCGATGTCCTGGCGATCGTTGTACACGATCGCGGAGAATGCCTTTCCACAATGGTGGTACCACTTGCACTTCCTCGGGGCACTACCTTGGCTGGCGGTGCTGGGGACTCCGTTCATGCTTCTGTCCAAGCGCGTGACCTTGGTGGAACGCCGGACGATGGCGGCGGCTGTTACGGCCTTGGTGCTCAGTACGCTGTTCTGTTTGAACATCGGCGGCTTCAGCCTGTACAAGCTGGTGTTCATGCTGCCCGGCTTTTCCGTGCTGCGCGCCATCGATCGCTTCATCAACGTGCAGGTATTGTTCTTCCTCATCGTGTTCGTTCTGGTACTGCGTCCCCTGTTCCAACGGCGCAGGACCGCATGGGCGCTCAGCCTGCTACTACCGGTGATGGTGGTGCAGGACAACCGATGGGAAGTCGGGTACATCGATCGGTACGACAAGCACGTTTCGGAACGCGTGGTGGCGGACGTGGAACGGCGAATTGCACGGGAGCTGGACCGGAGCGGCCAACATGATGCGGTCGCGTACGAGCCGGCATTGCCGATCATCAGGGATTTTGAAGAATGGCATACGCTCGTGATCACCACGCAGATCAACGCCATGCTGGCCGGGCAAGAGCTGGGGATCCCAGTGGTCAATGCATACAGTGGGGGCTACCCCGGCAACTACATCAAATTCTTCGATGCCATGGACCATGGCACCATGGAGAATTGGTGCGCATTCAACGGGATCGGCACGGAGCGGATCCAGGAGATCGACGGTCTGGCAGTGGATATTACGGCCCGGGATACCGTTCGCATCATCGCGGCCAACGGGCTGTACCTCTGCGCGGACCGGACGCGGGGGAACACCCTCCTGGCGAGTCGGGAAAGGGCGGACGAGTGGGAGACGTTCCTCCGATTGCGCACAGTGGATGGGCGCGTGGCCTTCTTGGCCTCCGACGGAGGCTTCCTCTGCGCGGAATTGGATCAGCACCAGCAGCTGGCCGCCACGGCCGCGGACCTGGGCGACTACGGCCTCTTCACCGTGGTGCCGCTGGACAATGATCAGGTGGCCCTCCGGGCATTCAATGGGCGCTACCTGGAATTGGACAGCGTTTCAATGGAAATGTCGGCCAAGGCGAACGACGCGAACAGATGGACCCGGTTCCGGGTGGTGAAACCATGAGCACAGCGGTTGCAGCCATCCGCGTGTTTCGCAGGCAGGCTATTCGCCCAAGTGCAGGTCCTCCAGAGTCAACTCGCCCAGGTAGTACGCGGGTATGCTGTCCGCGCCGGTATAAAATGCATTCGGATCGCAATCGCCGCGCACCATGGAGCAGCGCGTGGCCGAAGCCATCCAATGGTGGAAGCGGAAATCGCCGAACAGTTCAAAGCTGCCATCGGCCTTGGACTTGGTGTAGTACGAACGGGTCCAATGCTCGTTCCAACCATGGATCACACCGCCCTCGATGGGCCTGCGATCCCGGTCGAGCAATTTGCCGGTGAGTTTGGCGCCGGTGAGCGAGGAGAAGTTGTAGTAGTTGTCGGGCACGATGCAGGGCCCCGGAGGCGCTGTCGGATCGAATGTGGAGAAGGCCTGCCACACGGGCTTCACGGTGCCATGTACCATCGGCAGGTCGGGCGCCACTTGTGTTTCCCCGGCCATGCTCAGCACGCCCATGTAGTCCGAGTGGAAGCGGCCCCATTTCACATCCTTGAATTGCCACCATGAATAGCCTTGGCCGCCACAGGCCACGGTTTGTGCCAGCGTCCTGTGCGCGAAGGACAGCTGCTCCGCGTAGGGCACCGAATCATTATCCGCGGGCAACGAGGTTTCGCCGACGATCCAGGGCTTGTCCACGTGCTTGCCATACCAGTGGATCTCGCTCATCACCTGGTTCGGCTCGTACTCGTACGGGTGGAAGGAAACGAAATCCACGGCGAGCACATTGGGGTCCCAGGCGAATACCTCCGGCACGCCAACAAGCCCGATGGTGGTCAACTGGTTCGGGCCATGTGCCTTGAACCGCTTCTGCCACTGCTTCACCAGTTCATGGACCTCCCGCTTCGGACGGTCGTGAACATCGAAGTAGAGTGGTTCGTTGAAGAAGTCGTAGGCCAGAACGCCCGGACGGTCCCGCAGCCGATCCACCAGCTTGAGCGCCTGCCTCAGGTAGCTCGGTTCACCGGGAAAGAGTTTCACCAGGATGATCAGTTTCAAGCCGGTCTCCTCCGCCAGCAGCACCATGTCGTCCACCGCATCGAAATAGTGCTCGACACGATCCCCGTTCAGCGGATACAAGGAATCCTTGCCCCAGCCGTATTGTGCGGGTAGCCAGGGATAGAGCGAATCACCCTGCAGTTTCATGTCCGAAGCCAGGCTGGTGATCCGAACGGTGTTGAAGCCCAGTTTTCGGATCAGCTCAAACTCCGCCTTGATCAGTCGGTGGGTGGAGTCCTTCGTTTGGTAGCGGAAGCGGTCCTCCCGCTCGTAATTCCTGAATGGCGCGGCCCAACATGCGCTATCGTTGAACTGCAGGTGCATGACGTAGTTCACCGCTATAGGGAAGAAGGGCTTGCCGTCCACGTGGAACCGGCCGTTCTCCAAGCGCACGAAGCCACTCGGAACCTGACCCCCGCAGCCCACCAAAAGCAGTGCTGCGAGCCCGAGTCCCAAGAGGTACCGGAATGGAATGCACCCGGCCATGCCCTAACCAACGCCGTATTTCACAATGCACCAGATCGCCCGGAAACCGTCCTTCCAGCCGATCTTTTTCCCTTCGGCATACGTGCGGCCGTAGTAGCTGATGCCCACCTCGTAGATCCGGGCCTCCTTCACCTTGGCCAGCTTGGCGGTGACCTCGGGCTCAAAGCCGAAGCGCTTCTCACACAAGTCGAGGCTTTTGGCGATGTCGCTGCGGATCAGCTTGTAACAGGTCTCCATGTCCGTCAGGTTCAAGTTGTTGAACGCGTTGGAGAGCTGCGTGAGGAACTTGTTGCCGATGCTGTGCCAGAAAAACAGGATCCGGTGGGGGTGGTGCCCCATGAAGCGCGACCCGAAGACCACATCGGCGAAGCCTTCGATGACCGGACGCAACAGATCGTTGTACTCGCGCGGATCGTACTCGAGATCGGCATCCTGCACGATCAGGTATTCACCCGTGGCTTCCTTGATCCCGCGATGGATCGCCGCACCCTTGCCCATGTTGCGGGGCTGTTGGATGAAGCGGATGCCCATGGCGGGGTTGATCCCCATGTACCGCTCCACGGCGGCTACCGTGCCATCGGTACTGCCGTCGTTGACGATGATCACTTCCTTGGCGATGCCATTGATCAGTTGAACATTGCGCACCTTGTCCAGGATCAGATGGATGGTCCGTTCCTCGTTGTAGGCGGGGATGATGATGGAGAGTGCGCGCAGTGGGGCAGGTCCGACCATGGCGCGCGAAGATACCGGCGGCGTGGTGGCTCCTACATGGTGGGCGGCGCATGACCCCACGCGTGAGGCACTCGATGGTCGGGACCCTGGAACGGGCGCAGGTCGAACACCCGTACCGAACGGTGCTGCCCGAGGGGATACCGGTAGAAACGCTGCAGGTAAGGTTCGGCCAACCACCGCTCGTTGACCACGAACAGATATGAAGCACCCAGGTCGATCAACCGTTGCACATCCTCCTCGGTTCCGAACGAGGACCCGAATTGCACCCATCCCCGTTGCCGCATCAGGTAGAGCGCTGCGCATACCGAAGGATCATCGAAGTTGATCACCAGGTCATCGGACCGGATGCCGATCGAGCGGTTGTAGGGTTCGAGGTCCAGCATATCCGCCATGCTCCCGTACCGGAGGCCGTCCCAGAAGGCGAACTCCTTCGCGCTATAGAGGGGCAACAAGCGCTCGGTGATCAAGGGCCCGTTGCCCCGCGTGCGCATTTCGTGGTTGTTCGCGGTGTACACCACGCCATACACCACCAAGGAAGCGAAAGCCGCGACCGTCCACGGGGATGCGAAGACCTTGGGATGTCGGCGGCGGAGCGTGTCAAGGAAGGTCGCCAGCAACACGACCGGCACGATCATCGGGATGATGTAATAATAGTCATGGCCATCGAGCGCCTCCCACCACAGAATGGAGTACAGCAGAACGCCGATGACCAGGAACAGGAGCGGTACGCCGAGCATGCGCAGGGCCGCCTTCCAACTCAGCACTACATAGACGAGCATGCCCAACAGCACATACCACCCCGGTGTGTCGAAGAGTTGATATACGAGGAGGTCACGGCCGCATTCCCAGTAGTACACGATCCGGTCCGCGGGCAGGGTCCAGATCGGCAGGATGGACTGGTTCGAAAAGAACACGCCATGTGTGTTGTTGTAGTTCCGGGCATGAAGGGTCCATGCCAGCACGATGCCGAAGGCCGCCAGGAAGGCCATCAGGCTTACCGGCTTATTGGGGAAAAGCACCGCACGCCCCACTCTCGAGGAGTCGCACAACCACTCGATGAGCAGCCAGATGAACAGGGTTAGAGGCGCCATCAACGCGGTGATCTTCAGCAGACCGGCCAGCGCGAAGAACAGGCAGGCGACCAGCACATCGCTGGCGCGCACCAACGGGTAGTGCCGCACCATGGCCCATACGCCCACCAGTACCAGATCGAATGCCGGCACCTCGGTAAGGAAACCCACGGAATAGTAGGCCATCACGGGGGTGCCAAAGAAGAATAGTGCCGACAACGCGGCCCATCCGCCGTGGCTCAGGAGTTTCCGGAGTGCTTGGAACAGGGACCAGGTACCCGCGAAATGCAGCAGGAGCATCACGGCGCGGTACACGTCCTCTCGGGGTCCTGTGAGCTTCCAGATCCAGGCCACGAACCAATACAGCCCGGTGAACTCCCCGGCACTGCGCCCGGATGTCCCGTGGTCGCCGAAAAAATTATGGAACCAGGGCTCCAGCAATCCGCCCTCACCCATGTACAGGTTGTAGGTCATCGACAAGCAACTGGTCTGGCGCCAGAGGTGGTGCGAAAAAGGACGTGATCCGAAAACCCTTCCGTACTCATAAGCGCAGCACGCGAGGATGAAGCCGATCGCAAGCCACCAACCGGCATCGACCTTGCGCAACATGCGCAGGAACCTCCGGGAATGAAGCCTCAAACCACCAACCGCGTCCATCGGCATTTTCTTCGGGGACCGGTGGTTCATGCGGTCAGATCGGGGGGGTGACGGAATCCGGCTCCTTCCGTGCGGAAGTATTGTACTTCGTCGGGCAGTTTTTCTTCAATTCCTTCCGAGGGTCAACAATGACAACCTGCCGCCCCGGGTTCAGCAGTGAATGCGCCAGATCGGATGCCCATGGCGGGGTTGATCCCCATGTACCGCTCCACGGCGGCTACCGTGCCAGCGGTACTGCCGTCGTTGACGATGATCACTTCCTTGGCGATGCCGTTGATCAGTTGAACATCGCGCACCTTGTCCAGGATCAGATGGATGGTCCGTTCCTCGTTGTAGGCGGGGATGATGATGGAGAACAGTTTCATCTGTACGGGAGGAGGGAGTCGTCGATTTTCGCTGGCCAGCTCTCAGACCACCATCTCCTTCACGCCTTGGGGCACCACCAACCTACCCTCCGTCTTCGCGCGGATCTCCTCCATGCTCACGCCGGGGGCGCATTCCTTGAGGATGAAACCTTCCGGCCCCACCTCGAAGAGGCCGAGGTCGGTGAGCACGCGCTTCACACAGCCCACGCCGGTGAGCGGCAGGCTGCATCGTTTGAGCAGCTTGCTCTCGCCGGCCTTGTTCGTGTGCATCATGCACACGATGATGTTCTGCGCACTGGCCACCAGGTCCATGGCGCCGCCCATGCCCTTCACCATTTTTCCGGGGATCTTCCAGCTGGCGATGTCGCCATTGTCGGCCACTTCCATGGCGCCCAGCACGGTGAGTTGCACCTTCTGCGCACGGATCATGGCGAAGCTGGTGGCACTGTCGAAGATGGCCGCGCCGGGCAGCAAGGTCACCGTCTGCTTGCCCGCGTTGATCAGGTCGGCGTCCACCTCATCGTCGTACGGGAACTCGCCCATGCCGAGGATGCCGTTCTCGCTCTGCAAGGTCACCTGGATGCCCTGCGGGATGTGGTTGGCCACCAAGGTGGGGATGCCGATACCGAGATTCACGTACCAGCCGTCCTTCAATTCGCGCGCGATGCGCTTCGCCATCTGGTTCTTGTCCAATGCCATGGAAAAGGGGAATGGATATCGCGAGCGAAGATGCGCATCTATTCCCGGATAGTGCTCACGGCCACCTTGGCGATGCCGCGTGCGAGCATGACCTTCCCGGGGTTGTGGAAGTAGAGCACCGCCCGGCTGGCACCGGGAAGTGCGGGCAGGCGCCAGGTCCAATGAAGCGGCTCGCCGCGCCAGTTGGGGCGCAGGGCCAGCGGACCCATGGCATCGTAGAAGAGTTTGTTGCCCTCACGGTCGTTCACCTCCAGCACCAGTCGCAGATCGGGTGCCGATGGGATCAAGCTCAACGGAACATCCACTACCAACTGGACGGCATGGGCGTGGAGCAGCGTGTCGGGTATGTGCGCCAGTTCGTCGAATTCGTCGCGCGTGCTCCGCGCGGGCGAAACCAGCGTGATGGCCAGGGTCATGGAGAGCGGGGTGTCGCGTTCCAACAACCAGAGCTCCGGACCCTTGGCGCTGTCGATGGCGTGGTAACCTGGCAGGGCTTCGCGCAGGTAGCGCTCATCCACGATCCGCAGATCGTGCGGACCTTTGGGAAAACCGACGACCTGCATGGGAGGTACCGGAAGCCCCTGCCAGTAAGCGTTCATCGGCCATACCAGGGCCAGTTGGTGCTGTCCGCCGACAAGTCGGGCGTGTCCGGGGGCATCGCCACTCCCCAACGTCTGCCGCATGAAGCGTTCGGGCACGGCCTGCTCCGGCCAGGCCAGGGTGTGGTCCAGGTTCGCCGTCCACAGGGTACGGGCGGGCAGGATCAATAGCAGCGTGGCGGCCCAGGTCCATCGCGCATGTTGCATGGATAGGCGATCCGCGGTCAGTGCGATCGCCAGCACGGCCAACGGGACCAGGTGGAGTGCCGCGCGATCCTCCGGGTAGTTCACACCGAAGACCTGCGCCAACATCACCCGCGCCAGCACATCGCACCCGAGCAGGAGGTATACCAGGACCATAGGATCACGCCACGTGCTGGCTCGCCACGCATGCTGCACGGCGACCATGCCCAAGGCCAGGAGTACCAAGCATACGATGGATGCCGTGAGCGCGGTGGTGCTGCCCAGCACGTATCGGCACAGGCTCGTTACGGAGACCGCGAAGAACCCGTCGGTGCTTCCGTGGTACAATAAGCCACGGGCCTTGAGTTGGAACGCGATGGCGCTTGCCAAGATCAATGGCACCACCCCGAACAGCGTCCAGAGGGTCAGCTGTGTCCACCGCGTATCACGCGCTCCCCACCCCACCGCGACCAGCAGCACGAGCACCAAGGCCCACACGGGTACCAGCGCCACGATGGAAGCACCCGCCACCAACAGCCCGACAAGCGTCTGAAAAAGATGGCGCGAGGCCTTCGACCGGGCATAGCGGAGGAGGCCGTCGAGCGCGAACAACCAACCGGCCATTTCGATACCGTATCCCCGGAACAGTGAGAAGAAATCGAGCAGGTAGGGACAGAGCAACAATGCGGCCTGCAGGCACAAGCGTGGGGTCCGCGAACGGAACCGGGCCCCCAGGCGCCATGTCGCATATGCATACAGGACGTACGCGAGCAGATCCCCTGCGCGCAGGGCGAACGGGGATCCACCGAAGAGGCGTGCGGACAACAGGCCTATACCGGTAGCCAGGTAATGGTTTCCAGCGTCCCAGTGAGCTTGGTACGGTCGCCACACCCCGGACCGGATGTACCAGGCCACCGTGGCGCACTCGTCGTGGACCATGGGCACCAGGGCGGCGCGCATGGCGACATAAAGCCCGACCACACCCGCGAACGCAAGGAACACGACACGGTCCGGCCGGCCCATGGCCATTTACGCCCGTTGCCGCACGGTGCGCTGCTCGATCCGCTTCTCGTAGTTGCTGCCCTGGAAGATGCGATGCACGAAGATGCCCGGCGTGTGTACCTCGTCCGGGTCGATCTCACCGGGCTGCACCAGGTGCTCCACCTCGGCCACGGTGATCCGGCCGGCCATGGCCATCATGGGGTTGAAGTTGCGCGCCGTACGGCGGTACACCAGGTTGCCGTTGGTGTCGCCCTTCCAGGCCTTGATCAGGCTGAAGTCCGCGCGGAGCCAATGCTCCATCACGTACATCTTGCCATCGAACTCGCGGGTCTCCTTGCCTTCGGCCACTTCGGTACCGTAGCCGGCCGGGGTGAAGAAGGCCGGGATGCCAGCGCCGCCCGCGCGACAGCGTTCGGCCAGCGTGCCTTGCGGGGTGAGTTGCACTTCCAGTTCGCCCGAGAGCAGTTGCCGTTCGAATTCGGCGTTCTCACCCACGTAGCTGGCGATCATCGTCTTGATCTGCCGCTGTTTCAATAACAGGCCCAGGCCGAAGTCGTCCACTCCGGCGTTGTTGCTGATGCAGGTGAGGCCCTTCACGCCGTTGCGCACCAGGGCGCCGATCAGGTTCTCCGGAATGCCGCACAATCCGAAGCCTCCCACCATCAATGTCATGCCGTCCTTGATGCCTGCGAGCGCGGCATCCGCGTTGGCCACCGTCTTTTCCATGCGTTGAACGCCGCACCCGCGTTGAGCGGCGAGGCGGTGGGCCGAATGTACACGGCCTGCGCGAAGCGCGCCGCGCTCAGCGGATCACCGTGATGTGCCCCTTCAGGTCGTGCTTCGCGTGGGTGACCCCTTCGATGATGTGCCCGCGATACGCGTACACGCCGAGCGGTGCGGGCGTGCCGCCCACGGTGCCGTCCCATCCGTCACGCGGGTTGTTGCTTGCGTACATCAACTGTCCCCAGCGGTCATATACCTGGAGGTCGAAACCTTCCGGATCGATCACGTTGCCCCAGGGCAGCCAGGTGTCGTTGATGCCATCCCCGTTCGGGGTGAACGCATTGGGCGCCCAGAAGCCGTACTCCTGTGGCTTCAGGTGCGCGATCAAGGTGTCCGGTCCGAAGAAGTTGATCGTGAAGTCCGGACGGGTGGAGTCGTTCGTGTTCGGGATGTTGTGGCGCACTTCCCAGTACACGAAGTCGTAGAAGGTGTTCGGTGTCGCGCTCACATCCACGGGCACATCCTCGCCCACGTTGACCACGACCGGGAAGCTGGTGTACGTCTGCCCGTTGAACTCAACGGTGGCCGTGTTGGGCGGGTCGGTCATGAGGACGATGGGATATTGGGTGGGGGGCTTGAACCAGGCCACGATGGTGTCCGTGGTCGTGAACTGGAAGTTCACGAGCGAATCGGTCATGCTGGGCAGGAACACGTGGTTGTTCGCCTCCCAGTGGTCGAAGACCCAGTCCTGCTCCGGAATGCCCTCCATACCCGTATTGATACCGCCGTAAAATACACCAGTGAACGGGTATGACGGATAGATCTCCGAATTGATCCTGATCTTCCCGCTCAACGGGGGTTGCACCACCAACGTCACATTGTACGGCCCTTCCAGGTCGTAGCAGTCCACCATGCCCTGCTGCGTGGTGACGCAACGCGCGTTGATGAAGTCACGCAGTTGCTGCACACCCGCCTCCCATGCGGCCATGGTGGTGCCCCAGCGCGCGCATTGTGCCGGCATCTCCGGGGTGAACAGCGCCAGCAGGCTGTCCAGGTGCGCGTTCATGGTGGCACAACTGAACAGGGTGTTGCCCAGATCGATGTAGCGGTTCACGTAGTAGTCGTGCACCATCTGGTTCTCGGTGATCAGCTTGTTCAGGATGGTGGTGTGCCCTTGTCCACCGGGATCGTCCAGTTCCTCCACCGTGCAGGGATCGGCATTGGCACTCTGGTCGGGTATGCCGGTGAAGTTGGTGTAGTGCCCGAAGGTGGCGTCCTCGTCCCACAAGCAATAGCCCCACTTCTTGTGATCACCGGCAGGGTCCAGTCCCTTCCACCACATGGTGTTCCAGTTCAGCCAGTCGGCGCACACCACGTAGCTGTTCAGGCAGAAGTAGTCGATCAGGCTTTTCCAATTGTACCGGTCGTCCACGTACGCGAATGCGGTGGCATCGCCCATGTTGTTGCCCATGATGTAGGCGCGCAGCGCGTCCCAATCGGCCTGTGCGGCACCACCACCGAACTCGCTCCAGGTGCCGCCCCAGGTCTTGATGCAGTACAGGTCGTTCTCGCCCTGGTCGTAGTATTCGTCGAAGAAGTCGGAGTCGTCCACCTTCTCGCGCATGTCGTACACGCCCCAGTACTGGCCGTTCACGTACAGGACGGCGGGCTCGTAGCTCCGTTCGTCCAGCTTGAGGTTGCCCAGTTGCGAGAGCGATTGCACGTATGGATCACGGATGTGGGCGGGCTGGCCTGGTCCGAAGGGGCAGTTGTCGCCAGCCAATGCTTTGATGATGAGGCGCTGGAACTTGTCGCGGTCGGTAGCGTGGAAGATGGGATAGTGCATCGCATCGTTGTACCCCGTCTGGTCACGTGCGATATAGTCGAACCCGCGCTGACTGTATGCCCAGCTGTCCTGTCCGTGCTCGTTGAAGTTGCCGGTGGCCTCGTCGCGCAATTGACCATCGGGACCGAAGTATTCCAGGCTGCCCAGTGGCTGGATCCCGCCATTGCCGTCAAGCAGGGTCTGTACCTCATCGCCCGACATGCTCAGCACGGCCACTCCATGCGTCACCCCGATGAAGTAGGTGTTCGTTTCAACGAAACTGCGCGGAGGCCCCGGGGTATCGCTGAAGCACGCCGCTCTGATCACGGTGGTGGCCGACACGTTGATCGGGCCGCTGTACGCCGTGGAGGCCGCAGTGGGCTCGTCGCCGTTGGTGGTGTAACGGATGGTGGTGCCGGCCGGACCTGTGATGCTCACCTGTTGCGCCCCGGAATAAAAACCCGCTTGCGGTGATAATTGGGGCCGCGCCGTGTACTCGGGTGTGGCCGCCGCGTTCGCCGCACCCATGGTGGACGTGGTGGTGAGGGACCATGTGCCGCCATCGGGCACCCGGCTGCGCGTATGGTCCATCTGCGTGCGCAGTGTTAATTGATACTGGTCCACCGGTGTGCCGCCCGCATCGGAGAGGATGATGGGCTCCTCGGAGGTCTGGGTCAGTTTGAAATTGGTGCACCAGTAGCCGCCGTATTGTCCGTTCCATCCGGAGCAGAGCACCACCAGATATCCATTTGCCGGTATGGTCGCCCCGGCCGGGAAGGTCCATTTGGTGGGCAGCGCATCGTTGTCGCTCAGGTACCAGCCGCTCAGGTCCACCGCAGAGCCGCCCGTGTTGTACAACTCCACCCAATCCTCGCGGTCCTGCCCACCATTGAAGGGGTCGGTCACCTCCAGCCCGTTCATGTTGGTGACGCACACCTCGTTCAACACCACCTGGGCCCGGAGACCGCACCAGGAAGTGATGATCGCTGCGGTAGCAAGGGTTCGCCAGGGGAGCATCTGCATGGGGAAGGGGGAGCGTGGCAAGATAGCGGAAGAGACGAGGCTCGATATACCGGTAGAGCTGGGGTCGGACAAGCGTTGTTCGTCCTCCCCGTACGGGATTCGGACGCAGGCCGAGCCGTCCGCGTTGCCCGGACGTATGCCCCGTGCGGGGTCCAGTTTGTCCAGTGGCTTGTTGCCGCCTACCGGTCCGTCCGGAATTCCACCCTCCGCTCGAACAGGTCGTGTCGATCCTTGGCGGCCCGATGAAAGCGGAACGGCGGAGCATGAAAGCTCCGCCGTTCCGCCCACAGATCGCGCCGGTCAGGCCGCCTTCTTCACGCTGTCGGCGGCTGCCGTGGCCGGCTTGAACCCGCTGCCGATGTACTGGTCCAGGAATTTCTCCATAGCCCCGTAGAACTCGAAGCGGTTCTCCTCGTTGTGGAAACCGTGGCCTTCGTTCTCCTTCACCAGGTACTGTACGCTCACGCCACGGGCCTTCAGCGCGGCCACCACCTGATCGCTCTCATCCTTGTTGACCCGCGGGTCCATGGCCCCCTGCGCGATGAACAGCGGGCATTTGATGCGGTCCACGAAGAACACAGGCGAGGCTTCGCGCAACAGGAGGCTGTCCTTTTGCGGATCACCCACCATCTCGTACATCATTTTCTTGAACGGCTCCCAGTAGGGAGGCACCGTGTTCATGAAGGTGAACATGTTGCTCACCCCCACATAATCCACCGCACAGGCGTACAGGTCGGGGGTGTAGGTGATGCCGGCCAGCGTGGCGTACCCGCCGTAGCTGCCCCCGTAGATCGCGATGCGGGCCGGATCGGCGACCCCTTCTTTCTTCAACCATTCCACGCCGTCCGTGATGTCGTCCTGCATGGTCTTGCCCCACTGCTTGAAGCTCTTTTCCCAAAAAGCGCGGCCGTAGCCGGTGCTCCCCCGGAAGTTCATCTGCAGCACGGCGTAGCCCCGGTTGGCCAGCAGTTGCACCTCGGGGTTGAAGCCCCAGTCGTCGCGGGCCCAAGGGCCTCCGTGCGGATTGATCACCACCGGCAGGTTCTTCGCTTCGCGGCCCACGGGCAGGGTGAGGTAGCCATGGATCGTGAGCCCATCGCGGCTCTGGTAGCTGATGGGCTTCATCTCCGCCATTTGAGTCGGGTCGATCCACGGCCGCAGCGTGGCCACCTTCTCGAGCTTGTCTGCCGGGGCGTCATAGAAGTAGTAGGTGCCCGGGTCGCGGTCGCTGCCGGCCCATACCATGAATTTGGTCTCCTCGTCGTTCTGGCCGTACACCCAGTATTCAAGCCCTGTGAACTTGCCCGCGAGCTTGTCGTACATGGCCTTGGTCTGATCGTCCAGGAAGTGGCGTTCGGACTTCTCGCCCGTCCAGGTGACCATGGTGAGGACCTTGCGCTTCTCGCTGTAGTCCACGTTGCTCACGTCGTAATCGGCGTTCTCGAAGATCAGCTTCGTCTCCTTCTTGCCGGCCAGGTCCCACTCAACGATCGCGGTCTTGTCGCGGCCGTTCAGGTTGTGGCTTACGATCAGGTTCGCGTTGTCGAAGGTGAACAGCAGTGGACCCCAGCTGTCCTTGAAGCCCGTGCGCATGTACTCGGCAAAGGGTTCCTTTTCCGTGGCGCGGTAGTACACCACGTTGTCGGTGCCTTCGGTCTTGGTGGCCATGCGGATCACACCCGCGTGGTCGGTGATCCAGCCCTCGAAGTTGTCTTTGCTATTGTCGTAGAGCGGTTTCAGCTCCCCCGTGGCGATGTTGCACGTGTAGGGGTCGAACACCTGCGGGTTGCGCTGGTTCATCTGGATCAGGACCGTCTGTTCCATGCCAGGTACGTTGTGCAGGCGATCCAGGGTGCCCGCCCGCACGCCCTTCTCCGGCGTCAGGCGCTTCACGTCCTTGCCGTCGATGCTGGCGCTGAAAAGGATGAAGTTCTCATCGCCATTGATGTCGCGGCTGTACACTAGGCGATCGCCCTTCCAGAAGTAGCCGCCGATGTCGCGCACGGTGTCCTGGGTCACCTGCACTTCGGCACTGTCGCCCATCTTCTTCACGAAGATGTTCATGCGGTTCTTCCACGGCGCGCGCCAACTCATGTAGTTGCCGTCCGGGCTGATCTGGAAACCGGCCTTCTCCGGGTTCTTGAAGAAGTCGCGCATGTCGATCACCGGAGGTGGGGCTTCGGTGATCTTGGCCGGTGTTTTCGTGTTCTCGGACTGGCCGCACGCGGCCAGAAGCAACAAGCCTGCCGCAGCGGACAAGGTGGTTATGGAGTTGTTCATGGGTATCGGGGCTGGCAAAGATGGTCGTACAACGCACCGATCCATCGGAGCGGGATGAGCGGTTCATCCCCGGGATGGATCGTTCAGCGGTTAGTTGGTGTACAGCGCCACGTGCATCAACCGGTCGCAGCGGCGGTCCGCCTGCACATGGAACCCCGGAAATGCGGGGGCGTCCTCGTCGCCTGTGGCCGGAGAGGCATAGACGAGGATGAAACTCCCGCGATCCTCCAGCGGGCCGGGAAGACGCGCATCATCGTAACGTTCCGACCAGGTGTCCAGCCAGGGCGCTGGCGCGGGGGAGCGCTCCATGTGGGCCCACAGGGTGGGCTTGTACCAGAAGGGCCGGACCACCACGGGCCGCCCGGCGTTCTCCTCCTGCCAGGTCCGAACCTGGGCCGCCACCCGATCGGGCTGGTTGCCGTTGGTTTTCCACGGGGTGAAGGTGATGACCATCCCCAACACCCCGACCACCGGCGCCAACCATCGGACGTGTCCCCCGGGATCGCAATGCACAAGCCCGTATGCCGTAGCCAGGTAGAAGCCGGGACTCGCGAAGAGCAGATAGCGGTCCAGGTACGCGGGCACCCACCACTGCACCACCCAAAGGCCCACCAGTGGGACCAGCCACCAGAGCAGGCCGAACCGGAGTGCGAGGGCGGACAGGCGTTCGCGTACAAGCACCACCACCACGGGCATCAGCAACAGGATCGTGACCACCGGTTGGTTGCTCCAGCGCCGGATCATGTGCCAGATCTCGTCGATCCCCTGCGGCCCCACCCATGTGCCTTGCGCGATGCTCTCCCCGGCGCGGCTGAAAAAAATATACGCGTACGGAAGGAATGCGACGGCGGCGATGCAGGTGGCCAGGAACGTGCGACGACGCGCGGCCCGCAGTTCGGGCAATACCAGCGAACAGAGCAGGCACAGGCCGATGACCAGCCAACCGAAGAAGTGCGTCCAGACCAGCCCGGCGAACACGAGGCCCAGCAGCCCGGCCGACCACCACCCCGGGCCACGCGCTTCGCGCAGGAGAAGCCGGATGGCCACCACCGCCAGCAGCAGGAGCAGCGAATAACCCCGCAGCTCGTGCGCATAAATGTACTGGTGGTTGTTGAGCGTGAAGAGCAGACCCGCGCACACGGCCATTGCGCTGCCGCCCATGGAGCGCGCTGCGAGGTACAGTGGCCATACGGTGAGCACGCTGAACACGGCCGATGGCAACCGCAGCCAGGCCTCGCTCCACGGTACCAATGCCACCCACGCACGCACCAGCAGGAAGTACAGCGGCGGGTTGTTCTCCGTGCGCAGCATTGCGGTGAATTCGCCCCAAGGCCGTGTGGCCCAGAAGAGGGTGAAAGGCTCATCGCCGTTCAACGGGCTCGCGCCCAGCCAACTGAACTTGAGCGCCGCGCCCAGCAGCAGCAATAGGAGGATGGCGGTGCGGTCGGTGGACATGAACGGCCGAAACTATCCGCCTCGAGGTCCGAACCCTTCGGACGTTCGTGGTTTTTCCTGAACTGTGACGCCACCTTTCCATGAGCTGTGATACCTCTGGGTCCCGAGCAACATGAACGCACAGTATGGAGTGGAGACCATGAGGGAGTATCATGTGTGTATTGCGCTCCTTGCTTCGCCGTCTTCGCCGCCGCGAAGCGCTATGGCGGAGCGCGGAGCGGCTACGCAAAGGCGCAGTCGGCGCGCTCAGCCTGACAGTTCAGGAAGATCCTCAGGGCAGTGTCCAGGCGATAGCGTAGCATCGTTCC
>JAFDZE010000050.1 GCA_018267155.1 Bacteroidota bacterium | reverse complement strand
CTGGTTGATGAAAATGCAGCAGCAACCGGTCTTGCTGATGGTGCCGGTGAGTTTGCGCAGGGCTTTGCTCATCAGGCGTGCCTGCATACCGGGTGCGTTGTCGCCCATCTCGCCCTCGATCTCGGCACGCGGGGTAAGAGCCGCCACGCTGTCGACCACCAACAGATCGATCGCACCGGAGCGGATGAGGTTGTCGGCGATCTCCAGCGCTTGTTCGCCGTTATCGGGCTGGCTGATCAACAAATTCTCGGTATCCACACCGAGACTTTCGGCATAAAAGCGATCGAAGGCGTGCTCCGCATCAACAATGGCCGCGATGCCTCCCTTCTTCTGTACTTCGGCGATGGCATGGATGGCCAGCGTGGTCTTACCGCTGCTTTCCGGGCCGTAGATCTCCACCACGCGCCCTTTCGGATAGCCACCCACACCCAACGCGAGGTCAAGCCCGATCGATCCGGTCGGGATCACTTCCACCTGCTCCACCGCATTGTCGCCCAATTTCATGATGGCACCCTTCCCGAAGGTCTTCTCCATCTTGTCCATGGTGAGTTGCAGCGCCTTCAGCTTCTCCTTGTTGATCTCCGTTGCCATCGTTGCTTGTTGTTTGTTGTGGCCCGTGCCCTTGTTGTTGTTGGTGTCCGCCCACCGCTTGACGGAATTTCCGGCAGACTTGCGACGGACAATTAAGCATCACAAAGCTGCGATTTCCAAATTCCACGACACAGAAGTTTTCAACAGCCCCTGCCCCGCCCCGTGAACAGCGCCTCGTGCAAGAACACGCACAGGAGGGGAACGCGCGCGCACGCGCACGAGCACACCTTGGCACCGTGGACTGGACCCGGGCGATCGCCGACTTCCGCATCCATCTGAAACTGGAGCGCTCGTTGAGCGACCGGACGGTGGAGGCGTACGTGCGCGATCTGGGCAAACTGCGCGAATTCGCCGAGGGACACACGCCCGCGATCGCACCGGACAGCATGGTGCTGGGCGACCTGCAGGCCTTCACCACCCATGTTGCACGGCAGGGCCTCAGCGCCACCAGCCAGGCACGGCTCATCAGCGCGGTGCGTGGATTCTACCGCATGTTGAGGATCGAAAAAACGATCACCAACGACCCCACCGACCTGCTCGAAAGCCCGAGGACCGGCCGCTACCTGCCCACCTTCCTGAGCGTTGAGGAGATCGATGCCATGGTGGGGTCCATCGACATGAGCCGCACGCTGGCACACCGCGACCGCGCGATGCTCGAAACGCTGTACGGATGCGGCCTGCGGGTGAGCGAGCTCTGCGGCTTGCGGGTGAGCTGGCTGCACTTCGGCGAGGGCTTCGTGCGCGTGATCGGCAAAGGGGACAAGGAGCGCCTGATACCCATCAGTCCCGAGGCCATGAAGCAGATCGGCGTTTACCGCGATGAGGAACGGATCCACCTGCCCGTACAGCGGAAGGCCGAGGACCTCCTCTTCCTGAACGCCAGGGGCGGCGGCCTATCACGCGTGAGCGTGTTCAACCTGGTGAAAAAGCTCGCGCTGAAGGCCGGCGTGAAGAAGGTCATCAGCCCGCACACCTTCCGGCACTCCTTCGCCACGCACCTGGTGGAGGGCGGCGCCGACCTGCGCGCGGTGCAGGAGATGCTCGGCCACGCCAGCATCAGCACCACCGAGATCTACACGCACCTGGACAGGGAATACCTGCGCAGCAACATCATGCGGTTCCATCCCCGAGCGGGCAAGTGAGGTCGTTCGGGACAGCACGGCGCGGAAATTGCGGTATCGCCCCGCCTGAACGGATACTTTCGTCCCATGTCCTTACGCCACGCCGCAGCCATCGCTGGGCTGCTTCCCATCGCGCTTTGCGCCCAACAGACAACCCGGCTGGAGGTTTCCATCGCCGGAGCCGCAGGCAACAAGATC
Organism: Bacteroidota bacterium; assembly: GCA_018267155.1. GTDB lineage: Bacteria > Bacteroidota > Bacteroidia > Flavobacteriales_F > PHOS-HE28 > PHOS-HE28. The sequence continues at coordinate 26,041 of JAFDZE010000050.1, read as the reverse complement.
TATCTGGCCAATTACTACGGCAACCAGTTGTTCTACAGTGACAGTGCCATAGCCGATGCTCAGGGGCTGGCCGTTTTCGCGCACAAGGGCGGCTACAAACCGGGCCTCTACGCCGTGCTTCCGGGCGTTGGCAAGATCCCGGTGGTGTTGGGCGAGCCCGTGGTGAAACTGGCGACCACCAAAGCCGACCCGCTGGGTCAGTTGCGCGTGGCGGAGAGCCGCGAGAACACCATGTACCTGGTGGACCGGAAACAAGCGGAGACCCTGCCAGAGCCACAGCGCACAGCCAGGTTGAAGGAGATCGCGAAGGCGGCACCGGACATGTTCGCCAGCAAATTGATCCTGATGGAAATGGAGCCCGAAAAGGTGGAGGTGAAGCTGCCCAACGGCAACACCGACAGCACGACCACCAGCGATCGCCAGCGTGCGCATTACTGGGACAACACCGATCTGGGCGACGCGCGCATCGTCCACGCGCCTGTATTCCAGAACCGGCTGGAGGTGTTGATGGCCGTGGGGGTGGCGCAGAATGCGGATGCCATCACCAACTACCTGGACAGCCTGATCAGCGCACCGGGGACGGCCGAAGCGGTAAAGCAGTTCATTGTGAACACGGCCGCACGCAAGTACGCCGAGCTGCCCACGCAAGGCCTGGGTGCGGTGTGTGTGCGCCTGACCCAGAAGCACGTCTGCACCGGCAAAGGCAACATGCCCGCGCCCGGCTGGACACCACTGGACCACTGGCAGAAGCTGTGCGTCAAGGCCGCGATCAAAGCCTCGCTGATCCCCGGCGCCGCATCGCGTGACATCGTCCTGGCGGATACCACCGGCAAGAAATGGATCAGCATGCACAAGATGCCCGAGCCATGCGTGGTGGTGGTGTTCTGGAGCCCGCACTGCAGCCACTGCAAGCAGACCCTGCCGCTGCTTTATGAGAAGTACGTGCAGGAACTCAAACCGCTCGGTACGGGTTTGTACGCCGTGGCCGAGACCACGAGCGATGCGCTATTCAAGGACTGGAAGGATTTCGTCCGGAAGAACAAGCTGGACTGGACGAATGTGGGCATACCCTGGCCCGCGATGAACGGCTGGCGCACCGATCCGTCGAAATATGCCGGCACACCCACCGACCGCCAGAGCCTCAACTACGCCAGCACGTGGGAAGTGACGGGCACACCGCGTTATTATGTACTGGACGAACAGCGTCGGATCGTGGCACAGCCGGGCACCCTCAACGAGGTCCTGAGCACGGTGAAGGCGTTGCGGGCGAAATGAGGGCGGCGGCCCGGTTCAGAGGCCGAGGGTCACCTTCATCTGAAGGTTGAGTATGGCCCCCATGCAGGGAAGCCCGCGGAAGCCGTTCTCGCCATGATGGACGGCCAGCTCTTCGCTCAGCCGCATGCGGTGCTCATCGGTACTCACCTGATCGCCGCACATCACCTCCAGCAATTCACGCACCCGGTCCTCTTCCAGCTTGTACCGTTTGCGCAGTAACGAGCGCTCTTCCATGGCGTACTGCTGGGCGGTCTCCCGGCTGATGTGGCGCAGGCCCAGATCCACGTACGGCTTGTTCTCCTTGTAGAACTGCGGCAGGTAGATGCGGTGGCGGCCCTCGAAGTTCTGCTGGTCGAAATCGATGCTTCGGATACGGTATTGGGCCTGATCGAAATCCTGGATCATGTCCACCACGAAGTTGTAGGCCCGCATGTCGCCCAGGAGTCGGGTGAAACAGCGCTCGTTGAACTTGACGAACTCCTTGCAAAGGCGCACGGGGTTGAAATTGCCACCGTACCGTCCGGGATCACGGATGAAGTCGTCGCCCGGCACCCCGATGATGTGCTCCTCCACCAGGGTGCCCTTGTCCACCACGTAGTTGATCCGGTTGGGGCTGAGCAGGTGCTCCAGTTCCAGACCGTACACGCGGCTGGCATCGGCCCGCTTGATGTAGTAGTAATCGTGGTTGTCGTTGATCTGGTTGAGGATCCTTATGCGGAAGGGCTGGCTGTTGCCGTAGGCGCAGAAGTCGATGCTGGCCACGGTCAGGTGGGGCAAACGCCGTCCATCGGCCACGAGCAACTGGTAGAGGTCCGCCAACCGCTGGTGGGTGTCCTCCATCTCGGACGGCTTCAAGAGCACGGTGGTCCACAAGGTCTCACGTCCATCGGCATCGTGTTGGGCCATCAATCCATCGTGGCGCAACAGGTCGGTGTAATGGATGGGCAGCGGCATATTCCGGGCGTGCCCGGTGAGGTAACGCGCCAGGCCTTCGCCGATCGGGTAGGCCGGTTTCTTGAACTGGATCTCGTTCGGGCCGGGTCCCATCAGTGCTTCAAAGGCTGGAACGATCGGGCAGGGCCAAGGCGGGCGAGCGGTGCAAGTCCTTTCCGATCAACGCTTCTTTCACGATCCGGGATCATTTGCGCTGCTTCTTCGCGGCCATTTTCCGGAGCTGGGCAGCGTGCGCCTTTTCCAGGTCCTTCACACGCTGTTCCACGGCTTTCACCGCACTGAGCGGGCTGTGCTTGCCACTCACATCATAGTAGTGGCCACGGTACACGAAGGTGGCGCACCAGCGCGGGGTGCGCAGGGGTTCGCGGAAGAGCCAGATGCCCACGAGGTATTCCTTGATGCGGAGCATGCGCTCCTCGAGTCCTTGTTCCATGCGTTATTCGTTGCGCCAAAGATGGGCGCAGCCGGTCAGCGCAACACCACCCTGCGCGTGCCGTCGATATAGAGCAGTTGATCAGGACGTGATGGCTCCATGCGTCCGGCAGCATCGTAGCGCTGCGCTTTTCCGGATCGTGGGATACCCGCGACCTCTTCGATCGCGGTCATCGTGACCGGTGTTCCAACGATGCGGATCTCGTCCAGTTCCCACGGACCACCTTCGCCCATGTACGGTTGCAGCACCACGTTGAAGAAGCCGTACACCATTTGCGGCGTGGCCTCCACCGTGCCGAGGTCCGTGATCACGGTCCGTGCGAATTCCGTTTGCACGGCAGCGTCGGCGATCTCTGTGGCAGGCATGGTCTCGTTCACGCCGAAGCGCACACGCAAGCGCTGCGGGCCGTCGGGTCCGGTGCGGTGGCGGATCACCAGACTGTCGATGCGCACCGGGCTGAACGCGATGCCGGAGACCAGCACCGCATGCTCCTCGTTCGGGATCGCGGGCCAGCCGTAGGTGAACAGCGTGTTGTCGCCCAATGCGAAGGGATGCGGGCAAACATCCACGCCCAGCCAGGCCACATCGGTGCCGCTGAACTGCCCCTGCGTGTTGACCGCCGAATTGCAGGCGGTACAGCCCGTATCGCAACTCAACAACGAAGCGCAGGAGGGCTCGTTGAGCCACTGGTAGGTGATGGATTGGCCCGAGACCCATATGGGCAGCAGCAGGGAGAGAAGTGTCCACTTCATGGTCGTGCCGATCAGAATGAGTGGCCGCTTGAACGGCGCTGTGGGCGGAATGTTCCGGGATAGGCGGCACCTTATTGGACCAACGTGCCGCCGACTGCCCACAGCCAGTAGTATGTCCGTCAAATACCCGGATCAGGTCAGTTATGGGACGGATGGAAAGATCCGCACGGAGCGGACATGGGATACCTCCGGGGGCGAACGTTCATGGGCTCGGGCGTGGACCTTCGCACGCTTGCGCGCACTGACCAATAGACCTCCGTCTCAATTGCCCGGAGGAATGAAAAAGACGTGTCAGGGTGAGCCTGCCGAACCGGTCCTTGCTTCGCCGTAGCGGCTACGCAAAGGCGCGGTCGACGGACTCACCGTGACACGCTAATGGAATTACGACGGAGGTCTAATGAACAGCCAAGTCCTTGCCTTCAGACTCCGTATGGATACGCTGCGCGGCCTTCGCGCTCCTCGCATTCGCTGACCAACGCTTCAGATGGGGATCACGGGCACTCCCTCCTACCGCGCGTCATCCGGCGATGCTTCCTCCATCCTCACCCCGTAAAACCTAGCGTTCCACACGCGTTCGTCCACAGCCTGGCCGTCCTCGAAGTAGAAGGTGGCGTACGGATGGCGCACCCGTTTGTACACCACGGAATGCCCGTTCTCCGTTATCGTGCGTTCGAGCACGAATGCCTTGCCCTCCCGATACATCCGCTCCACCATGCCATCCGCCACAGGCATGGGTTGCGGGATCACATCTGGAGACGTGTTCCTTGGGGCCGGTTCCGCGCTGGGTCGTGGTGCGGGCGGTTCCTTGGTCGGTTCAGGTAGATGTATTTGTACCGGTACTGGCACATCTATCACCGGTTCGGGAACCGGTGCTGCGATGCGGGGTTTCTCGGGCCCGGATGGGTCGGGCAGCTGTTCCTGCCCTGGGTTCAGAACTGCGGGTACCGGAGGTTCTTCCACGGGATGCGGCGCCGGTGGGGGATCCTCCCTGGCCGGAGGTACCGTATCGATCGCGGCAGCGCGCTTGGCGATCAGTACGCGCAGGTCCTCGATCTTCACTTTGGGATGCACGTTGTACGGCCGCATGACCCGGGCTTCTTCGTAGCCGTGGAGCGCATCGTCGTATCGTCCTTCGCGGAACGCCTGTTCGGCACGTGCCATCACCGCTTGGAAAGCCGCATCCTTGGCCGCCTCGTCGGTCTCCTTGGCGGCGATGCGCGCGCGTTCTTTGGCGCTCATCCTGGCGAATTCCGCCGTGAGACTGCCCCTGTCCTGGGCGCTGCACAACATCCCAGCGGCCCATATCACGAGCAACCAGACCGACCGGGAGAGGAGGGCGACGCGGTGCATCGGGCGAACGTACATGGAACCGGCTGGTGCGGCCCCTTCTACGCCAAGTACCGGCTCGGCGTTCATCTGCCCGTGCGGATCCCGTTCGTCCTCGTCGAGCGGCATCGACCCTTCGACGAACCAGCCGGGGCGTCCGGATAAGGTCCAATACCGCCACCTTTGCACCCGGCGTTACTTTGAACGCATCAAACCCCCAAGTTCATGAAAAAGACATTGTTCACCGCTTTATGCGGCCTCACCCTGCTCTGGTCGTGCCAGAACGACCCCACCCAGAGCGAGCAGTACAAGCATCTGGAACACGAGCACGATTCGGTCAGCGCCCAGAGCGGCGGGAAGGACACCACGATCAACAACCTGCTGTCGGCCTTCAACAATGTGAGTGAGAATCTCCGGGCCATCAAGGAGAAGCAGGGCGTGTTGGGCAAACCTCTCGATGGCCAGGTGGAGACCACCCCGGACATGGAAAAACGGATCGCTGCGGACCTGTACATCATCGATTCGTTGCTGAGCGACAACAAGAAACTGATCGAGCGCATGCGCCGGAATGCCAGCGCGAACAAGAGCAAGATCAACGAGTTGGAGAAGACCCTGCAGACCACGATCGCCAATATGGAACTGACCATCGCGGAGAAAGACAGCGAGATCGCGGGGTTGAAGGAGCAGCTCACCAGCACCAACGCTTCGCTGGCCAGTATGATCACCATGTACCAGGACAAGGAGCAACTGGCCACCGCCCAGCGCGCCGAACTGAACAAGGCGTACTACTGCGTGGGTACGGGCAAGGAGCTCAAGGACAACGGCGTGGTGACCAAGGAAGGCGGTTTCGTAGGGATCGGCAAGAGCACGAAGCTGAACACCCAGGGCATGAACATGGAATACTTCAAGCAGGTGGACATCACGCAGATGCTGGAGATCCCGGTGAACGCCAAGAAAGCCAAGCTGATCACCAGCCATCCGGCCAACAGTTACAAGATGGAAGGCCCCGATGGCCGCGTGGACAAACTGACGATCGTTGACCCGAACGCCTTCTGGAGCGTGAGCAAGTACCTTGTGGTGCAAGCCGACTGAGGTCGACATCACTAAAGAAAAAGCCCCGGCGGATCCGCCGGGGCTTTTGTTTGGTGCGTTCGATGCCTTACTGTACAGCAGGCTTCGGGGCATGCATGTCCTCGGACTTGGCACCGGTGGTGCTTTTGGCCGAGCCGGACTTGCCAGCGCAGCAACCGGACTTGCCCGCCTTGGCACTGCAGTCGGCCGAACAGAGACCTGCCAGTTCACCGTTCTTGCGCATGGTCTCGAGCTTCACATACTGCGCCTCCTCCAGGTGGTCTTTCATCGAGGCGATCGCCTGATTGAAACGGTCCTGCTTCACCACGGCCATCTTGGCACTGCCTTTCTCGTCATTGCTGGCCATGGCCATGCAATCCTTCTCGCAGGTGGCCAATGCCAGCTTGAAAGCTTGCATTTGCTTCTCGTTCATCTGGACGGCCTTGCCCACGGACTCCACCGTGGTCTTGCCTTCGGTGGCGCTCGCGTGGCCATGGCCGGCACAGTTTTGTGCCCATGTGGTAGTGGCCATGCAGGCGAAGGCAAGGCCAGCGATCAAATTCAACGCTTTCATCAGGTTGTGTTGTTTGGGTTGCGGGTGCGTGTCTATGCTCGTTGGGGACCAAAGTAACAAAGAGGACCCCGTAGAACCACACGTATTCACAACCTTTCCACATTCCGGTCCTGCAGCCAAGCGCGGGCCTGCTCCGGATCGTCGAAATAGGCCACTGCGAATGGCAGCTGAGGCGTCACTTCGGCCATCACACGTTCCATGGCCATCCGGTTGAAGAGATCATCGCTCATCACGATGGCCATCCGCTGCAGGCCGGCAGCAGCCACCCGTGGGAACCAATGCTCGGCCGTCCAGCGTTCGTCCTGCCGCAGTATGGCGTTCATGTACCGGAAGTCCGATGCCCAGGATCGCAGTTTATGCAAACAAACATTGATCAAAGCATCGTCCAGGATACGGCGATAGGCCCCACTGGGCACGAAACCGTTCCATGCCAACGAGATGGAACCCTCGGCGATGTCAGCCTGAACGGTAACATGGGGGTCCTTCCGGAGCTGAAGGACATGAGGTGTATCAAGGAGCATGGTGCAAAGATGGCGATAAGCCAGAACCCGAATATGGACCAACCTTGGATTTTCAACGACGAACCGGCTTCCGATCCCGACCATCGCGGAATATGCCACCTCGACAGAACCGGGTTTTGGACCTCCCGCTACTCCGGCGCGTTGGAACGCGACCGTGTTCTGGAGCGGGTCCCCGGATCCACCGAAGTTCCGGAAGGAGCGTTCTCCCGAACCCCAGAAGGCGGAAGTGCGTTGGGACAATGCTCCTTCACCAAGCGTTCCACTTCATCGCCGTGCAGAGCGGTGAACCCCAGTTCCAATGCATGCTGGAAATGGGTGCATGCCCCTCGAACATCCTTCTTTTCAAGCGCTATAATTCCTAAATTTCGATAGATATAAGGATTGTCGGGCTTTTTGGACCGGGCCAGATCGATGTCCTTGATCGCTCCGTTCGTGTCGCCGAGCTTGAACCGGCTCCAACCGCGGTTGTTGAAGGCGAAGCTGTAGTTGGGGTTCTGCTTGATGGCCTTGCTGAAATCGGCGACGGCCCGGGCGTGGTCGCCGTTGGCGGTGTACAGGTACCAACCGCGGCTGTTCAGGATAACGGGGTCGTTCGGGGCGAGTTCCAAGGCTTGCGCGAAGGTGGTACGGGCCGCTGCGGTATCCCCGGTAAGGGCCAGGCACTCCGCCTTGGACCGAAGGACCTTCGCGCGTTCTGGATCATCGTTGGACAGGCCCGCGAACACCTCGTCCAGCTGGGCCAGTGCGGCAGCAGGCTTCCGACCGGCTTGGAGAGCCGTAGCCAGGCGGTAACGCGTATCCGAACCCGGCTTCACAACGAGCACCCGTTGGTAATGGGCCTCGGCGCTATCGGCTTGGCCCAGGCCCTGCTCGCTGATGGCCAATTGAAGAAGAAGGTCCGGGTCGCCCGGTAGTCCGACCAATGCGGTACGCGCATCGGCGTGGGCCTTGTTGTACACACCGATGCGATTGTACGCGTCGGCACGCAGCGCGTGGAACACCGGACGGTCCTCGCGGTCGATGGCACCGTTGAGCAAGCTGATGGCGCGGTAAGGCTTGTTATTGGCGAGCAGCCTGCGGGCCGTGGCCTCGCGCCGATCCATGCCATCGCTCTGGGGCAGGCCCACCGTGGCGATGAGCAAGGTGATGAACAGGAGTACAGTACGCATCGGGCCGAAGATACCTTCGCTCCCACCTTACGAGCGGTCGTGATCCGTAGGACCGGCCGAGGCACCATGCGAACGGACTACCCGGCCAAAGTGTTGCTGGCTTGGGCCGAGGCCATACGTGGCCACGCGCCCCTGCGCGACTGGCTCATGAAGAACGGGTACCCCGAACTGGGCGTGTTCGTGTTCGCACTGCATCTGAAGGACGACGCACGAGACTGGTTGATGAAGAACGGGCACGCGCACCTCATGGCCGTGATCACCGCCATCGAGGGGAACAAGACCGCATTGTCCTGGCTGGAGCACCATGGCATGGCGGTGCTCAAACAGGTGGCCCTGGCAGGCGATGGCGACGAGGAGGCCGTGCGATGGCTGATCGCCCGGGGCCACAAGGAATTGGCACGTGCCGCGCTCAATATGCACGAGGTGAAACAGCGGATCGAGGACGACCACCACGACCCCCACAAGTATGCGCAGGACTGAACCGCCATCGATGAAGCTGTGCTCCTTGGTCAATTCGTCCATACGGCCCAGCGCCTCCTCCGCATCACCACATGTACCAGTGAGCAATTCCATAAAAATCGGTAGCAACTTTCCGTTGGGCGAGCGACCATCCTCCGGCGGGAGGTGATCTCTGGTTCACTGGCCCCGCATGGGCACAAGGTTCGCCGTGGCCAGGGTGAAGAACGAAGGGCCGCCCGCAAACCGGACGGCCCTTCTACGCGGGAGTGGTCCGTTCAGCGCTTGATCAGCCGCTGGGCACTCATCTTACCTTGGGTATCGGTGAGGCGAACGAAATAGCAGCCGGGTTCTTCACCAGCGAGTGAGAGGGACAGCCACGTCCGGTTGCCCATGCGCTCCGAACGTACCGTGCGACCCAGTGCATCCAGCACTTCGAGCAACGCACCTGTGCCTGGCGCACTGCTGAAGGTGATGGTGACCACATCATTCATCGGGTTGGGGAATAGCCCGAAACCCTGGTCGGCTGCCATGTGCTCGGCCAGGCCGACAGGTGCGGAGGCCAGATAGCGGATCCCGCTCTCGGTAACGGTGAGGCCAGCGTTGAGCGTGTCCGTGAACACGGAGAGAATGGGCATCTTGAGCCAAGGGGCGTAGTAGTCGTGTTGCATGCGCTTGTGGCTTACGGGGGTCATCTGGTTCCCAATGGGGATCTGGATCGTTTCCTGAAGGTTCGTGCGCACGCGCAGTACGGGTACGGGAGCGCCACCACCGGGCAGAAGGATGTATCCATAGGCGTCAGCCTCCCCTTGCACAAGTCCGGTGCGCGTGCCGGTGGAGCCATCGGAGGTCACTGTGCCTTCCAGGGGATCGCTCCACACATCATCGTTGCTCAACGGCAAGGGCAGGTCCAGTATCGAATTGGAGTGTGCCACGTCCAGATCGATCACGGTCGGAGGAAAAGGAATGACGATGTGCTGATGCTCGGCCACACGCTCCAGGCCGACGCCGGTCACTTCATACAGGAAGGTGTCCAGTTCGTTGGTGGCCGCCAGATCCGCATTGGGGAAGGCGGCAGCGCCAGAGTATGCCGATGGTGCGAGCCAGTGGAACTCCGTGGTGCCCGTGGTCGTCAAAGCACTGTAGTCGAAGGTCACGTCATCTCCTCCCGCAGGCGGTGCGGCATAGGCGGCCGTATTGTACAAGAAGGTGTCGCCCACAGCGGGGAGGTTGTCGGCGGCCGTGATGGTGATCTGTGCCAAGGCCGGAAGCCCGGCGGCCACGAGAAGGAGTGTAGAGAGAAGTCGTGTGCGCATGCGCGTTTTTTGAAGGTTTGTGGTTCGCGGTCGAAAAGTATGACGGCATTCCGGGCCGGAACGCTGCCTGGATCCCGCTCCGCCAGTTCTTTGCGCCGCAACATCAGCCCCATGAGATACAGTGTGAGCGAACTGAGTGACGTGATCCGCGACCGGCGCAGCATCCAACCCAAAGACCTCGGTGCGCGTGAGGTACAACGCGACATACTGGAACGGTTGGTGCAGAACGCTGTGTGGGCGCCCAATCACGGCATGACGCAGCCCTGGCGATTCACCGTGTTCAGCGGCGAGGGACGCAAGCGGCTGTCGGCCTTCCTCGGGGCGGAATACACCCGGCTCACCCCACCGGAGAAGTTCCTGCCGAAAAAATTCGAGAACCACGTGCAACGCCCGCTGCAGGCATCGGCCATCATCGCCCTGGGCGTGGCCCGCGACCCGCACCATAAGATCAGCGCGTTGGAGGAGCAGTTCGCCATGGCCTGTGCCGTGCAGAACATGTACCTCACCTGTACAGCATACGGTCTGGGCGGCTTCTGGAGCACCGGTGCGGCCAGTACCGGCGATGGCATCCGCACGTTCCTCGGTCTGGGTCCCGAGGACAGTTGCCTGGGCCTCTTCTACGTGGGCTACCCGGCGATCGAATGGCCAAAAGGGTACCGGAAGCCGTGGATCGAATTCGTGAAGTGGGAGGAATGACACGCACGGGCTGGGGCAGGTTGTCCGTACCGGATCGAGGCATGGCGGTACGGCTAAGTTGAAGGAGGTTGGCCCGGTCCGGCAAGTCCGGAAATGGAACGGAGGAAGGGAACCCCCATCCCCTGCTCGCCGTACACAGCCCCCTTTCCACCCATGCCCCCCTCCGAGTTCGTCGTCATCGACGTGGAGACCACCAACGGTGATCCGCTGCATGCGGGCATCATCGAAGTGGCGGTGATCGTGCACGATGACTTGCAGGAAGTGGAGCGCTGGAACACGCTGGTACGATCCACGCGGACCATTTCCCCGTTCGTCGAACGGCTCACGGGCATCCGGTCGGGCATGCTGGTAACGGCTCCCACCTTCGCGGATGTGGCACCCCGGCTGGGTGCATCGGTCAAGGATCGCATCATGGTGGCCCATAACGTACGCTACGACATGACCGCGCTGCAGCAGGAATTCGCACGCACCGGCACGCACTTCGGGCCGGACACGCTATGCACCGAACGGCTGGCGCGACGATTGATACCCGGACTCACGCACTATAATCTGGGCAACCTGTGCCGTCACCTCGGTATCTCGCGCGGTCACGAGCACCGTGCCGCACACGACGCCCAGGCAACGCTCAACCTGTTGTTGCGCCTGATCCAGGACCACGGATCGGCCCGGATCCTGGAAGCTGTTGTACCGGGCCAAGCGATGATGCGGGCGTGACACGATGCGAAGGGCAACTGGTACGATCACGCTTCCCTGCCCCGGTCCGGGCCCGACCGCAACACGCATCCTCCCTGGCACAACCTCGGGTGGTCGTTGGCGGCGCATTCGATCCGCCACCACCTACATTTACCGAACAGCCGTTGAGCGCTGACCGGACCCATGCGCGCGTTCCTGATCCTCCCGATCATCGCACTGTCGGCCCTGTCCTGCGGCTTCGGGGCGGGCGATGACGCGCGGATCGCATCGGTGATCATCGACCCTGGGGTCACACCGATCGCTTTGCGGAACATGGACGACAGCGGGCGGGCCATCGGCAGCATCGGGCGGTTGAAAGCCCTGGTGGAGTCGCGCGGGCGGCGCCTGCACTTCGCCATGAACGGGGGCATGTACATGGAGGACCAGCGCCCGCTCGGGCTGTACGTGGAGGACGGGCGTACGGTGCGCAAGCTCGTTACCCGGACCGATGGCTACGGCAATTTCTACCTGAGCCCCAACGGTGTTTTCGGTGTGGACAGTACGGGAAAGGCCTTCGTGGTGACCACGGCTGACTATCCTTCGTTGCGGGGCGTGCGCCAAGCCACGCAATCGGGGCCCATGCTGGTGGTCGATGGGCGGGTGAATGCGGCCTTTGATCCGCGATCGACCAACCTGAACATCCGCAATGGGGTGGGCATCCTGCCCGATGGGCGGGCACTTTTCGCCATCAGCCGCGTAACGGTCTCTTTTCATGACTTCGCACGCTTCTTCCAGGAGCATGGGTGCCGCGAGGCCCTCTTCCTGGACGGCACGATCAGTCGCGCGTACATGCCCGAGGCCGGGCTGGAACAAATGGACGGCGTACTGGGTCCGTTGATCGTAGCGGAGGACTGATCCTGGGAATCGCTTCCGAAAGGCTCAGGTCACTCAGGCCGAAAACAGCCGATCCTACTATTTCGCAATACAGCATCGTCCGATCGAACCATGAAATGTCACGCTGAGCCCGTCGAAGCGCTTCGGCGGGCTCAGCGTGACATTTCGGATGACCCCTTACCGCGAAAGGGTATTACATCAGGATCCCCGCGATGGTGGCGCTGAGGTAGCTGGCCAGCGTGCCGCAGAGCAGGGCTTTGAGGCCCAGTCGGGCCAGGTCGGCGCGGCGCTCCGGGGCCAGTTCGCCGATGCCACCGATCTGCATGCCCACGCTGCTGAAGTTGGCGAAGCCGCAGATGGCGAAGCTGGTGATGAGCAGGCCCTTTTCGGTGATCACCGGCACGGTCTTGTCGGTAAGGCTCTTGAAGGCCACGAACTCATTCACGGTCAGTTTCTGGCCCAGCAAGGTGGCCACGCTGTTCACGTCCTGCGCGGGCACGCCCATGGCCCAGGCGAAGGGCGTGAAGGCCTTGCCGAAGATCCAGTTGAGGCTCAGGTGCAGATCGGGGTTGAAGAGATGCCCTGCCCAGCCGAGCACGCCATCGATGAGGGCGATGAGCGCGATGAAGCCGATGAGCATGGCGATCACGTTCATGGAGATCTTGAAACCATCGCCCGCGCCATGTCCGATCGCATCGATCACGTTGGTATAGGTGCTCTTCACTTCCAGGCGCACGGTGCCCATGGTCTGGCTCTTCTCGGTCTCGGGCCATACGATCTTGCTGATCACCAGTGCTCCGGGCGCGGCCATCAAGCTGGCGGTGATCAATTTCGGCGCCAGGTCCATGCCTGCGGCGGCACCCATGTTGGCGTACACGATGAGGATGCCGCCCGCGATACATGCCAGACTGCCGCTCATGCTGGCCAGCAGTTCGCTTTTCGTCATGCCAGCCAGGTACGGACGGATCATCACTTGCGCCTCCACCTGCCCCACGAAGGCGCTGGCCACGTTGCTCAACGCTTCCGCGCCGCTCACGCGCATGATGAAATTCATGCCCTTGGCGATCACGGCCACCACGCGCTGCATGAAGCCGATGTGGTACAGGATGGCCACCAGTACGCAGACCAGGATGATGGTAGCCGTGATGTTGAAGGCGAACACGAAGCCCCCGCCCCAGTAATTCCCCATGCTACCATCGGGTTGTTGGGCGATGATGCCGCCGTACACGAACGAGGCGCCCTGCCGGGAATAATGCTCGATCTTCTCCATGCCCTTGCCCAGCCATTGGAAGAACGCGGTGATGGGCGCCACTTTCATCACCAGCAGCGCGATGGCCGTTTGCAGCAGCAGGCCGCTGATCACGAGCCGCTTGTTGATCGCCTTGCGGTTGTTGCTGGCCAGGAAAGCGATACCAAGGATCAGCACGATACCGATCAGGCCGATGAAACGCTCCATGCAGGGGTGTATATGGCGCGGTCAAAGTACACTTCCGCCCGATAGCGGATCCCCCGTGGGTGTTCATTCAACGGATCCCCGTCGAAGCACGCGGCTCCTTTGCTCGATGTGTACATTTCCGCTCCTATCCAGTCTGCTGATGTACCGTTCGATCCCGCCGCTGCTCATCGCGCTCACCACCTCCCTCGCCGCTCAGGTCCCCGCCCGGTACTCCCGCGTCTCCATCGCATTGACCGGACCACCGCGCGACCTGGCCGGCCTGGCCGCACTTGGCCTTCCGATCGACCATGCGGAGCACAATGGCCGCAGCTGCACCGTGGAGATCAACGAGGCGGACATCGAACTGGTGCGCGCCAACGGATATCAGGTGGATGTGCTGGTGGACGATGTAGCCCGATGGTACCGCGAACGCAACCAGGGTGCAGCGCCCACCGACGAGCGCGCGCTCGGCTGGCTGTGCGACGGCCCGACGACCTTCACGGTACCGCTGAACTTCAACACCGGCTCCATGGGCGGTTTCCTCACTTGGGATGAAATGCAGACCGAGTTGGACGATATGGCCGCGCTCTATCCGGGACTCATCAGCGCCAAAGCCCCGATCGGTCTTTCCGTGGAGGGCCGACCCATCCATTTCGTGCGGATCAGCAACGATCCGGATACCGACCAGGACAAGCCCGAGGTGCTGTACACCGCGCTGCATCATGCCCGTGAACCGGTATCCATGCAGCAACTGATCCACTACATGTGGTGGCTGTTGGAGAACTACGGAACGGATCCCCAGGCCACCTACCTGGTGGACAACCGCGAGCTCTACTTCGTACCCTGCCTGAATCCTGACGGTTACGTGTACAACCAGATCACCAACCCGGACGGAGGGGGCATGTGGCGAAAGAACCGCAAGGTGAATGAGAACGGGAGCTTCGGGGTGGACCTCAACCGGAACTACGGCCACGAGTGGGGGCTGGACGACGAGGGCTCCTCGCCCAACCCGAACAGCGAGACGTACCGGGGCACAGCGGCGTTCAGCGAGCCGGAAACCCAGGCGGTGCGGACGTTCTGCAATGCCCATGAGTTCCGTGCCGCGCTCAACTACCACGCCTGGGGCGACATGATCATTCATCCTTGGGCCACCCAGCAAGAGCTGCTCACGCCCGACTCGGCCGCCTTTTATGCACATGCCGCCCGGATCACCCGAAACAACGGCCACTCCACCGGAACTTGTTTCCAGGTATTGAACTACCTGACCAACGGATCATCGGATGACTGGATGTACGGCGAGCAGGACGAGAAGCCGAAGATCCTGGCCATGACGCCTGAACTGGGCGACGTGGACGACTACTTCTGGCCGCCCGGCTGGCGCATCGTGCCGATCTGCCAGAACAACATGGACCAGAACCTCTTGGAAGCACACCTGGTGGGCGCCTACGCCGCTGCCACGGACCGCTCGTATCCCGTGCTGGAGCATGCCGAGGAACAGATCCCCTTCGATGTGCAACGCTTGGGCATGGACCCTGCCACCTTCACGGTGGCTTTGGAGCCGCTGGAGAACGTGGCCTCAGTGGGCGCACCGCGCTCGTTCAGCGACCTGGACTTCCTGGAGGTACGCCGCGATTCCATCACCTTGAGCCCCGTGCCCGGACTGGACGCGGGCGATCGCATCCGTTTCATCATCGCGGTGGACAACGGGCTGTACACCCATCGCGACACCGTTGAGCGGTGGTTCGGCACGCCCGTGATCGCTTTCAGCGAAAGCGGCGACAACATTGCTGCGTGGAGTGGTGGCTGGGGCGTGTCCACCAACGTCTGGCATTCCTCGCCGGGTTCCATCACGGACTCGCCCTTCGGTCCGTACGTGCCGGAGAGCATGAACGGGACCACGCTGGATGATCCCATCGATCTGGGATCGGCCACCAGTGCTACGCTGCGCTTCTGGGCACGTTGGGATGTGAACCGCATCTACGACCGGGTGCAGGTGAGCGCATCCGCTGATGGCAACGGGTGGACGCCCTTGTGCGGAGCGCTCACGAAACCCGGTTCCTGGTACCAGAACATCGATGAGCCCGTGTACGAAGGCCGACAGACCGAATGGGTGCAGGAGGAAATGAGTCTCAATGGTTTCATCGGAGGTGATGTATGGCTTCGCTTCGGGATCAATTCGAACTCGGAGACCGGGCGGGACGGCTTCTGGTTCGATGACCTGGAAGTGATCACCACCACGGATATCATCTCCAGCGTTGATGCGGTCGCGAATGGCGCCTCCCGACCCGTCTGCTGGCCTTCGCCCACGAGCGATCGCGCAAGCGTGCGCCTGAACACTCCGGTCCCTTCGGGGGCGCATGTCCGGCTGTATGATGCCACGGGCACCGTGGTCCTGGACCAACCCTTTGCCCGGGGCTGTGCTGAGCTCGATGTACGACACCTGCCCACGGGCGTATACGCCTGCGTCATCAGCACGCCGGAAGTAGCGCTACGGGCCACCCGGCTGGTCGTGGCCCGCTGAGCGAAGGATCAGTTCGACCGCAGGAACTTGTGCTCGGGCACCGGCACCCCCTTCGCCTTGGCGTTGGCCAACTCGGCCTGCAACTGTTTGCTGGTCATACTGCTGCCATCGTGGCTCCAACCGGGCGGGCCGAAGATGTACATCAACTTGTTCTTCAGCCCGGGCGCCTTCTTCACGTCCTTCCAGATCTCCTGGAATTCGAAGATGTTGTGGGTGATCGGGTTGTTCGTGTCCGGGTCGTGGCTTATCCCGAATTTGGGAACAACACCCTTGATCGGGGCCTGCCATGTACCATAGATCCTGTCCCAGATGGTGAGGATACCACCGTGATTGCGATCCAGATACTCGGTGTTGCAGCTATGATGCACCACATGCACATAACTCGTATTGAGGAACTTCTCGAGCCAACCGAATGATGGCAGCAATTGCGAGTGGAGGGTGAACTGGTAGATCGAATTGGCGATGAGGCAGGTGGCGATCATGATGGGTTCGAAACCCACGATGGGCATCCACAGCCAGTAGATGGGCTTCACCAGCGTGATGAACCAGCCATTGCGAATGCTGATGGTAAGGTTGTACTGCCTTCCACTATGGTGCGGCAGGTGGGCGGCCCAGAGCACACGCACATTGTGGGCAAGGCGGTGATGCCAGTAGAAGTTGTGGTCATCCAGGATGATGCAGGCCACCCAGATGTACCAAGCGAAGCCGAGCGAATTGTACCCCAGGTACTTTTCGCGCAGCGGTGCGAAAGTCCAGAACAGCCACATGTAAATGGTGATCTCGAACACGTTGGTGATCACCCGCACCACGGTGGCGCCCATGCCGATGACGAAGCCGCTGAAGCTCTCCTTCAGATCGAACAGCTCCTTGGCTTTCAGGTACTCGATGACGATGAGGACGAGGAAGATCGGGTAGATGTAGACGAGGCCGATGCGCTCGATCTCCAATTCGGGCATCTGGCTCCTCAAGTGCAGCCACCACGCAACGGGTTGTTTCAGCCAGTTCAGCAGGTTGTCCATGTGGGGAATGTTCGCCTGCACCACGCACGGTGCCAGGCAGGGTGCGGCGAATGTAGGGTGAGGTGTTCGCGCGTGCCCTGATACTCGACAGCCTCCCTCCGGACCTCCCTATGAGAAGGACACGGTACATTTGAAGCCACAGGGCGACCAAGCCCTGCACGGCTCATGCGGATCCACGACCTCTATCGCCCGATTTTCAAGATATGGAGGGAGAAACGGATCAAGCAGTTCCGCGACATCATCAAGCCCCGGCCCGAGGACCACATTCTGGATGTGGGCGGCTACCCGCACACCTGGACGAGTGCACCGCAGGACGTGGCCTTGATCGAATGCCTCAACCTGCAGGTGTACCCGTGGGAGGAGGAGAAGGACCATCCGGGCCACCGCATCCGGATCGTCGAGGGCAATGGCTGCGACCTGAAGTACGCGGACAACAGCTACCCCATCGTTTTCAGCAACTCGGTGATCGAGCACGTGGGCGACTTTGAGGCCCAACAAGCCTTCGCGCGCGAGGTCCGCCGTGTGGGCCGGAAACTGTGGATCCAAACGCCCGCGTACGGATGCCCGATCGAGCCGCACTACCTCACCCCCTTCGTTCATTGGTACCCCAAATGGTTCCGCAGGTGTACAGCACGGTACTTTACGGTATGGGGGCTGCTGGAGAAGCCCACCAAGGCCGAGATCGATGACATGGTGGACCACACACGTCTGCTCACCAAGGCCGAGATGCGCACCCTGTTCCCGGACTGCGAGATCCGCACCGAACGCTTGCTCGGCTTCATTCCCAAGAGCTACATCGCCATTCGGCGTTGACCGGAGCCCGGCACGCGAGAACCGGGCTCCAGCGGGTAGATTCGCCACCCGTTATGAAGGCACTCCGCCTCGCGCTCCGCGCACTGATCCAGGCCGCGCCCTTCAAAGGCCGGTATCGGTTGGCCGATAAAGCGGGGGCCGCGCTGGCCGGCGACCTGCACGAAGTGTTCGGGTTGAATGGCGTGGGCGTGGGGATCGATCACGCGGTGCTCACGCACCGGTTGATGTACTACGGCCTCTACGAGGAGAACGTGATGAATTTCCTGCGTCGCGATCTGCGGCCGGGCGACGTGGTCTTCGATCCCGGAGCGAACATCGGCTACTTCGCTGCGGTGTGTCTCGGGTTGGTGGGCAGCAAGGGGCATGTGTACTCCTTCGAGCCGAGCAACGCGGCGCATGCGCACATCCTGAAGAACAATCCATCCCCTCCCGCCAACTGGACGCTCGAACATGCGGCCCTCACGGATCACAGCGGCGAGATGACCTTCTACGACACGCCCCGGGTGATGACCCGAGGCTTCGCCTGCCTCGAAGGGACCTACGAACCGAAGGATCGGATCCCGCACCAGGTGAAGGTGTTCTCGCTGGATGATTACTGCGCTGCACGTAACATAAATACCATTGCATTCCTGAAACTGGACATTGAAGGGAGCGAGCTGAAGGCCCTACAAGGAGCGGCACGGATGCTGGCCTCGGACTCGGTTCGCACCGTGCTGGTGGAGACCACCCTGCTGGACCACACGGTGGAGATGACACGCACGATCGATGACCTGCTGCGTGGATACGGCTACCGTTCCCATCGGGCACGGCGCAACGGCGTGCCGGATCCCATCAACGTGATGGAACACCTCGGGCTGCGCGAGGACATACTCTGGACCAGGACCGAACGGTGAACATGCCCAAGGGCGCGATCGATCGCACCCTCGAACTTGTCCAGCGGACCTGTCTCACATCCGATCCGCCAACCAGCGCATGAACTCCACCTTCAATTCGTGGTAGAGTTTCTCGAAGGTATGTATGCGGTCGCGTAGGCCCTGGTGGTCGGTGAAGAGAACATGATCGGAGGCCACCGGGTGGTCCATGGCAAACTTCTCCAGGTGGTTCTCGTGCTGCTTGATATCGTGTCGCAGCTCATCGATCACCTCCCGTTCGCGGATGTACCGGTTCTGGAAGTGCTCGAGTTCGGCCATCACCTCGCGGCCGGTGTTCCGGCGGGCGATGTCCTCCATGCGTTTATCGAAGATCCCGATCTCGTCCTTGCAGAAGCGCAACGTGTTCAGCCAGAGCTGGTGATCGCTGTGCAGGTCGGCCATGTGTACACGCTTCTCGGAGAGGGTCGTCTGGCTCATGGGTGTAGAGGTTTTGATGGGATGAAGGTCGGGAATTTTCGGGCAGGCGGTGATCGGGGGATATCAATGCATTGGCAGCTTCCGCACGCGGGCACTTTGAGAGGTCATGGAGATCAGACTGCCCGTTGCGAGATCCGCGTTGAACTGCGCCAGGACTTGAAGAACCGGGCCGGGCACCCTTTCGGGCATTGTGTCTTCTTCGCGCACAATGATCACACTGGGCCCCTTGGCACGTGAGGCGGCCAGCAGATCCCCGAAATCGAGGTCGTGGGTCGGCACCACGGCATCATGTTCCACCGCCCAACGCGCGATCTCCTCATCCAGCGCGTTGCTTGGCCCAATGATGGGCCAGTGGGTAGCATCATGTCCAGCGGTCCTGAGCCCATCGGCGATCAACGGGGACTGGCACATGTCCACCACCACCTTCATGCCCGCTTGATGGGAAGTTCCTGATCGCTCGCCAGCCACGTGGCATAATGCAACGCGGCCTTGATATCCTCATCCTCGAGGTATGGATAGAGCGCCAGGATCTCCTCACGGGTGCGCTTGGCCGCCAAGAGGCCCATGATGGTGCCCACCGTGATGCGCAGTCCCCTGATGCAAGGGCGTCCGCCCATCTTGCCCGGTTCAATGGTTATGCGATCACTGAGTTCCATGCTCCGTCAAAGTTAGGGATGGGAACGTCGTGAAACAGAGAACCCCGGCTTGCGCCAGGGCTCTCCCCTTAACACCACGGCGGGTATGGCTTACTCGCCGAGGAGTTTCTTCATCTCTTCAAACTTCTCCTTGTTCTGGGCCTTCGCATACAGCGTTTTCAGCTGCTGGATCGTAGGCCGGTCGTCGGGTTTGAGTTGGTGGGCCTGCTCGAAGTAGGGCACGGCCTTCATGAAGGTGGCATCGGCCAGGGCCTTCAGTTTCTCGTACTTGGTGTTGTCCTTCTCGTTGTTGGCCTTGTCGTACTCATAGGCCGCGCGGTTGTTGTACAGTACGCCGATGTTGAAATAGCCGTCGAAGAACTTGGGATCGCACTCGATGCTCTTCTTGTAGCTGGCCTCGGCGGCATCGTACCACTTGTACATGTCGGCCTCCGCGGGTTTGGCCCCGCTCTTTGGATCGGCCTTGGCCTCGAAGATGCTGGCCTGGAGGCTGTGGAGCACGCAGTTGCCGGGATCCTTCTGCAAGGCCTCGGCCACGCTGGTTTCCACCTCGTTCACCCGCCCGGCCTCTTGCAGGAAGGCTACCTCATCGAGCATCAGTTCTTTGTCATCGGGGTGTTTCTTGCGGCCGACCTGGGTGGTGGCAATAGCGCCATTCAGGTCGTTCTGCCGCTTTTGCAGGCTGGCGGTGTAGCGGTAGATCTCGGGCTTGTCGTAGCCAAAGCTGATGCACTGTTGGTAGCGCTTGAGCGCCTCGCCCAGGTCGCCCTTGCTCTCGAAGGCCAGCGCGCTGTTGAACACCGCGTTGCTGTCCACCTCGCCGAAGCTCTTGGCCACCGCCTCACTCTGCGCGTACAGGGCCACGGCCTTGTCGTAGTCCTTGGCGGTGAATGCATCGTTCCCGCTGTTGAGTGCGAGCACCTGCAATCCCCGCAGGGCCTGGTCGTTGGCCTTCTTCTCCACACCCTTCACGTCCAGCTCGTTGGCCTTGGTGTAGCTGGCGATGGCCTTTTCCAAAGCGTCGGGATACTTGGCCTTCAGCGAGGCATCGTCGCTGTGCGCAATGCGCTGGTAGATCATGCCCCGATAGCGCCAGGTCTTCTCCTTGACCATGGTGTTCTCGTTGGTGACCGTGGGCTCGATCAGACCGGCGGCCTCGTCCAGTTTGTTGTCCTCCAGCGCCATGTACGCGCTGACCACGTTGCTGTTCTGTGCCGTGGCGGCCAGCGTGGCCCAAGTGGCCAGGGTGAGCAGGGTCTTCCTCATCGGTGTTCGGTTCGTGTCCTATTCTTGGTTGTCGCCGTCAGCAAGTTCGGTGCCATCGGGGTTATCCCCGTTCTGGTCGGGGTCCGGGCTTCCCTCCACCGGCCCTTCGGTGGGCGTTGCATCCTCGTCCTCGTGCAATTCACTGTCCACCTTGGCCACGGCGGCAATGCTGTCCTTGTCGCGCAGCTCGATCAACCGCACGCCCTGCGTGGCACGGCCCAGCACACGCATCTCCTCCAGACCGATCCGGATGGTGATGCCATTGCGGGTGATGATCATCAGGTGGTCGTCCTCGGTCACGGACTTGATGGCCACGAGTTGGCCGGTCTTCTCGGTAACGTTCAGGGTTTTCACACCCTTGCCGCCCCGGTTCACCATGCGGTACTCGTACTCGCCGTTCTCGTCCACCATGGCCGAGCGCTTGCCGTAGCCATTCTCACTCACCACCAGGACCTGGCGCTTGGCGATATCATCCTTGTCCATGGCGATCATGCCGATAACCTCGTTGCCCTTGCTGCCACCCTCCAGGTTCATGCCACGTACGCCACTGGCACTGCGCCCCATGGGCCGCACGTCGCTCTCTTCGAAGTGGACCGCCCGCCCATCGAGACTGGCCAGGATGATGTGGTTGTTCCCATTGGTGAGCTTGGCCTCGAGCAGTTCGTCGCCCTCGCGGATACCCACGGCGATGATGCCATTGGCGCGCGGACGGCTGTACGCTTCGAGCGTGGTCTTCTTGATGATGCCCTGTTTGGTACAAAGCACCACGAAGTGGTTGTCCACGTATGCCTTGTCCGTGATGTCCTTCACGTTCAGGTAGGCCACCACTTTATCGCCGCCTTCCAGTTGCACCAGGTTCTGGATCGCGCGGCCCTTGCTTTGTTTGTTCCCTTCGGGGATATCGAACACACGCATCCAGAACACCTTGCCGCTCTGGGTGAAGACGAGCAGGTAGTTGTGATTGGTGGCCACGAAGAGGTGCTCCAGGAAGTCCTCGTCGCGTGTGGTGGACCCACGGCTGCCCACGCCTCCCCTGCCCTGCGTGCGGAACTCGGTGAGCGCGGTGCGTTTGATGTAGCCCAGGTGGCTGATGGTGACCACCACCGCATCGTCGGCGATGAGGTCCTCCATGCTCATGTCGCCCCCGCTGGTGATGATGGCCGTACGGCGCTTGTCGCCGTATTTCTCCTTCACTTCAAGGAGCTCCTTGGTGATCAGCTCGTAGCGCAGTCCCTCGTCGGCCAGCAGGGCCTTCAAGCGGCCGATGAGTTCCATGATCTCGGCGTGCTCCTGGCGGATCTTGTCGCGCTCCAGACCGGTGAGCCGCTGCAGGCGCATGTCCAGGATGGCCTTGGCCTGGATCTCGCTCAGGCCGAAGTTGCTCATCAGGCCATCGCGGGCCTCATCGGGGGTGGCGCTGGCGCGGATCAGCTTGATCACCTCGTCCAAGTGGTCCAGGGCGATCAGCAGGCCCTCCAGGATGTGGGCCCGTTCCTCGGCCTTGCGCAACTCGAACTTGGCACGCCGGATGACCACGTCCATGCGGTGATCCACGAAATGATGGATCATGCTCTTGAGATCGAGCAGCACGGGGCGCCCCTTCACCAGCGCGATGTTGTTCACGCTGAAGGAGGTCTGGAAGTCGGTGTACTTGTACAGCTGGTTGAGCACCACGCTGGCCATGGCGTCGCGCTTCACCTCGTACACGATGCGGATCCCGTTGCGGTCGCTCTCGTCGCGCGCGTCGCTCACGCCCTCGATCTTCTTCTCGTTGACGAGGTCGCAACTCTTCTTGAAGAGCGCGTTCTTGCCCACGAAGTACGGGATGTCACTGATGATGATGGTCTCGCGGCCGGTTTTCGGGTCCTCCTCGATGCGGGCGGTCGAACGCAGCACGATACGGCCGCGCCCGGTCTCGTACGCTTCCTTGATGCCCGAGGTGCCCAGGATGGTGCCTCCCGTGGGGAAGTCGGGGCCCGTGATGTGTTGCATCAGGCCCGCGGTATCAATGTCCTTGTTGCCGATGTACGCGATGGTGGCGTCCACCACTTCGGTGAGGTTGTGTGGCGGCATGTTGGTGGCCATGCCCACGGCGATGCCCGAAGCGCCGTTCACCAGCAGGGCCGGGATACGGGTGGGCATCACGGTAGGCTCCTCCAACGTGTCGTCGAAGTTGGGCCGCATATCCACGGTCTCCTTGTCCAGGTCGGCCAGCACGTCCTCCGCGATGCGGCGCAGGCGCGCTTCGGTATAACGCATGGCCGCCGGCGGATCGGGATCGATGCTACCGAAGTTGCCCTGGCCATCGACCAAGGGATAGCGCAGGCTCCAATCCTGGGCCATGCGCACCATGGCGTCGTACACGCTGCCGTCGCCGTGCGGGTGGTATTTGCCGAGCACTTCGCCCACGATACGAGCGCTCTTCTTGTACGGACGGGTGCTGCCCACGCCCAGTTCCTGCATGCCGAAGAGTACGCGCCGATGCACGGGCTTCAGTCCGTCGCGCACATCGGGCAGGGCCCGGCTCACGATCACCGACATCGAATAATCGATGTAGGCGGTGCGCATCTCGTTCTCGATGTTGATCGGGATGATCTTCTCTCCTCCAGCCATGGTCAAGTGATGAACAGCTTCAGGTCACACGTTTTCAAGCGTCAAGCATCGAACAGTACACATCACGACCGGGGAACATTTCCTTGAGCCTTGCAGCTTGCAGGTGGAGACGTGGGCGATCCAGCTCGGGGCTTGCGCCTTGTCGCTTTTCCGGCCATTCCGTCACCCGCATCCGTCCGCGCACTGTCCTTGCATACCCCTTTTTGAAAGGGAGCCCGAAAGTACCCCGATCGCCCATGCGCCCCGACCCCGACTTATCCACAAACCACCACGGCCGATGTGGAAAAAAGGCCGTTCGATGCCCCGGCACCGCCGGAACCCATCAGCATAGCTTGGCCCACCGGTCTACCGCTTATCATTGTGGTGCCCGTAAGGGGTGTCGAGGGTACGCTATGGCCTAAATCACCGAGAAGATGAACATGGACGCCAAATTCAGCCCCCGGGTACGGGAGGTGATCACCTACAGTCGCGAGGAGGCCCTGCGGCTGGGGCACAACCACATCGGGATCGAGCACATCCTGTTGGGCTTGATCCGCGAAGGGGACGGCAATGCGATACGTATCCTGCGGCAATTGGATGTGGACCTGGATGACCTGCGGCGCACGATTGAGAGCGGCATGGAGCCGGCCAGTGCGATCAAGCCGCCCGACAAGGACAAGATCGCCCTGGTGAAGCAGGCCGAGAAGATGCTGAAGATCACGTTTCTGGAAGCCAAGTTGTTCAAGAGTCCCTTCATCGAGACCGAGCACGTGCTGCTGAGCATCCTGAAGGACATGGACAACCTGGCCACCCGCACCCTGAACCGATTCAACGTGGACTACGAGCAAGTGAAGAACGAACTGGACGCGATCATGGCGGGCAACCAGCCCAACCGCCCCAAACCCCGACCCAAGGCCCAAGGCCCCAGTGCCGAGGACGATGACGACGACAGTGGGAGCTTCGCTGGTGGCGGTGGTGGCCCGCAGAAGAAACAGGGCGACAGCAAGAGCAAGACGCCCGTGCTGGACAACTTCGGGCGGGACCTGACCAAATTGGCCGAGGACGGCAAGCTGGACCCCATCGTGGGCCGCGAGAAGGAGATCGAGCGGGTGAGCCAGATCCTGAGCCGGCGCAAGAAGAACAACCCGGTGCTCATCGGCGAGCCCGGTGTGGGCAAGAGCGCCATCGCCGAAGGGTTGGCCTTGCGCATCATCCAGCGCAAAGTGAGCCGCGTGCTCTTCAACAAGCGCATCGTGGCCCTCGACATCGCATCCCTGGTGGCCGGTACCAAATACCGCGGCCAGTTCGAGGAGCGGATGAAGGCGGTGATGAACGAGCTGGAGAACAGCCCGGACGTCATCCTCTTCATCGACGAGATCCACACCATTGTCGGTGCAGGCGGCGCCAGCGGCAGCCTCGATGCCAGCAACATGTTCAAGCCCGCCCTGGCGCGCGGCGAGATCCAGTGCATCGGTGCCACCACCCTGGACGAGTACCGGCAGTACATCGAGAAGGACGGCGCCCTGGAACGCCGCTTCCAGAAGGTGCTCGTGGAGCCCACCAGCGTGGACGAGACCATCCAGATCCTCAATAACATCAAGGAAAAGTACGAGGATCACCACAACGTGAATTACACGCCCGAGGCCATCAACGCCTGTGTGAAACTCACTGCACGCTACATCACGGACCGGCACCTGCCGGACAAGGCGATCGACGCGCTGGACGAGGCGGGCAGCCGGGTACACATCAGCAACATCGTGGTGCCCAAGACCATCCTGGATGTGGAAGCGAAGATCGAAGAGGTGAAGGAGGAGAAGAACAAGGTGGTGCGCAGCCAGCGGTACGAGGAAGCGGCGAAACTCCGCGACCGCGAGCGCACGCTGCTGGAGGAACTGGAGAAGGCCAAGCGGCAGTGGGAGGAGGAAAGCCGGACGCACCGCACCGTGGTGAGCGAGGAGAACGTGGCCGAGGTCGTGGCCATGATGAGCGGCATCCCCGTAACGCGGATCGCCGAGAAAGAGAGCGGCAAACTGCGCCGGATGAAGGAGGAGATGATGGGCAAGGTGATCGGGCAGGACGAGGCGGTGGCCAAGGTGGTGAAGGCCATCCAGCGCAACCGTGCGGGCCTGAAGGACCCGAACCGCCCGATCGGCAGCTTCATCTTCCTGGGTCCCACCGGTGTGGGCAAAACGCAGCTCGCCAAGGAACTGGCGCGGTATCTTTTCGACACCGATGAGGCGCTCATCCGCATCGACATGAGCGAGTACATGGAGAAATTCTC
>JAFDZE010000004.1:6800-15536 GCA_018267155.1 Bacteroidota bacterium | reverse complement strand
CGCGGGCGGTGGCGGCAAGGGCATGCGCGTGGTGGAGGAGGAGGCGGGCCTGAAAGAGGGCCTGGAACGCGCCATCAGCGAAGCGCGGAACGCATTCGGGGATGGCAGCGTGTTCATTGAGAAGTACGTGGCCGGGCCGCGCCACATCGAGGTGCAGATCATGGCCGATACGCACGGCAATACCTGCTACCTCTTCGAGCGTGAGTGCAGCGTGCAGCGTCGCCACCAGAAGGTGGTTGAGGAGGCGCCCAGTGCGGTGCTGACGGCCGCACTGCGCAAGCGCATGGGCGAAGCGGCCGTGAACGTGGCGAAGAGCGTGGACTATGTGGGCGCGGGAACCGTGGAGTTCCTGCTGGATGAGGGTGGCGACTTCTATTTCATGGAGATGAACACCCGGCTCCAAGTGGAACATCCCGTAACGGAAATGATCACCGGTCTCGATCTGGTGAAGCTCCAGATCCGCGTGGCGGAAGGGGAGAAGCTGCCCTTCAAGCAGGAGGACCTGACCATCAACGGCCATGCGATCGAGGTGCGCGTGTACGCGGAGGACCCCACCAACAACTTCCTTCCCGACATCGGCACCCTTTCCACTTATCGTCCGCCGCTGGGACCGGGTGTGCGCGTGGACGATGGCTTCGAGGAGGGCATGGCCATTCCCATCCACTACGACCCGATGATCGCCAAGCTCATCACCCATGGCGCCACGCGCCAGGAAGCCATCGTGCGCATGGAACGCGCCATCGACGACTACGCGATCAGCGGTATTGAGACCACGTTGCCCTTCTGCCGCTTCGTCATGGGGCATCCGGCCTTTGTCAGCGGGAAGTACGACACCCATTTCGTTCGCGACCATTTCACCCCCGGTGTACTGCTGGGCAACGATGCTGGAGAATTGGAGGTGGCCGCATTGATCTCGGCGCACCTTCGCGATGATGCGCTGCGCCGCCCGGCTCCATCCGCCAACGGGAGCGGGCGCTCCTCCGCTTGGAAGCTGCGCCGGCGCTGAGTTCCCACACCGTTGCGGTGCGGTAGCTCGCCCCGGAAGCGGCATTCCGTGGATCCACATGCACCTTTCGTGGAACCTTACGGGCTTTCCGTGCGTTCCGGCGCCGGCGGCGCTACCTTCGTTGTACCGGAGCCGCGTCCACCCGATGACATCCAGGCACTTCCTGCTCGCCCTGCTGCTCGCCAGCCCCGGCCTGCTCATGGCGCAGTCGGCCCGGAGTACCGGTCGGTCGCCATTGGATACGGCCGGGACCATGACGCCTGTGGTCATCTTCGAGGGGGACACCATGCCCGTTTACCGGCTTGATGATGTGTTGGTGGAGGCCGTGATGACACCCCGTGTGCGCCGCAGGGTCCAACATGCGGACCGGCTCACGCGCAACGTCCAGAAGGTCTTCCCGTATGCGCTTACCACGGCAAAACTGCTGGACCAGTACGAATACGACCTGGCCAACATCCAGCGGGCGGGTGATCGTGCCCTGTACCTGAAGTTGGCCGAGGCTGAACTGAAAGCCGAATTCAGCGAGGAGCTGCGGAACATGAGCCGAAGCCAGGGCCGCCTGCTCATCAAGCTGATCGACCGCGAAACAGGCCATACGGGGTACGAACTCGTGCGGCAGTTGCGCGGCTCGTTCGAGGCGTGGGTCTGGCAAGGTGTGGCCGTGGTTTTCGGCAACGATCTGAAGGACGACTATGACCCCACTGGCGATGATGCGGTGGTGGAAAGCATCGTGCGCCGCATCGAGAACGGCGAACTGGCCTGCACGCCCATGCCCGCTCGCACGGCCAAGGCCCAAGCCCGGCTCGAAAAGCGCAAGGAACGGCTGCACAAGCGCTATGGGCTCACCAGCCAGATCCCCTGATCACCTGCTTCGGCGACCGCTCCATCGCCCCGCGAGCCAGCGCACCGAGAGCCACAGCAGCAGGATCACCACCACCAGGGCCAGCACCGGCACGAACCAGGCCACCAGGCTCAGGGTGACGGCCGCTCCCGATTCGGCGGTAGCGACCACCGGATTGCCCAGTCCGCCCGTGGTGGTGGTGCTCGCCACACGTGTGATCGCGGTACCCGCACTGACCAGCCCGGCGACACCGCCACCAGCCACGATCGCCAGGCCCCATGCCAGCCCGGGCGGCAGGTCCACCATGGTGCTGATGGCCACCAGCGTGCCCGCAGCCGTGGACAACGGGACGGCGATCACGTCCAGCGCATGGTCCAGCAATGGGATGTAGTAGGCCAGGACCTCGACCACCATGGCCGTGCCCAGCGCGATCATGGCCGGACCGCTGGCCAGCCAACTGAACCCTTCGCGCAGCCCGGTGCCCCCTACATCGAAATGTGCCAGAACACTGGTGACGAACAGCGGCAGAAAAACCCGCAGCCCACAGGCCGCTGCCAACCCGATGCCCAGTGCCACGGAGAGAAGGAGAGGGGCAAGGTCAGCCATGGTTCACCCTTTCTTCTCGATGATCGGCATCCGCTCAAAGGTGCGCGTCCGGTCGAAAAGATACCGGTAGGTGGCCAGGTCGCGGTAGTTCTCCGTGCCGAGGTTCTGGCACACCTTCAGCATGCGCGGGTTGAAATCGCCGATCCAGGTGAGCACCGTGTCCTTGTACAGTTTGTTGCTCACCAGATGCTTGTCGGCGTACACGATCATGGCCCCTTCCAGGCCCTTGCCCTGCCATTCCTTGGCCACGCCGAACACCATGCCGGTCATGTTCTGCACGGTGCCGCGCCATTTGTGCCACAGGAATTTCAGCTTCCCGATCCAGTTGAGGTCGCCGTTCACATGCTTGAAGATCTCGTTCAACTCCGGCAGGCTGATGTACATGGCCACGGCCTTGTCGTCGTACCGGATGAAGATGAGCAGGCGCGGGTCCATCACCGGCTTCATGGCCTTCACGATCTTCAGGGCCGCGGACGGTTCCATGGCCTTGTGGTTCTCGTGGTCCACCCAGGCCGCGTTGTACACGTCGCAGAAGTCCCTGGCCAGTTGCTGCACCGTGCGCCCACGGCCATCGTGCATCCTGAATCGCGGGTCCTCGGCCAGTTGCTTGTACTTGCGGTAGAAGATCGGTTGGGCCGGTACCGACATGCTCCGCTTGAAGAAATGCTGTTTGAACCAGAGCCCGAAGCCGTACCGCTCGAAGAGCCCGATGTAGTACGCCGGGTTGTAATTGGTACCGTACAGCGGTGGATCCGTGAAGTTCATGATCTGCAACCCCCAGAACATGTTCCGGTCGCCCAGGTTCACGGGCCCGTCCATGGCCTCCATGCCCCGTGCTTTCAGCCAGTCGCGCGCCGTGTTGAACAGCAGGTCCGCCGCTCGCTGGTCGTCGATGCATTCGAAAAAACCGCAGCCGCCGGTGGGCTGATCCTTCTCCGTGAACGCGGTCTTCGGGTTCACGAATGCGGCGATGCGGCCGATGGTGCTGCCGTCATCGGCGTACAGCACCCACCGGGAGATCGCGCCCCGATGCCCCTCGAGTTCGCCCAGTAGTTTGTTCTTTTCCGGGTCGAAGACCTTCTCCACATCCTGTTTCAGGTGAGGGATCCAATTGGGGTCGTTCACGTAGATGCGCCAAGGCAGTTTCGTCCAGTCGCGCAACGTACGGGCGTCGGTCACTTCGGCGATCCTCATGGGGCGAAGATGGCTCTTCCTTTTTTTGTTACCGCACGGCAGGCAGAACGCGGCAGCCAGCGGGCCGTAAGCGGCTGGCCGCACATTCCACATGAGGGGTGCCCTGATGAGCGGCCGCTGCCCGTCGTCTGCTGCACTTTTCAATTCCCTTGCTTTGCCAACGGAATATCACGACCCCGGATCATGCCCGTCTTCCTTGTCGGTTTCATGTGCAGTGGAAAAAGCCGTATCGGCCGCGAACTGGCCGGGCGCATGGGCTGGCGCTTCCTGGATATCGATCGGGAGATCGAGCGGCGCATCGGCCCCATCACGCCTTGGTTCCAGAAGAACGGCGAAGCGGCCTTCCGCGAATTGGAGGGTGATGTGCTCCTCGAGTGCCTGGGTGAGAACCGCACCATCATCAGTACCGGGGGAGGCACGCCCATGTCGGGCGACAACATGGACAGGATGCTTGCTGCCGGAAACGTCGTCTTCCTGGATGTTCCGTTCGGGGAGTTGATGGACCGGATCATTCGTACCGGAGGGGATCGTCCATTGCTCATGGGACTACGTGGTGATGGGCTGCACGCCCGCGTGGAGGAGCTGCTCGCGGAGCGGCTTCCCGTGTACCTGCGTGCTGGTATGCGAGTGCGTGCGTCCGGCGATCCGTATACCATTGCCGGCCGAATCCAGCAGGCCCTCGAAGGGGAGGATGCGCGTCCTGTTCAGGACAAGTAGACCGCATCCTTGCGGCCGAACTCCACACTGATGTGCTCCTGCACGGTCGTACTCAATGTGAGCCCCACGATGTCGGCCCGGATCGGGTAGGTCCGGTGACGACGATCCACCAGAACCACGGTGGTCAGTTTCTGGAGTGGCACTTGCACCAGGTGCGCAGCGGCATGCATGAGCGTGCGCCCGCTCATCAGAACATCGTCCACCAGTACCACGGTGCGCCCCCGCAACGCATCCAGTTCCGTGCTCAGCTTCACCGGCCCCGTGTGCGGATCGTTCTTGTCCAGCCTCAATTCGATGAGGTCCGCCTCCATGCCGTGTTCTTTCACCTGCTTCGCCAATCGTTCGGCCAGCTTCAGCCCACGGGGTGCGATGCCCACAACAGCGATCCGTTGCTCGCTCCAGTTCTCTTCGCACAACTGGATACCGATGCGCCGCAGTTTCCGCTGCACGCGGTCGTGGTCCAGTATCAGGGTGCGTAGCGCGGACACGCTGCGAAAGTAGAGGCTATCTCAACAATGCTTTCGGAAGGGCGTGCGGCGAATTCCGATCCCAACGGGGACACATGAGCGTCCAAGGGATCCCCATGGTCACCCGTGTTCCGGATAGCCTCTGGCCTTTGGACCGTCGATACCGGACCGGCAGCGCATGGACCATCCGCTTATCGCCGTGCTTACAGGCTACTTTCACGGCGTGCTCTTCTTCACACTGTACACGTTGCTCGCGGTCGCCCTGCTCTATGGCGTGGTGTGCCTGATCTACTGGTGGGTGCAGGAACGGTTCATTTTCGTGCGGTTCCGGCTCGCGCGCACGTACCGCTTCGCCTTTCCGGGACCCTTCGAGGAGGTTTTTTTGGAACCGGCACCGGCGGTTACGCTGCATGCGCTCCTGTTCCGTGCATCCGCAACGAAGGGCACGGTACTGTATTTCCACGGCAATGCGGGAAGTTTGAAACGTTGGGGGAAAAAAGCCCAGCGTTTCACGCGGCAGGGTTGGAACGTGCTGATGCCCGATTACCGGGGCTACGGGAAGAGCCGGGGTCGGCTGAGCGAGGCGGCCTTGCACGCGGATGCCGCGGTGTGGTACGACTGGTTGACGGGGCATGAGAAGGAGGACCGTATCATCGTGTACGGGCGGTCCTTGGGGTCGGGCATGGCGGTGCCGGTCGCAGCGGCCAATCACCCCCGCGCCCTGGTGCTGGAGTCGCCTTTCGCCAACCTGTACGACGCGGCCCGCCATCAATTCTACCTGCTGCCCTACCGGAGCCTCCTGCGCTATGCCTTCCGCAACGACAAGGCCATCCGCCGGGTCACCTGTCCGGTACACATCTTCCACGGCAAGCGCGATCCCATCGTGCCGTACGAGAGTGCGCTTCGACTGTATGCCGCCGTACCGGATACCGTGCACCGGGAGATGCTCACCTTCGAGCGTGGCTTCCACAGCGACCTGTGGGGTTTCAAACGGTTCCAGCGGGTCATGGGCCGGATCCTCGGTACGGGCCAATGATCGTGAACGCGCGACCTGCGGCAGCACACTTCCCGTTCGGCCATTGTGGACCGGTCTATATTCGCGCTCCCAAACAAAACTGATGAACCTCCGCCTGCCCCTTTTGTCCTTTGCTGCCATTCTTCTGAGCGCCTGCACCGATCAGGTGGCCGGCCAGAAGGGTGTCGCGGTCCCGCTGAAGACGAACGTTGATTCCGTGAGCTATGCACTGGGCACGGACATCGGCCACAATATGAAAGAGAGCGGGCTGGAGGAACTGAACGTGCAGGCCCTGGCCATGGGCATCAGCGATGGTATCGACAGCACCGAGAAGATCACTTCGGAGTCCGTTCGGACCATCGTGCAGGCCTATATGATGGAAGCCCAGAAGAAGGTGATGGCCCGTCAGGCGGCCGCTGGCGAGGCCCAAATGCGCAAGGGGGAGGATTGGTTGCTGGAGAATGGCAAGAAGCCCGGTGTTCAAACCACGACTTCCGGGCTCCAGTATGAAGTGATCACCGCAGGAACCGGACCGAAACCCACCGACAAGGATGCGGTGAGCGTCCACTACCGGGGTACCTTGATCAATAGCGATCAGCCATTCGACAGCAGCTACGACCGTGGCGCTCCGGCCACCTTCGCCCTTGGTCCTGATGCCGCATCGGAGGAGGCCTTCCAAGTGATCCCCGGGCTCACCGAGGCCTTGTTGCTCATGCCCGTCGGTAGCAAATGGAAGGTCTTCATCCCGCAGAACCTGGGCTATGGCGCCGCTGGTGCGGGTCGCGATATCCCCCCGTACAGCCCGCTGATCTTCGAAGTGGAACTCCTGGGTATCGCCCCGAAGGGGAAGTAGACGTTGCTCGTTGCGTGACGGGTGGTGGGTGAGGAGTGGCAGCGTGCTGCCCACGCCGGTTCATCCACCACCCGTTATTTCTTCCGGTGTTCCGGGCAATTCCCGCCAGTGCGTCACCTCATCGAAGAAGTGATTGCTGCTGCCTTCGCCGGTCCAGAAGTGAGGACCCGTTGCCTTGCCCGTTCTGGAGGGATTCTTCACGAAAAAATCCTGTGCGAACCGTAGGATGAGGATGTTCCGTTCTTCGGTGGCACCGGTCTTTCCGGGCAGGTACACCGTGTTCTTCGGCAGCCATGCCAGCACACGCTGGCCATCGGCGGGCAGGCGTTGGGCGCAGGGTATCCAACCAGCCTTCACGCGGATCAGTTGAGCAGGTCGTTCGGTGGGGTGGGGCTCAGGATGGCGGCGATCAGCATGGCCGCTGTTCGCGTACCGGCCTCCGTACGTCCGAGCATTTTGCCCGCCTCCTTCTTGATCAGGTAGCTGATCAATTCATCGTGGATCTCCAGCCCGGTGTCCGTTACGATGCCGTGGCTGCTCCGTGTCCAGGACCAGAGCAGCAAGGTGCTCAACCGGATGGACCCGCGATCATGCGAGCGACCGCCGTGCTCCACTTTGGCCGATCCCTGCTCCCGCGCGGCCAATGCGGCCAGTACCGTGCGGATCGCCCCCACCAGGCCTTCGGTCGTGATCGTTCCGGTGGGGCGCTGCACCAGGTCGCTCGGTTTGCTGCGGTCCGGGCGTTCATAGTACATCTGGTGCGAGCGCGGCATGCTCTTGTTGAACTCGGTCATGGCCGGATTCACCAGGCCCGGATGCGCCACTATGGTGCCATCATGCCCGTCCACGGCCTCGCGTTCCTTGTCCGCGATCATCTCGAGCCAGCCGGTGCGGGTGCGCCCACGTTCGTCCGGCGGCAGCGTGAAAGCCGGGGCCCCGATGGCGTGCGCCTGCCGTTTGTGGCATACCGAAATGGCCATCAGGCTCAGGCTCCGCAGGATGTGCTGGTTCAGGCCGATGTGCTCCCGGTCGGGCAGCACGGCACGGTCCGGTGCGCTGAAGAGCAGGATGTGGTCCACCACGTACTGTTGCGGGTCGAGCGCCAGACCGGCGGAGTAATGATCCAACTCGAAAAGGATCTCATCCGCTTCCAACGCGCCGGCCAGCGAATCCAGGAACACGGTGGCGCGGAAGGTCCCGCGAGGCAGACCCAGGCTCTCCTCCAGGTACTCGAAAAGCCGCTTCCAGAGCCGGGCTTCGCCATGACCATGAACACCGTGCAGGTACAGGTACACGCCACCTTGACGCACACGCAGTTTCACCGCGTTGTAACTGGCGAAAACGGCCAGGTCGAAGAAACTCGCCGGTACAGGGGCCCCCTGATCGCGCACCGAGGGCTCCGTTGCCAGCAGCGGGCGGGGCGCGAAGAGGATGCGCGTGGTGGATGCCGGATTCACCCGTACGCGTTCGCCATGCCCATCCACGTAATGCAATTGCCCATCCACCAGCCGTTCCAGGTTGCGGTGTGCTTTGAGGATGCTGGCCGGGTCGCCAAGCGTGAGCCCCCAGAGGTCGGCGATGTAACTCTTGGCCCCGCAGTTCATTCCTTCGATGATCTCCTGCTTGCTGCATCCTCCCAGCAGCTCCACCCGCCGTTCAAGCAGCTCGGCCGGCACGGGATCCACCTTCCAGACGGCCTGGCGGATGTGTGCCGTCTCCTCCAGCCGTTCCACCTGGCCCTGGCGGAAGAGCTCGCGACGCTGCCCGCGGGCTTCCAACAAACGTGAACGCTCCTCACCGAAGCGGTGCGCCATGTCCTGTACCAGCTTCACCAGTTCTCCGGTGATCACCCGGTCTTCCATGGGATGTCCAGATCGGGGCGTTTCGGGCATCGGGTGACCGTGGGCAATGGGTGTGCGGCCGAAAGTAGGCATGGTGGATACATTCGCGCCTTCATTCTCCGCATGCGCGGTCCTGCACCTGCGCGGCACCGATACCGATGCAACGCGAACTACTCACCTCCGTTCTCACCATGGC
>JAFDZE010000004.1:1446-6776 GCA_018267155.1 Bacteroidota bacterium | reverse complement strand
CACGGCACGCCGATCGTCGCCGTCAGCGTGATGTACCATGTCGGCAGCAAGGACGAGGCCAGCAACCGCCGCGGTTTCGCGCATTTCTTCGAACACCTGCTCTTCGAGGGCAGCAACAACATCGCCCGAGGCGAGTTCAGCCGTTATGTGGAGAAGGCCGGTGGCGTGCTCAATGCCAATACCAATGGCGACCGTACCTATTACTACGAGGTACTGCCCAGCAACCAGTTGGAACTCGGTCTCTGGCTGGAGAGCGAGCGCATGATGCACGCCCGCGTGGACCAGATCGGTGTGGATACCCAGCGCGAGGTGGTGAAAGAGGAGCGCAGGCAGCGCTACGAGAACCAACCGTATGGCAGCCTGCTGCCAGAGGTGCTGAAGCGCGCGTACACCGAACATCCCTACCAGTGGCCCACCATCGGTTTCATGGAGGACCTGAACGCAGCCAGCGAGGCGGACTACAAGACGTTCTACAAGACCTTCTACGTGCCGAACAACGCCGTGCTGGTGGTGGCGGGGGACATCGACCCCCAAGGCACGCGTGCGCTGGTCGAGAAGTATTTCGCCGCGATCCCGAAAGGTGGAAAAATACCCCGTAACACCGTGGTTGAACCTCCGCTGGGGACCGAGCTGCGCGATGTGGTGCATGATCGGATCCAACTCCCCGCCGTGGTGCTGGCCTATCGCATACCGGGCTATGGCACCAAGGACTTCTATGCGGTGGACATGCTCAACAGGCTGCTCAGCAACGGCAACAGCAGCCGATTGAACAAGCGCGTGAAGGACCAGGAACAGAAGGCGTTGTACGTGGGTGCGTTCAGCTTTCCGCTCGAGGATCCCGGGCTGGCCATCGCGTTTGCCATCGCCAACGGCGGGGTGTCGCCCGATTCGTTGGAGCATGCCATGGACGAGGTGTTCGCCGAGGTACGCGAGAAGGGCGTACCCGCGGCCGAACTCGAGAAGCTGAAGGCCGGTCTGGAGACCGAATTCGTGAATGCCAACGCGCGCGTGGCCGGCATCGCCGAGAACCTCGCCAGCGCGTACACCTTCCTGGGCTCCACCGCCAAGGTGAACACTGAGCTTGACCAGTACATGCATGTGACCACCGACGATCTGCAGCGTGCCGCCCAGCACTACTTCGACCCGAAGAAGCGCGTGGTGCTGCATTACCTGCCCATGGTCGGCGATAAATGATCCCGTAAAGAGCAACCACCATGACTTTCCACGCCCTCCGCGCCCTCGCCGCCGTGAGCGTCCTGTCCATGTCCATCTCGATGACCGCCCAGATCGACCGCACCCGCGCCCCGAAACCCGGCCCGCCCCCCGTTGTCCATGTGGCCGACCCCCAGGAGACCACCCTGCCCAACGGTCTTCGTGTGATCGTGGTGGAGAACCACAAGTTGCCCGTGGTGAGCGTGCAGATGCGCTTTGACCACCCGCCCGTGGCCCAGGGGGAGATGGTCGGATACCAGGACCTGATGGGCGAGTTGCTCACCGCAGGAACGGTACGCCGCACCAAGGAGCAATTGGACGAGGAGGTGGACCGGCTCGGTGCCCAGCTCAGCGGAAGCAGCGATGGCCTGTTCGCTTCCAGCCTGAAGCGCAATTTCCCCGCACTGATGGGCATCGTGTACGAGGTGGTCACCGCGCCTCTCTTCCCGCCGGCCGAATTCGAGAAGGCCCGTACGCGCTACCTGAGCGGATTGAAGATGCGCCCCGAGGATCCGGACCAGATCGCGGACGCCGCAGGACGTGCGCTCACGTACACCAAGAGGCATCCCTATGGCGAAGTGCCTACCGAGGCCACTGTGGCGAAGATCACGCGCCAGCAACTGGTGGCCTACTACGAGCGCTTTTTCCGCCCGCAGGATGGATACCTGGTTTTCGTGGGCGACATCACCTCGGCCGAGGCTACGGCACTCGCCACCAGACTATTCGGAACATGGACGGGCGCCAAGGTGAAAAGCGAGGTCGGGCCCGATGGTGTGGAGACCGTGCAGGGCCTGGGCCCCGTATCGTTCACGGCCGCCCGCCCGGAGGCCCGGTTACCGCGCCGCGTAGCCTTCGTGGACCGACCGGGCAGTGCGCAGAGCGTGATCCGCGTGGTCTTTCCGGTGGCCTTGGAACCCAAGGATCCCGAAGCTCTCGCCGCCCAGGTGCTCAATACGATACTCGGTGGTGGTGTGTTCAATGCCCGCCTGATGCAGAACCTGCGTGAGAAGCATGCGTTCACCTACGGGGCCTATTCGCAGCTGGATGCCGACCGCTGGTGCGGCGCCTTCAGCGCGGGATGCAGCGTGCGCAACGCCGTTACCGACAGCGCGGTCACGGAGATCATGAACGAGATCATGCGCATCCGTCAGGAGCCCGTGACCGCGGAAGAACTCGCACTGGCCAAGAGCTACATGGCCGGCAGTTTCGCCCGTTCCCTGGAGGATCCGCGCACCATCGCCCGCTTCGCGCTCAATACACGGCTCTTCGGACTGAAACCGGACCATTATTCCACCTACTTGCAACGACTGGACACCGTGAGCGCTGCTTCGGTACTGGCAGCCGCCCAACGCCTGCTGAAGCCCGACAACGCCACCATCCTCGTGGTCGGCGACAAGCAGGAGACGGCCAACAAACTCACCGGGCTGGGAGCGGAGAAGGTGATCCTCTACTTCGACGCCAATGGCGATCCTTATCGCGAGACCGCTGCGTTGCCCGAGAAAGGCCGTACCGCGCAAATGGTACTCGATGCGTATCTGAAAGCCATCGGCGGGGCCGACAGACTCACCCGGGTGAAGAGTCTCAAGAAGGTCTATGAGGCCGACATGGGTGGTATGACGGTCACCCTCACCGAACTCTTCGTCGCACCGCACAACTACGCCATGTCCATGGCCAGCGGCCCCATGGTCATGCAACGACTCGTGTACGACGGAACGCGCGGGGAGAAGTCGGGCATGGAGCCCGCTGTGGGGCTCGTGGATCAGGAACTGGAGGATGCCCGCCAAAGTTCCTATCCATTTCCTGAACTCGCCTACCGGGAACTCGACTACGGCGCTGTGCTGAACGGTGTGGTGGAGATCGACGGCCGCAAGTGCGACCGGATCTTCGTGAAAAAGGCCGCTGGTGGCGTCTTCACCGAGTATTACGACCAGGCCACCGGGCTGAAAATTCGTCGCACAGAGACCCAGAACGCACCGCAGGGCACCATGCAGGTGACCACTGATTTCAAGGATTACAAGGAACACGATGGCATCCTCTTCCCCGAGACCATCGAACAGGACCTTGGTGCCAACGTGCGCTTCGCAGCGCGGACCATCGAGGTGAATGGATCGATCCCGGCGGCGGAGTTCAAGATGATGGACTGACCCCTCCGGACTCAATCACCTTGTCGGAGCAATTTGCGCGCGATCAGGACGCCGCTGTACTCCATGCGAAAGAAGTACACCCCGTTGTGCAGGTCCGGCAGGGGCCAGTGGTAGCTCCCGCTTCCCGCTGGCACCAAGGTCGTGCCCACCCGCCGTCCGGTCGCATCCCATAGTTCCACCTGTTGCGGCGTGGCCCTCGGTTCAGGGAACCGCATGTCGATCGCGTCCGAGATGGGGTTGGTCACCACAAATACCGGAGTAACGGTGACATCATCAATGCCAAGTACAATATGTGCCGTGTCGCAGGCGTAGTTGTCGCTGTGGTCGCGGTCGTACAGGTCGTTGGGGCTGAGGGCAGCGATGCATACGGGCTGGTCCAGTGTGACGAAGTCCCAGGGTGCGTAATAGAGCCATAGACCGGGCAATGGGATGTCCATCGCCGCCCCGGGGGCCAGACCGGCGTTGTGTACATGTTGCGATGTACCGTAGTAGCCGCACGCGATCCCGTTGATCCCCTTGTGCGCCACCAGCACATCATTCACTACGGTCGGACCAAGGTTGGTCACACGCACAGTGACATCGACCTGCGGTTGAACGATCCCATTCTGCAGGTGATAGTACACGCTGTCGATCGCAAGGATGGTGATGCCCACGTTCTCACCATGCGGTTCGTGATCCCCATTCTGTACAAGGCTGCGCACCAACCCCGCACTGATCCCTCCGACCCCGGAAGTGGAGGTCATGAGCACCATGCTGTCATTGGCCGCAAATGCGCTGAAGAGGTCCGCCGGGAACTCATTGTCCGGGTCCACTGGTATCATTGATGTGATCGCCAGAGTTGTGTCCAGTTCCGTCATGTGCTCGTTGCCAAGAACGAGCAGGCGATCAGTCAAAGGAAGGAGACGCCCCTTCGCGAACCCATCGCCAAGGTCCATGCTGTCCGTCACTGAAAGCACCTCATTCAACTTGCGGAGGACCCCGCCCGTGGTCAGTACCAGGCGATGGCCGTGCCAGTGCGCCATGTCGGTGATGCTCCCCGCTACGGTATCCGCAGCCAGGAACCCGCCATGGTATGACCAGCGCGCAACCAGACCGTCCCATCGGTTGGTGAGCAAACTGGAGTCCCCATCCCATATGAGATCCATGGAGTATGTCCCCGGCGTCCCGAACCAGGTCAGGCTGTCGCCATCGGCATTGGTGATCAGGATCCCGGTACCGGTGGAGAAAGCGATGTCGCCGTTCGCGGCCACCGCCAGCGCGTTGACATTGTCGAAGGGATAGGTCCTGGACCAGATGGTGCTGCCATCCGGTGCTATCCGCTCGGCCAGGAAGTAGGACATGAGCACATCACAATCGATGAGCATGCTGGCCGAAACGATGTCCCCGTTCGGCGCTCCGGCCAGACCGGAAACGGTACTTTGCAGGAGACCGAATGCCACCGGGTGCTCCCACAGTGTGTTCCCGTCCGGCCCGATCCCGAGCAGGAAGGCCCCGCCACCCCACCCGTCATCCGGGTACGCGCTGCCTGCCACGGCCCAGCCGGAGCCCATGGCCACAGCATGCGAGTAGCCCGTATGTGGCGTCCGTTGGTCCGCGCGTTCGAATGGGGTTTGGGCGATCGCTGAAAGACAGATGACCGGGAACGTGACCAGGAGGAGTGCATGGTGCGCCATGATCCGAAGGTGTTTTTCATCAGACAGGCCAGCACATGGGTATGCTGCCTGGTCCGGATGTTGTTACGCGCAAGGGGCCATCCCTCGCGGAACGGCCCCTTGCTCTATCATCTGATGTGCTTACTGGATCACCAGGCGCTGTGTGCGAAGCGTTCCTCCGGCGCGCACATTGATGAGGTACAGCCCCGGGGCCAGTTCCCGCTCGAAGCTCATGCTCGTCTTCAGGTATCCGCCCTGCGCTGGAATGGTGCGCGTGGCCACCAGTTTCCCGAAGGCGTCCATCACATCCACCGATACGGTC
>JAFDZE010000004.1:0-1334 GCA_018267155.1 Bacteroidota bacterium | reverse complement strand
CTCTCGTCCGCCACGGGCGCCATGCCGAAGAAGTTGCAGCTTCCCGAACCCAGCGTGATCGTGCAGTACGGGCCGAAGGGGCAGTATGTGGTGCCATCGTCGAAGCTGACCCGCACACGCACGTTGTAGCACGTGTTGTCCAGCAGCGGGTAGGTGTAGAAGTTCAGCGACTGTGCTCGCGTGGGAGAGGTGATCCTGCGCAGGTAGCCGGGTCGGCTGAACTCGAACTGATAGTTGGTCGCGCTCACCACGTTGCCCGCGTAGATGATGCTGCTGTGGCTCAGGCCGGTGGCCCCGCACGATACCACCGGGCTGGCCGTGGTGGTGAGCTGGCTGGGCGGACAGGCCGGCATGGGCAGCAGCAACTTGCATGTGGGGCCGAACTCGCCGTACACACCGTTGATCAGCGTGCGCACACGGATGTTCAAGGGAACATCCAGCGGTACCGGGAAGGACTGCATCTGGCTCAGCTTGAGGTAGGAGCAACGCAGGTTCGCCGGTGTGCCACCGGGGTAGCCGTTGCCCGGTACAGCATGGCTCAGCACGATCCGGCGATTGTAACCACCGTGCGGATTGAATATCCAGTAGTGGTAACCGGTGGTGCTGTTGGACGGACTGTACAGGGCGGTAACGGCCGGTTCAGGAACGACGTGCAATACCGTGTTCGGCGTTGCATTCAACACATCGCAACTGGCGGCATCGTACGCGGTGGTGCCCAAGGGCAAGCAGAAGGCGTAGGGTGCGATGCTCTGCGATGAGAACCACGCGCCGTTGCCGCTGTTGTCGATGATCCGCTCCCCGTTCGCATCGCGCAAGGTGAAGCCGCCCGGGCTGATGCCATCGCCGGCGGTGTCGAAGACCCGCAGATCATAACAGCCATCGGCCAGGCAGCAGGTAGCGGTGATGGTGGTGTTCATCGGGTAGCCGCCACCGCTGCATTGCACGTTGTTCGTGCCGTCCTCCACGATATCCCATGTGGTCTGGAAGAGGGTGGCATCGGTGGTGAGTTCCAAGCTCACTTCATTCAGTACGCAGTTGTCGATGGGGGTGCCCTCGCATGTGCAGTCCACGGTGACCAGGTCGTTCTCCGTTCCGGCGTCGCCATCGTCGCAGGGCAGGCCGATCACCGTGAGGTTGGCATCGGCATCGTTGCAGTCGCCGAAGTTGCTCACATACCCCATGGGTTGATCGCACGCTGATTGCGTTTCATTCGCCACTCCGAAGCCATCACCATCGAGATCGCGATACCACGTGGGGGCGTCCACCGCGTTGTCGTCAGCGGTTCCGTCGCAATCCTGATCCAGATCGTCGCAAACCTCGCTGGCACCGGGGTG
>JAFDZE010000049.1:58064-58954 GCA_018267155.1 Bacteroidota bacterium | reverse complement strand
TCCTCTCTGAAAGAAGAGCGTTGTAATTCGGGCCTTGGGCCGGAATCGCGCCAAGATCCCACTCCCCGTTATCCGTGATCGGGATCACCTTCAGCATCGCTCCGTGCCGTTCGCATGCCAGTTGCCAGGGTACGATGTTGCTGTGATGCTCCATCCCGCTGATCACCACCTCGTCGCCCTTCTTCAGCAGCA
Organism: Bacteroidota bacterium; assembly: GCA_018267155.1. Lineage (GTDB taxonomy): Bacteria > Bacteroidota > Bacteroidia > Flavobacteriales_F > PHOS-HE28 > PHOS-HE28. The sequence goes on along the minus strand of JAFDZE010000049.1, from coordinate 58,762 downwards.
GTTGACCAAGGCTTGCCGCGGCCAGGTTGATGCTCGCCGTTGTGCCACTCGTGAAGATGATCTCGTGCACGTGCTCCGCGTGGATGTGCTTGCGGATGGTCTCCCGTGCCGCCTCCTGCGCTTCGGTGGCCTTGGTGCTCAAGGTATGCACACCGCGATGCACGTTCGCGTTGATCGTGGCGTAGTACGCGCTCTCCGCCTTGATCACGCGGCGCGGCTTCTGGCTGGTGGCCGCATTGTCGAAGTACACCAGCGGCTTGCCGTGGACCAACTCCCTCAGGATCGGGAACTGCGCACGGATCCCCTCAACGTCGTAGCCCTTCTTCTCAACCGTGCTGGCCTTGGTGCTCACAGCGTTTCCAATTTCGCATCGATGATGTTCGCAAGGTGCGCTCGCCAGTCCTGGTTCGCGATGCGCTCGATCACATCGGTCATGAACGCGTGCGCGAGCATGCGGCGCGCTTCCACCTCGCTCACCCCGCGCGAACGCAGGTAGAACAGGCCCTTCTCATCCAGGCGGCCGATGGTGCAACCGTGGCTGCACTTCACATCGTCCGCGTAGATCTCCAACTCGGGCTTGGTGTACACCTTGGCGTTGTCGCCCAACAGGATGTTGGCGTTGTTCTGGTACGCCCGGGTGCGTTGGGCATCGGGCGCCACGTACACCTTGCCGTTGAACACGCCGGTGGCCTTCTCCG
>JAFDZE010000049.1:277-58003 GCA_018267155.1 Bacteroidota bacterium | reverse complement strand
GGCCCGGCCAGCACCACGTTCACATCGTTCCGGACCAACGCGCCATCAAGCGTCGTGGTGCTCGAACTGAAGTGCCCCCTGCTGCCCACGCGCACCCCGTCAAAGTTGATGCTCACAGGACCTCCCGCTGTCGTGCGGTGTCCCTCGCGCTGAAGCTTATGTGTCGTCAGTCGTGCGCCCTTGCCCACCACGCACTCGCGTACGCTGTTGATGAGTGCTCCCGGCGCATCCACCGCGATGTGTTCGATGATCACCTCGGCATCCGCACCATCATGGAGCATGAACAGGTCACGGGGTTGCACCAGCTGGCGCTCCGCAGTGGTGAGGTGGATGAGGTGGATGGGCCTCTCCACTTTCACACCCCGGGTCACCAGCAGGATCATGCCATCCGTGGGTGCGGCGGTGTTCATGGCCGTGAAGAGGCGATCGTCAGTGGGGGCCAGCTTGCCGTAGTTCTCCTGCACAGGACCATGCGAGAGGTGGCGCATCAAGCTGTCGATCACCAGGCCACGCTGGACCTTCAGTTCATCGCTGAGGTCGGCCCGGAAGTGGCCGTTCACGAAGACCACGCGCGTGGCCGCGAATGGAAGCCGGTCCGGAAGCACCACCGTCGCATGGCCATTCGCCTTCGCAAACGGCTGATCGAACAGTCTTCCCACGCGGGTGTACTTCCACGCCTCGGTCCTGCTGGTCGGAATGGGCAGTACGCCAGCTTGCGCCAGTGCTTCGGCCGATCCGGGCCACGACGAGCCTTCAAGCAGGGGCAGCAGGTTCGCCTTCGGATCGGAAATGGTAGCAGTGCTCATCACGCGTGCTCCTTCACCCAGTCGTAGCCCCGTTCTTCCAGTTCCAACGCCAGTTCCTTCGGACCGCTTTTGATGATGCGTCCATCGGCCATCACATGCACGAAGTCCGGCACGATGTGGTCCAGCAATCGTTGGTAGTGCGTTACCACGATGAACGCGTTGTCGGCGTTGCGCAGCTTGTTCACGCCGCCGGCCACGATGCGCAGCGCGTCGATGTCCAGGCCGCTGTCGGTCTCGTCCAGGATGCCGAGCTTGGGTTCGAGCATGGCCATCTGGAAGATCTCGTTGCGCTTCTTCTCGCCGCCGCTGAAGCCCACGTTCAGGTTGCGGTTCATCAGGTCGGCGTCCATCTCCACCAGCTTGGCCCGTTCGCGTACCAGCGCCAGGAAATCCTTGCCGCCGAGTTCAGCGCGCCCGTTCGCCTTTCGGGTCTCGTTCAGCGCGGTGCGCAGAAAATTCATGTTGCTCACACCGGGGATCTCCACCGGGTATTGGAAGGCGAGGAAGATGCCTTTCCACGCGCGTTCCTCGGGTGCGAGTTCGAGCAGGTCCTGGCCCTGGTAGGTCACGGAGCCGCCCGTCACTTCGTACTCCTCTCGCCCTGCCAGCACATTGGCCAGGGTGCTCTTGCCCGAGCCGTTCGGCCCCATGATCGCATGCACCTCACCGGCCTTCACCTCCAGATCCAGGCCTTTCAGGATGTCCTTGTTCTCGATCCGGGCATGCAGGTTCTTGATGATCAACATCTTCGTGGCCCATCTGCCGTTGTTTGGAATCGGTCCAGATAAGCAAGGGCAAAGGTAGGTCCGGGGGCGCAGGCAGCAAGGGACATTTGACACCTGCCCAAGTGTCGGAGGGGTCCGCAAGTCCCCGGCCCCTCAGCGAAGGAACCGGAATGGCACAAGGGCCTTGCCCCGACGTTCGCGCCATCGGGCATACAGAACGGCAGCAACGGCACCTGCGGTATTGGCGATCATATCACCGGGATCCGTGCGGCGGCCGAGGGCCTCGAGGCCTTGCATGAACTCGGTGGCCACACCGTACAACACACTGATCACCACCCCCCAGAGCAGGTACCGGACCGGACTGCCGCCTGCATGGAACGCCTGGGCCAGCAATAGTGCGAGCACGAAGAACATGCCGGCATGCACCAGCTTGTCCAGATCCAGCAACGAGAACCAGTCCCATTCGGGCAGTTGGCGGGCCGGGACGAGGCAAAGGCCAAGGATGATGGCGGCCCACAGGAGGGCCCAGCGCAGGTGGCGCAGCATTCCTGGTTCAGCCCAGCAACGCCTTGTACTGGTCGGCGCTCAGCAGCCCGGCCAATTGGGCCGGATCACTGACGGTGATCCGCACCATCCATCCCGCACCGTACGGGTCCTTGTTCACGGCGGCGGGATCATCGGCGAGCGCCGGGTTCACTTGTGCGACGGTGCCCTTCACCGGCATGAACAGGTCACTCACGGTCTTCACGGCCTCGATGGTGCCGAAAACCGCGTGCTGGTCCACTTCCTGTCCTTCAGTACCGATGTCCACGAACACGATATCGCCCAGCTCGCCCTGCGCGAAATCGGTGACTCCCACGACGGCCTCGCCGCCTTCGATGCGGATCCATTCGTGGTCTTTGGTATATTTGAGGTCTGCCGGGATGTTCATGGCGATGGTGGCTTTGTTGTCCGTGGGTGGCGAAATTAGCTGAGGCCCCGACCGGCACGTCACTTATTGCGGTGCCAGTGTGAAGCGCAGGCTGATGCCGAAGTTGGTGTTGGCACTGGGGAAGGTGGTGCTGATGACGGGCTTGTTGATGACGCGCTCGTAGAAGGCGCGCACGTTGAGCCGCTGGTCGATCACGTAGTCGGCGCTGGTCTTGATGGAGATGATGTCCTGGCCCGCGGTGATGGTGTTCTGCTTCTGCTCGATCTTCCGGATGACGGTGTTGTTCTGGCGCCAGCTGAGGTCCACGCGCAGGTTGAGGTCGCTCTTGGGCCGTTTCCCGCCGATGATCACGGGGAATTTCACGTCCTTGAAGCGGTAGCCCGTGCCGAAAACGAATTCCTTGCCCCGAACTTCGGTGATCTGGTTGTTGGCCAGGCCGAGGCTCAGGTTGCGGTCGCGGTTGTACTCGAACTTGGCCAGCAGGCTGTTCTGGAGTGTCGCATCAAAGTTGATGAAGGGGCGCATCACCTCGGCGATGGTGATCGTGGAGATCTGGCGCTCGGGGATGAAGTTGCCCTGGATGTCGGTGGTATCGCGACCGGGCTGGTAGTACATGTTGGTCTGGTACCCGCCGATGCTGAAGACGCTGCGGTAGCTGTGGTTCACGGTGAAGGTGCGGAACACCTTCTTGAAGAGTTCCAGCTTGGTGAGGCCGTCGTACGTGATGTCCCAGTTGGGGGCGGGGAGCATCTTCATGGGGTTCAACTTCACGCTGTTGGGGTCCTTGCCGGTGTATGCGGCGATGAAGGCGGGGATGATCACGTCCTGGTGCGTGGCCCCGTAGCCGTGCCAGAAGCTGCTGTCCTGCGGCAGGTCGCTCGGCAGGAAGGAGTTCTCGTTCTGGTTGCCGAGGCGCGCACTCACCGTTTCGCGATAGGCCAGCAGGTTCGCGAAGAGCTGGTTCATGTGGTTCTCGTCGTCCTTGGCGAACGTGGTGGGCCAGTTGAACATGCTCACGCTGAATGCGCCCATGTCGCGCGGGCTGTCGTTCACGTAAGCGCCGGTCCCGGGCACATCGCCCTCGCGCCAGCGGAAGAAGGAGGACCGGTTGTCGGTGCTGGTCCGGTTGGCACTCACGTCGATCCGCATGCCTTTGAACGGCTCCAGGTTGACGCGCGCGGTGATGTTCTCCGAACGGTTGCTGGTGTACGGGGTGAAGATGCTCTCGTTCTTCACCAGCCAGTCGTTGGCCGCGGCGCGCGTCGCGAAGTCCCGTACCACATCGCCGCTCAGGTTGGTGTTCTGCTCCCCGAGGATGAAGCCGAAGCCCGGTGCTCCGAAGCCGCGGTCCATGCCGATCACGTTGGGTCCACGGCCCCAGCCGGGCAGCAGGGTGCCGTTGTTCTGGCTGTACGTGATGTTGCCCGTGCGCACGGCCATCAGCACACGGAACAAGCCCGCCAAGGGGTCGAACTTCCTGTCCTCGTCCCGCTTTTTCCCCTTGTCCTTCTCGTCCTCCTCACCGCCTTTTCCGTCCTTCCCTTTCTGATCGGTCTTGCCCTTGCCACCGGGTTTCTTGCCACCGCCCTTGGCCTTGTCGTTGATCTTCTTCAGGTATTTTATCTTGTTGTACAGGTTCACGAAGTTCAGCTGGCCGTTCACGCTGATGGTCCGTGAGTTCTGGATGGTGTTGCCGATGCTGTCCTGGCTGAGTGGCGCGCGGTCCCACTTGTAGGCCGTGCCGTAGCTGGTGTTCACCGTGATCCAGTCGGTGAGCGGGAGCTTGTCCAATGGGAGCGTATAGGTGACGTTCACGTTGTGGTCGTACTGCGTGGGCAGGCCGAATTTCCCGATGCTCTGCAGCACGCTGTCCTTCCACAACTCGTAATTGGGGCGGTCCTTGGTGTTCACGCGGCCCGGAGGCTCTCCCACGATCGAGTTGCGGTTGGCGCTGAAGTCCACCTTCAGGTTCTTGGTGATCTCATAGCGGAACCCGTACTGTGTGTTCCAGGTGAAGGTCTTGTTGTAGGTGGGTACCGGCGGCAGGCCCTCCAGGTCGGGGTTGGCACGCACCAATCGCTCCAGGTAGGTCCGGTCGATGGCCGTGCGTGCGGTGAGCTGTTTGAAGCCGAGGTTCACATTGAAATCCTTGATCAGCTTGGTCCACTTGCTCTTGCTGATGAAGCCGATGTTCTCGAACGGCTTGATGGCGATGGGCTTGGGGTTGTGCTGCCAGGCAAGGGAGCCGCGGTAGGTGCGGGTGTTCTCGTACTGGGTGATCACATCGTGGTATTCCTGATCGCTGTACGCGTAGCTCAGGCTCAGGTTCTCCACGTCCCAGAAATGCTCCTTCGGGGGACCGCTGCCCTTGCCTCCGCCCTTGTCGCCGCCCTTGTCGCCACCTCCCGATCCACGCTCCTTGTGCACGTTGGTGACGTTGATGCTCCGCCGCCGCGTGTACGTGCGCAATTGCTTCAGGCGATCCTTGCGTTCCTCGCGCGTGAGGGTGCGCGTGGCATCGGTCCATTCGATGTCCGGGGTGAGCGGGTCATACTGCGGATTGATGATCTGCTCGCTGTACCCCAGGTAGAGCGGCACTTTGACGCCGGTGGTCGCGGGCAGGAATTTGCCCATCTCCAAGTTGGCGCTCACGTCCACACCGTAACGCGTATCGCGCTGGCGCTCGCTCACGCGCTTGTCGATGCTGCCCCAATACGGCGTGCTGTAGTTGCCCGCAACGCTCAGGTTCCCCAGGTCGGCCAGTGTCGTGTTCACCCGGGCCAGCGCCGCCCAACCGCCGTGCTGGTCGAAGTCGGTGAGGCGCAATTCGTTCACCCAGACCTCGGCGCATTGGGTGCGTCCATCATCGGCCACCCAGGGGTTGGCATCGGCGCCATCCTTGCCCGGGTTGCGGATGCCCACCATGATGGTGGTCATGCGACTGAGGTTGGGGTTGCCCTTCACCGTGATGCGCCGGTCCCCATCGAAAACGGTATACCGCAACGTCACCGGCGCGTTGGCCTGGTTGCGCCCGATCTTCACATCGTTGAGCCGGGCGAACTCGATCACCATGTCGTTCGCCTCGGGCCACACGCTGTACGGATCATTGTTGCCGAAGGGTGAGGGCTTCACGGGCACCTCGTACTCGTAATAGTTCTGGTCGAAATCGTTGCCGATGCGCAGGTACACGCTGATGTCGCCGTACTCCAGCGGGTCCGCCGGGTCCCGGGTCTCGGCATGCACGAACATGCGCATCTTCTTGTAGCTGCGGATGTCGAAACTCACGTTGCGGAAGGCGGCACGCGAGTCGCCGTCCTTCAGGCCGCACACCTGCAACTGGAGCGACTGTTCGTTCAGGTTGCGCAGGTTCGCGCTGCTCACATCGGTCTCCTTGTTGATGCCGGGTGGCAGCACGTAGTTGATGGGGGTGCGCCGTCCGTTCTCCTCGATGTTCACGGCGGCCACGTTGAACTGTGTCGCATCGGGATCGCCACCGGGCACCTCGCCGGGCGATTCCAGGCTCTGGGTGTACTTGCGCCACTCGCCGCGGATGAACTCCAGGCGGGCGAAACGCAGTGTGGCCTGCTGCTGCCAGTCGCGCACCAGCAGGCGCATGAAGCGGATGCTCCGGAAGTCCTGGATGGCGCCCACCTTCTTCTCCGGCTGGCGCACCGGGATCTTGAATTGATACCAGTAGACGGTGCGCGACCCGTCCTGGCTGCGCCCCTCGATGCGGTCGGTGATGAAGTTGCGGCCCACCACCATGTCCTGCGGCCGCAGGCTCACCTTGTACTGGAAGTAGCTTTCCGTTTCGGCCAGGTTCTGGTCCTGGTTGATGTCCTCGGTGCTGGGCAGGGTGGTCTGCTGGGTGGGGTAGTCCTCCGGACTGTCCTCGTCGCTGATGGAGTTGCCCTCGGGCCCGTTGAACCACTTGTAACGGCGCAGGATGCCGAAGGGCTGGCCCGCACCGCCGCTGTCGTAATCACCGCCCCGGAAGAAATGATACCTGTCGCCACTGGGGTCCTGCCCCAAGGAATCGCGGCGGGCCGGGTTGGCGGAGATGATGCCGTTCATGGCCGAGAGGTACGCCGCGTTCTCGGGAAAGTCCTGCTCGCTGGGGATATCCAGGTTGTTGACGCCGTCGCGAAGCCCGTCCAGCCCGGCGTCCTGGCGGGCGTAGGAGTTGTTGTCGTTGATCGCGAAGGCGTTCACCACGCTCTGGGTGGTGGGCACGTAGCCCCAATCGGTGGAGGTGGTCGTACTCGCCTGGTCGGTCTCGTTGCTGGGCAGGCCGTTCTCGAAGCTCTTACGGCCGTCGCGCAGCACGTCCTCGCTGATGTTCCCGAGGTCGATGTAGAAGTCGCCGCCCGTGATGTTCTGCGAATCCTCGTTGCTGGCCGGTTCGCCATTGCTGTTCGATGTGTTCTCGCTGAAGGGGTCCATCAGCCAGAACTGGATGGTCTCGATGTTGCTGAGCTCGAAATCGGTGGTGGTGATGCGCCGTGTGATGCCGGCCCAGTTCCGCTCCGGATCGGCGAAGTAGCCTTCCGGGGTCCAGGCCGCGGGGTCGGTGTTGAAGTTGTACGGCCCCCGTTCGGAGGGATAGTAGGTCAGGTCGAGTACCGGGATGTTGGGAGGCGTGCCGGTGGGCAGCTGGCGGTTCGGGAAGACCTCGGCCTCCAGCACCTGGCGGGTCATGTTCAGCCGGTCGCCGCCGTCGGGCAGGGGTGGTTTCAGGCTGTTGTCCCGGAAGAAGATCGGGTCCACCACGTACCAGGCGAGGTGTGCCCGCCGGGATCCGTTGGGCCTGCCGAATTGCTCGCCCTCGGGCCAGAGGTCGGGCTGGCCCTGCGGTGTGGCGGCATGGAACCACTGGGCCTGCTGGCGCATGTCGATGTAACTGACGCTGCCCTCGAAATCATCGATGTAGCTCGTGCCCATGTTGCCGATGGCACGGCTGTGGCCGGGGATCAGGTACGCACCCTCGATGCTGGCGTCCACCTTGCTGACCTCCTTGGTGGCGTAAAACGGTAATTGATCCACCAATTTCGTGATCAAGTTGCTCTCGGTCCTCCAGTTGGCGTCCAGCCCCACGATCGTGTTGGCGATGGGCTCGTCGCCCACGTTCACCTTCTGGGTGAGCGGACGTTCGTACAGCGTCATCGCGGTGGCCCCGATCTGGAGGTCCTTGCTCACCTTGTAGTCGAGCCGCACCCCGCCGAGTGTGCGTTGTTGGATACTGAACAACGAGTTGCTTTCGAGGGAGATGTTGATGGGTGTCCCGCTCTCGAGGATCCCCTGGTTGAGGATCTTCACCCGGCCGAGGTTGTAGTCCACCGTGTAGTCCTGGCCTTCCACCAGCCGTACCCCGCCGGCCGTCACGGTCACCGACCCCTGAGGGATGTTGACCGAGTTGAGGCTGATCACATCGCTGCTGGCGCTCTTGTAACTGCCCTTCAGGCGGAACCGGTTGAGTTCGGGGATGTTCTGCGCGGCGGTCTTGGTGCTGTCGTACAACTGCTGGTACACGATGTTCCGCCGGATCTGCTCGGTGTTCGCGGGGTTCTCCTGCAACCTCCGGTCCAGATAGCTGCCGAACGGTTCCAGCACCGGGAAGAAGATGCGGCCGTTCTGGGTGTTGATGGTCCCGCCCGTGGTGGCCGCACCGTCCAGGAAGTCGAACCAGCCATCGGGGTTGGGCGCGTTCTGCGGATCGAGCCGGTCCAGGCCCAGCGCCTGGATCACCGGGATCTGGTCCAGTGGTGGCCGCGGCACGTAGTTGATGTCGACCCCCGTGGTGGGGTTGTTGTACACCAGGTCCAGCCGGAAATTCTCCCTGTTCACTTGGAACGCCCCCAAGGAGTACACGTTCTTCATCATCAGGTCCCACAGCGGGATGCGCGGGTTGGTGATGGTGGCCTTCAGCAGGCGCAGGATGAGTGCCTTGCTCTGATCGGTGACGTCCGAGCCGAACTGGCCCACCTGGTGGGTGACGCCGTCCAGGGTGTACTGATACGCCACCATGAGCACCTCATCGTTGTTGAGGTTCTGGTTCAGGCCGATGAAACCGAGCCGTTCGTTCAGGGTGTACTCGTTGGGCGAGAGCATGCGCGCGCTCTCGAGCTTCTCGTAGTGCCGGCTGGCCTGGTAGCCGCCGCTCTGCAGGAAGGCGGTGGCGTTGCCGAAGCTGTTCCCGGGCCCTCCGGCACCGGACATGATGCCGAAGAGCGAGTTGGCCCCGTTGTCGGCCAGGTTGCCCGCCGCATCGACCACCTCGCCGGGCAGGTCGCTGCTGAAATGGCCGGCCGCTATGGCCTGGGGACTGCCGTCCTCACCCAGGTCGGTGAATCCGATGATGTTGCGGTTCTGTTGGTAGTCGAAGCGTGTGTTGGTGATCCACACCTCGATGCGCGTGATGTTGATCCCGCTGTTCACCAGGGGCAGGGTGCGCAGGGCGTTCTCGTAGTTGTCGCGGAAGAAGTTGCTGAGGAAATAATACTTGTTGGCTTCGTACTCGTCGGCCTTGATGTCGAAGTTGGTCGTCTGCGCCCCGCCGGCCACCTGCACGTTGCGCCGCTGGCCCTTCTCCTGGCTGAAAATACCGGTCGCGGTAAGGCGCCCGAAGCGCAGTTCGGTCTTCACCCCGAAGAGGCTCTGGCTGCCCTGGATCAGCTGGCCGCTCAGGGGCAGGCTCACGTTGCCGGCCTCCAGCTTCTGGATGATCTGGTCCTCGTCGCCGACATAGTTCAACTTCACCTGGTTCTCGAAGTCGAACGTGGCCTCGGTGTTGTACGAGGTGTTGATCTTGAGCGCCTCACCGATGTTGCCCGTGAGGTTCAACTGGATCCGCTGGTCGAAGTTGAAGGTGGTGATCTTGCGCTGCTCCACCGGGATCCGCGGGTTCTCGGTCTTGCTGATGTTGAGCCCGAAGGTGATCTCGGCGCTGCCCTGCGGCCGGATGTCGATGTTGCAGCCGCGGAAGATCCGGCAGAAGAGCTCGCTCTTCACGGCGATGGACTTGATGAGCGGATTGTTCGTCTCGCGTTCAGCGTTCTCCTTGTTCTTCTCGGCCCAGTACGTTTTCATGCTCTTCTGCATGTCGTAGTTGAGGTACTCATCCAGTGACATGCTCATGGGCGGCCGGTACTGGATGTTGTCGCCGATGTTGCTCTGCATGATGTACTGGCCGGTGACCGGATCGTACACCACTTCGTTGGTCACGTTCCCGGGCGGCGCCAGGTCGATCGTGCCGGTATTCGTGTTGCCCGGATCGGGTGGATCCACGATGGGGTAGGGCAGGTCGATCTGCGGGCTGTCCACCTGCTGTGCGAGAGCGAATTCGGCCAGGTGCGTTCCGGCGTTGTCAGCGGCCATGAGCCGCTTGCCGCTGAGCATGCCCACGGCCAGGATCGCCAGCAGGCGCGGTCCCCAGGTGAACAGGACATGGATCAGGTGCGGATGCGCGAGGTGCACGGCGGGATGTTCAAAGGTTCTTCAGCGCGGTCCTGATCAACTCTTCCAATGGGGGGGTATCGCCCTCCCGTTCCGCCAGCGACTTCTGCAAGGCACGCTCGGCCCTGGCCCGGTCCAGCCCCAGTGAAACCAGAGCCGATAACGCTTCAGCCCGGAGCGTATTGCCTCCACCACCAGCCACGGCCAATACCTGTTGCACGGGCTCGTCGGCGAGTTTTCCCCTCAGTTCCGTTACGATGCGCTGGGCCAGCTTCGGCCCGATGCCCTTCACGGCCTTGAGCATGTGCTCCTCCCCATTCAGGATGGCCACACGCAACTCGTCCGTCTGCCGTGCCCCCAAGATGGCCATCCCGAGCGTCGCGCTCACGCCTTGTACCCCGATCAACTGCCTGAACATGTGCCGTTCTTCCGTGCTGATGAATCCGAAAAGTTTATGCTCACTCTGCCCGCTGCGCACATCAACACTGACCGCGTAATGGATGAACAACTTGCACGGCCCTTGCGCGGGGAGGCCAGCGAGCGTGTTGGCCGTGACCAGCACGAGGTAGCCCACGCCATGGCATTCCACCACGACATGGCCCGGCGCTTTCTCCGCGATCTCGCCGCGTAAGCTGTCGATCATTCCTGACCCTCCGTCAGTTCTGTGCTCCGTATGAAGGGGAGTAGCGTCTCTTCGATGGCGTGGGGTTCAGGGTGAGGGCCTCCTGCAACAGAGGGTCCCGTAGAAAGGGGCGCCAAAATAGGACGCAGCGGCCATGCATGCACGCGCCTTGTATGGTTGGTGCAGGTTCCCGACAGAAAACCCCATGTTCGCGTGGCCCAAGGACCGATGAACCGGTGGGGGATGATCCTATGGAGATCGTGTTTTTTACCGGGGCGGGTATCAGCGCCGAGAGCGGCATCCGCACCTTCCGCGACAGTGATGGCCTGTGGGAGGAGTACCGCGTGGAGGATGTGGCCACACCACAGGCCTTCGCCCGGAACCCCGCACTTGTATTGCATTTCTACGACCTGCGGCGCGCGCAGGTCCTGAAGGCGGAGCCCAATGCGGCCCATCGGGCCATCGCGGCGTTGGAAACGCACCGGGATCACCGCGGGCAGCGGCCCTTCACCGTAAGGGTGGTGACGCAGAATGTGGATGATCTGCACGAGCGGGCGGGAAGCTCGCAGGTGCTCCACCTGCATGGGGAGATCCTCAAAGCCCGCAGCACGAAAGACGCGCGTATCGTCCTGCCGATCAACGGTCCATCACTCGCGCTGGGGGACCGCTGTCCGTTGGGATCCCAACTACGACCCCACATCGTGTGGTTCGGCGAAGAGGTGCCCCTGCTGGCTGAGGCCGCGGACATCGTGGAACGGGCGGATGTCCTGGTGGTGGTGGGCTCCTCGCTACAGGTGTATCCGGCGGCGGGCCTCGTCTTGCATGCGCGACCGGACTGTCCGATCCATGTGGTGGATCCCGCCGGGGCCAACACCGGGATCCGGCGCGTGCAACATTGGAAAGACAAGGCCAGTTCAGGTGTACCCGAACTGGCCCGTCTGTTGATCTCGGAATATGGTCAGTGACCGGCGACCACCAACCGGCGGGTCGCGAGCACCGCACCATCGCTCAGCAGCGTGGCCATCCACACGCCGGGGGCCAGCTCGCCAGCCTGCAGATCCACGCGGCGCGTCCCTTGGGTGATGTTCCTGCGCATGCTGATGCGGCCGGTGGCATCGCGCAGCATCAACTCCTCGTGGCCGCTCCATTTCGCCAGGTCGATGTCCAGGTTCACCGCACCGTCCAGCGAAGGATTGGGCATGGCGCTGAACGCATTCACCACATCGGTGCGCTCCGCGATCCCGGCACCTTCGGCGATCTCGAAATCGATCCGCACCGATACGCTGTCCGTGGTATCGGCCACATCGTACCACACGAAAAGGAAGGAGTGGTCGCTGGTGAGGCCTTGAGGCATCACATCCGCATAGAAACCATTGAACTGCACACCGGGCTGCAGGGTATAGGGGTTGATCGCGTACCAGAGCGGATGGGTGCCGGCCGCAGCAGGAAGCCAGCAATCATACCAGCAGAAATAGTTGTCCGTGCCGGCCGTGGCACTCAGCTCATACCGCTTCAGCCCTACTTCGGTGCTGTTGGCGGCGTTGAGTACCACAGGCAGTTGCTGCGATACGATGTTATCGGAAGGCTGGCCGTATTTGACCACCGTGGTGCCATTCACCAGCGGGCCTTCTCCGGGCAGATAAACGTTCAGCAGTTGCGCCTGTGCGGCGGTGGTCAGAAAAAGGGAACTGACCAGGGCGAGTGTAGCGGTGGTTCTCATGCGTTGAACAAGTGTACGGCCCGAGGTTCCGGGCGGCTGGCAAAGGTAGGCCCCCCATGGCCTGGCTCATGACCCTGCGCGGGCTTTTAGGGTTCCAAGCGGAGACGGATCCATGCCCAACGGATGCGACAGGATGACTAAGTTCGCACTCCCTGACACCCGATCGTACGGCCTGCACGGGGATCTCCTGAACTGAAGAACCGACCAAAAACCGATCACCCATGACGATGAAGACTTTACTCACTGGCGTCGCTCTCTCCACGGGGCTGCTCGTCAGCGCTCAGAACCAAGCGTGGACCGCAACGGACATCAATGGCAATACGGTGGACATCGCGGCCATCGTGAACAGTGGCAAAACCGTGCTGGTGGATATCAGCGCGCATTGGTGCGGACCCTGCTGGGCCTGGCACAACTCCCACATCATGAACAAGCTGTACCATGAGTTCGGTCCGGAAGGCACCGGCGACCTGGAGATCATCTGGGTGGACGGCGACCCCGCCAGCTCCATGGCCCTGCTCCAGGGTGGCAGCGGTTCTCAGGGCGACTGGTTGGCCGACATGCCCTTCACGGCGATCGGGCCGAACGGCCAAGGCAACACCCTGGCCAACATCTACAACATCAACGCCTATCCCACCCTCTTCATGCACTGCCCCGGCAGCACCTCTGGTGTGGAGATCCAGCGCACGGCCACGTGGGAGCAGTTCCTCACCAGCTGGAAGAACATGTGCCCCGCAGCATTCGATAATGCTGTGGTCGATGCCCACTTGCTGAATCTTGGTGATAAGGAGGTGTGCCCCGGCGAACATCCGTACACCGACGTGTTCAACCAGGGTTCCGCCGCTCTCACCAGCGCCAGCATCGAGCTGCTCCAGAACGGCAACGTGATCGAGACCAAGCAGTGGACCGGTTCCATCGCTCCTTTCCAGCACAGCATCGTGAACTTCGAGACCACGACCATCACGGGCGATGAGGACTACACCATGAACCTGATCGTTCCCAACGACGGCCACCTGGCCGGCAACACCGACGAAGGCAGCTTCTCCTTGGCCCCCACGGCACCCGTTTCGCTGGTTTCCCTGCAGCTGAAGACCGACCAGTACGGCTCGGAGACCACGTGGAAGCTGTTCAACAGCAACGGTACCGTCGTGGCCCAGGATCCTCCTGGCAACTACGGCGCCAACACCGTGTACACGTACGACTGGGTGCTTGATCCCACGGAGTGCTACACGTTCAAGATCTACGACCAGTACGGCGATGGGATCTGCTGCTCCTACGGCAATGGTTACTACCGCCTGCGCAACACGTGGGGCACGGCCAACAACTTCATCAGCGGCGGGCAATTCGGCGGCGAAGAAGACAAGGGCTTCATGACCCCGGCGATGGTGAGTGTGGAGGATCACACCAGCAACGGCTTCCGCGTTTGGCCGAATCCCACCACGGGCCTGCTGAACATGGAGTTCGATGCGAACACCCTGGCCACGGTGGATGTGTTCAACGTGCTCGGCGAGCGCGTGATGACGAACACGTTCAATGCCAGCGGTATCCGCGTGATGGACCTCAGCTCGTTGAACAACGGTGTGTACTACATGAACGTGCTGGCCAACGGTCACACGCTCACCGAGCGCATCACCCTGAGCAAGTAACACACCTCGGGATCCGTTGAAGAAGCCGGTGGTGCTCCCGCGCCACCGGTTTTTTCTGGCCCGATCTTCGCACAGTGCCCACACCGTCCCTGCAAACAATCATGAAACACATCCTCGCCTCCACTCTTCTGTTCGCCTCCTGCCACCTCTTCGCCCAGAGCGGCAAACTCCCGTCCGTTACCGTTGAAACGATGGATGGCAAGAAGGTGAACACCGCCACCTGGAGCAACAACGGCAAGCCCATGATCATCAACTTCTGGGCTACGTGGTGCGCGCCGTGCAAGCGCGAGTTGAGCACCATTGCCGAGAAATATGCCGACTGGCAGAAGCAGACCGGGGTGAAACTGATCGCCGTGAGCATCGACGATGCGCGCAGCGTGAACCGCGTGGCCCCGTACGTGAATGGTCAGGACTGGGATTATGAGGTCGTGAAAGACCCCAATGGCGACCTGAAGCGCGCATTGAACGTGAACAACGTGCCGCACACCTTCCTGGTGGATGGCAAGGGCGAGATCGTGTGGCAGCACAACAACTACGAGCCCGGCGACGAGAACGAGTTGTTCCGGAAAGTGAAGGAACTGGCGGGCAAGTAGGATCCCCAGCATCCTTGTCGGAGGGCCGTGGTCGTATGCCACGGCCCTCCGTACTTTCACGCCCCTTCCACGCCACGGCCTCCGATGACCCTTCGAGATCCATTTGCCGCCCGGGTATGCCTGCCCTTGTGCGGCCTTCTGTACAGTACCGCCTCCAACGCCCAACTCCTCGGTGGCGAGGTCCATGGCAATTTCAGCATGGACGGCCAGTATTATAACGCGGACGAGGTGATCAACGCGCAGAAACCACCGGCCACCTGGGGTCTGAACTCATGGGGCAACATCAATTACACCACCTCCAACGGGGTGTTCAAGGCGGGCATGCGGTTCGAGGCGTACGAGCCTTCCTTGCTGGGTTATCCTGCTGGACAGCCCTACAAGGGCAGCGGTATCGGCTACCGCTATGCCACCTTCAACAAGTACGGTCTGGAGGTCACCGTGGGCAATTTCTATGAGCAGTTCGGCCAGGGTCTTTCCTTCCGCAGTTACGAGGAGCGCTACCTCGGAGTGGACAATGCCATGGACGGTGTCCGTTTGAAATTCACGCCGGACACGGGGATCGTGCTCAAAGGCTTCATCGGGCAGCAACGGTTCGGCTTCGATAACGGGGCTTCCAAACTCTCGGCCGGCCAGGGCATCGTGCGCGGCTTCGACGCCGAGGTCTCCTTGGTGGAGGCCTGGCCCCGTTTCTTTCCCAAGTGGGGGGAGAAGGGACACAACCTCGTGCTCGGCGGCAGCTTCGTGAGCAAGTTCCAGAGCGACAAGAACAGCCAGTTGGTCCTGCCCGAGAATGTGGGCGTATGGGCCGGTCGACTGAATTATACCAATGCCAAGTGGAACGTGTACGCCGAGTACGCGCACAAGATCAACGACCCCAACCTCAGCAACGGGTTCATCTACAAGGACGGCCAGGCGCTCCTGGTGAACACCACGTACAGCGTGAAAGGTCTCGGCATCAGCGTGGGCGCGCACAGCTACGACAACATGGTGTTCCAAAGTGATCGCACCGCGCCCTCGCTGTTCGACCTCAACATCAACTTTCTGCCCACCCTGGCCAAGCAACACACCTACAACCTGGCCGCCACCCTGTACCCGTACGCCACCCAGCCCAACGGCGAAGTGAGCTACCAGGGCGAGGTCTTCTACAAATTCAAGAAGGGTAGCGCGATCGGTGGCAAGCGGGGAATGAAACTGGCGGTGAACTGGTGCGGGGCCTGGAGCTTGGACAGCTTACGGCTCCCGAATGATACGGTGCATCTGGCCGGTTACCGCAACAACCGCTTCCTCCATCCTGGCGGTCGCCAGTACTTTCAGGACCTGAACGTTGAACTGCGCAAAAAACTGAGCGACCGCTTCGAACTGGCCCTCACCTGGATCAACCTCTTCTTCGACATCGCCCAGGTGCAGGGCAAGCCGGGCCACCCCACCATTTACGCGAACATCGCCGTGGCGGAAGGCTTGTACAACTTCAGCGAGCGGAACTCCGTGCGCTTCGAAGTGCAGCACCTGAACACGCGCCAGGAGGCCGGCAACTGGGCCACCGCCGTAGCGGAGTTCACCTTCAGCCCGCGTTGGTTCGTGGCGGCCATGGACCAGTACAATTACCGTGGATCGGTATGCGGCGAGCAGGTTCACTAACCGATCGGCAGCGTGGGCTTCATCCGCGGGGGCAGCCGATTCAGCCTGAGCTATGGCCGCCAGCGCGCCGGCATCTTCTGCGTGGGAGGGGTCTGCCGCGTGGTGCCTGCGAGCAACGGCCTCACCCTCTCCATCACCAGCACATTCTGAACATGATGTCCCGAACGGTTCTCCATCCCGCATTTCGTACCATCCTTGCCTGGGGTGCATGCGCACTGCTGGTGGCCTGCGATGTGGTGAACGATCCGCACGGCGATGTCAGCGGCCCCACGCCGCCCACAACCGATGGCGTACCTCGTCGGGTGCTGCTTGAGAAATTCACGGGGCACACCTGCCCCAATTGCCCGGAGGGCGATGTGATCGCGTCGGAGCTGCAAGCCCAATACGGTAGTGAGTTGCTCATCCTCACGAGCATCCACCAAGGCTTCTTCGCCGAACTGCACCCGCCCTTGTACGACACCGATTTCACCACACCGGCCGGTAACGACTATGGCAGCATCTTCACCCCGCCCTCCTATCCGCAGGGCATGGTGGACCGGCGACGCGTGAACAACACCTGGACCTTCGGCCGTGGTGATTGGGATGAACGCATTGCCGAGGTGATCGGTCAACCGGCCAAAGTGGACGTGCGCATCACCGCCGCCGAGGTGAATAGCGGCGCGATCAACACGTCGGTGAAGGTGAAACTGATCGAAGAACTCGACCCCGTGGAGTACAACCTCACCGTCTTCCTCCAAGAGAGCGGCATCATTGATTACCAGACCGACCAGAACGCCACGCCACCCGACGTGCCGAACTACGAGCACAACCACATTCTTCGGGGAGCACTCAACGGCTCTTGGGGCCAGCCCTTCGCCATGACCGACTTGGCTGTTGGCGACTCCACCACGGTGGACCTCACCAACCTGGCCATCCCCGCCAATGTCCTGAGTATCAGCAACTGCGAGCTGGTGGCCTACCTGTACCGCACCGATACGTACGAGATCCTGCAGGTACACGCCTTCGACCTGGATTGAACCTGATCCGACCCCACATACGGATCCCCTTGACCGGCCCGTTCTACCAAGAACCTCCGTATTGGTCGGCGGTCGGTTGAAAAGTCCAATTCCGCGATCGAACACCGCCATCGGAGAAAGATGTTACCTTCATCCGGCTTTTCCGGAGACTCTTCCCCTCACCATTCCCCTCACGGGGAAAATTGAAGAAACGTGATGATGGACCAAGGAAGGAAGATGATGGAGCTCAGCAAACAGGTGCTCCAAAAGGTGAGCTTCGATAGCCGCCTTTTCAAGAAAGAACTGGTGAAGGCCCGCCGTTGGTTGGGCCAGCACGATCAATTGCTCCTCAAAGCCTGGTGTTTGGCCACCTTCGGCCATCAGTACCGGGAGACCATCCAGGAGGTGTTCCGGCAGAGCATGCGGACGTGAGTTGCACGTTGGCGGCCTACGGCTGAACAGA
The DNA here is from genome assembly GCA_018267155.1 of Bacteroidota bacterium. Classification (GTDB taxonomy): domain Bacteria; phylum Bacteroidota; class Bacteroidia; order Flavobacteriales_F; family PHOS-HE28; genus PHOS-HE28. The sequence continues at coordinate 40,415 of JAFDZE010000049.1, read as the reverse complement.
CCGATCACGTCGGGGGTGCCTCCAAGGACATGTTGTTCCCCGAACCGGCGTTGGCGGCCCAAGGTCCAGGGCGTGTTGCTCGGATTCGGCACCTGGTTCCGTGCTTCGTACCGGACAGCAAAAGTGCGGTCCGCCCACAGCGGAACAGCCTGCTGGGGTCGCCCCACGAAATTTTGGCGCTGCATCTTTGACCGCCATTGAGTCCACATGGGCGTGCCCGGAACCCACCTGATGCCCTTCTGGATCGGACACACGTTCCGCTTCGACGCGCTTTCCGGCGATCGTCGGGATAGTGATCGGGCCAGGCCACGGGCCCATGCAGTTCCATTGAAAGATTCCTTTGGATCGATGGTGGATCGAACGGTGATGCTTTGCGGAACGTGGCCAGCACGTAAGCCGGCAGGCCGTTCGACCCGGCACGAGCATCGGAACGCCAGCAATACCGGGCAACGGGCATCATCGCGCATGACCGGGGCGCGCATCTCCGGCTGATCACATGCGCCTGCCTCTCCTCTTCGCACGCCGCTACCTGCTGGCCAGGCGCAGCACCAACGCCGTGAACATCATCACGGTGATCAGCATCGTTGTGGTAGCGGTGGTGACCGCCGCCATGGTGGTGGTGCTCAGCACCCTCAACGGCATCGGCGAGCTGGTGGACAAGCTCTACAGCCCCTTCGATCAGGATGTCACCATCACCCTGCAAGAGGGAAAAACATACCCGCGCGACAGCTTGCCACTTGATCGGGTAAAAGCGGTGCCCGGTGTGGCCATGGTCAGTTGGACGATCCAGGACAATGTGCTGCTGCGATGCGGCGACAAGCAGGCGGTGGCCACCCTGAAAGGCGTGGAGCCCATCTACCTCGACATGGCGGGGCTGCCCGGCAGCATGTACGAGGGGCAGCCCCGCCTTCGCGGGGACAATGGACCCACCGTGATCCTGGGCGCGGCGCTCAAGGACCAGCTCGCGGTGCCCAACGACGACGGCGTGCTTCGGCCCCTTGTGATCAGCGCACCCGTGCGCGGCCGCAAACTGCTGCGATACAGGGAACAGGCCTTTGAGCGGGAGAACGTGGCCGTGGCCGGTTCCTTCTCCATCAACATGGACTTCGACCAACGCTTCGCCGTGGCACCCATCGCCCTTGCGGACTCCCTGCTCCATTATGGCGGGCAAGTCAGCGCACTGGAGATCAAAGCCGTTCCAGGAACCGACATTGAGTTGCTTGCCGACCGCATCGGAGCGCTCGTCGGGCCGCGGTTCAAGGTGCTCTCGCGCTACCGCAAGAACGAGTTGATGTACCGCACCAACGCCATCGAGAAACGCTTCACATTCGGAGTGCTCGCCTTCATCGCCCTCATCGGCGCCTTCAACATCATCGCTTCACTCACGCTCATGATGATCGAGAAGCAACGCGATATGCGCACCCTGGCGGGTATGGGGGCTACCGCATCGTTCGTCCGGCGCGTGTTCTTCGCCGAGGGCATGCTCATCGTGGGTGTGGGCACCGTGGCGGGCCTGCTGCTCGGCCTGTTCGTGTGCGGGATCCAACTGTGGACCGGCGTGGTGCGACTGGAGGGATCCGTGGTTAAAAGCTACCCTGTGCAAGTGATGGTATCTGACCTGGCCCTCATTTTCCTGGCGGTGATGGCCATCGGCATCCTGGCCACCGCCACCTCGTTGATGGGTCTGTGGCGGCGATCGGCCGATGGGGCCGTTGGCTACCTTCAGGCTGCGAGAGCGTAGGCTGCGCGTACCACCTCGAGCAACTCCAGCACGATGCGCGGGTCGCGCTCGGTCACCAGCCGCAGCCGGTGCTCCTTGAAATCAGGCAGGCCCTTGAAGTAGTTGGTGTAGTGGCGGCGCATCTCCACCACGCCTTCCCAGTCGCCTTTCCACGCGATGCTGCGCTCCAGATGCTCGCGTGCCGCGTCCACACGGTCGTTCAGCGTGGGCGCCGACAGGTGCATGCCGGTGGCCATGAAGTGCTTGATGGCGTTGAAGATCCACGGGTGTCCGATGCTCGCGCGGCCGATCATCACCCCGTCCACACCGTACCGATCGCGCATGGCTTTTGCCTTCTCGGGCGAATCCACATCGCCATTCCCGAAGATCGGGATCCGGATGCGCGGGTTGTTCTTCACCTCCCCGATCAGGGTCCAGTCGGCCGGGCCCTTGTACAACTGCGCCCGTGTGCGGCCATGGATGCTCAGCGCAGCGATGCCCACGTCCTGCAACCGCTCGGCCACCTCCACGATGTTCTTCGTGTGGTCATTCCAGCCAAGGCGCGTCTTCACCGTTACCGGCAGCTTCACCGCCTTCACCACCTTCTCCGTCAGGCGCACCATCTTGTCCACATCCTGCAACAGACAGGCGCCCGCTCCCTTGTTCACCACTTTGTTCACCGGGCAGCCGTAGTTGATGTCGATCAGCTCAGGCCCTGCGGCCTCGGCGATGCGTGCGGCCTCCTCCATGGCGTCCTCGCTCCCTCCGAAGAGTTGGATGCCGATGGGCCGCTCCTCCGGGAAGATGTCGAGCTTTTTCATGCCCTTGGCCGCCTTGCGGATCAACCCTTCGCTGCTGATGAACTCGGTGTACATCAGGTCGGCCCCGTGCTTTTTGCAGAGCGCCCGGAATGGAGGATCGCTCACGTCCTCCATGGGTGCCAGCAACAGCGGGAATTCCGGCAGTTCGATGGGGCCGATGCGGGGCATGGAATAGGGAGTGCGAAAGTACGGAACACCCGCCGGGCGTACCTCAGCGGCGGGACCTGCGCGGAAAGCCGCTCGGGGCGGGCGCTGAACCCGGCACATGCGTTCCGCGTTGAAGCGGGCGGCACTCGGGTGGTACTGGCCGCCTGCGCGCAGAAGATCCGAACATGCCCAAGCCACGAACCGCTGCCTGGAACGTCTACCGGATGAAAGGTCTACCGCAGGCGTGTTCGCACCGACCACCGAACGGAACCGTGGACTGAACCGATCAACGCGCTCATCATGGAAGAACACCTGTCCGAACGCAACAACGACCGCCTGGTGAACCTGATGACCATCGCGCGCACGCACGAGGGATCGGAGTATGACCTGGACGTGATGAACGAATTGCTCTACGGTTCGGCCATGTTGCTCGTGCCGGCCAAGGCCAGCGAGGAGATGGAGGAAGGGGATGAAGGAACGACCATGTCGATCGATGCGCCTTCCATCGACGGGGTGCTCACGCTCTATGCCTTCACCGGCGAGGCCGCGGTGCGCAGTTTCGCCACGGAAGAGATCACGTGCATGGGCTTGCCTTCCAGCGAACTGCTCCGCATTTGCATGCAGCAGGGTGTGGGAGCCATCCTCTTGGACCCCGATACCCCGAACGAGCTGTGTGTGACCTTGTCGCCGTTCCGCTCGGGGGAGAACTGATCCTACCGGTCGAACGCGTTGCCCGCTCCGTCAGCGGGAGCCCCCTTTGCCTACTTTCGCCGCCCCTCCGGAGAGATGGCCGAGTGGTTTAAGGCGCACGCCTGGAAAGTGTGTTTACCTGAAAGGGTAACGGGGGTTCGAATCCCTCTCTCTCCGCCAATGGGAAGGCCGCCGAAAGGCGGCTTTCTTGTTCGAGATGCGAGCGGAGCATGCTCCAGCGAGCGGATCGAACAGGAAAGCGCAGCGCGAAGCGATGCGGCCTGAGCATTGAAGCCACCCCCACCGGGATGCCCTGCCATCCCTCTCTCTCCGCCAACGGGAAGGCCGCCGAAGGGCGGCTTTCTTGTTCGAGATGCGAGCGGATCGAACGGGAAAGCGCAGCGCGAAGCGATGCGGCCTGAGCCTTGAAGCCACCCCCTTGAAGAAAGCGCGCTTCGCACGATCCCGATCCCGTTGGCGAAAACGTGCTGGTCGACCCGAGCCCGGGTTAAAAAAATACCCGATCACGTGTCCTGCTGTTCAGGATACGCTCATCTCTCCGCACAGGGGCACCTGGACGTGTCGGGCCACCTCTTCGGCGGAAAGCTCCTGCCCGAACAGGAACATGAGTTTGGTGATGGCCGCCTCCACGGTCAGGTCGTGTCCGCTCACCACCCCCATCTCGGCGAAGGCCTGGCTGGTGACGTAGCGCCCCTGTTCCACGCGTCCTCCCACGCATTGCGTGACGTTCACCAGAACGATGCCCCGTTCGCGCGCTTCGTGCAGGGCCTTCAGAAAAGCCGTATCGGTGGGGCCGTTGCCGCTGCCGAAGGTGGTGAGGACCACGGCGCGCATGCCGGGCGTGCTCAGGGCATGGCACACCCAGTCGGCGCGGATGCCCGGGAACAGGGGGATCACCCCGACGTTCTCATTCAGCCGCTCATGTACATGCAGCGGACCGTTGCGCCGGGGCAACATGGCCTGCCGGTCGTAGCGGAGATGCACGCCAGCCTCGGCCAGCAGGGGCCAGTTGGGCGAGCGGAAGGCCTCGAAACGTTCGGCATGCACTTTCACGGTCCGGTTGCCCCGGAAGAGCGCGTACTCGAAATAGACCGCTACTTCGCTCACGATCGGCCTGCCGCCCTCGTTGGCCGCAGCGATCTCGATCGCGGTCAGCAGGTTCTCCTTGCCGTCGGTGCGGATGGTGCCGATGGGCAGTTGCGAGCCGGTGAGCACCACCGGCTTGCCCAACCCTTCGAGCAGGTAGCTGAGCGCACTGGCGGTGTAGGCCATGGTGTCGCTGCCGTGCAACACCACGAAGCCATCGTGTCTATCATACCGTTCTCCGATGATCCGCGCCATGGTGATCCAATCCGCTGGGCGCATGTCGCTGCTGTCGATGGGCCGCTCGAACGACACGGCATCAAGGTCTACGTCGATGCGTTCCAGCTCGGGTACATGCAGCTCCAGATGTGCCATGTCCATGGGCAGCAAGGCCCCTGAGCGCGGATCGGCCATCATGCCGATGGTGCCCCCCGTATAGATGATCAGTACGCGCGAACGTTCGCTCATGCGGCAAAGAGCTTTTCGGCGTTGGCCGTGGTCATGCGCGCGATGTCGTCCAGCGTACTGCCGGTGGCCTGCGCCAGGGCCTGGGCCACGATCGGCACGTAGGTGCTCTCGTTGCGCTTGCCGCGATGGGGCACGGGGGCCAGGTAGGGCGCGTCGGTCTCCAGCACGCAATGATCCGCTCCCACCTCGGCCATCACCTGCGCCAGCCCGCTCTTGGGGTAGGTGATCACTCCGCCGATGCCGAGCATGAAACCACCGAGGCCCGTGATCAGACGCGCCTGCTCCGCCGTGCCCGTGAAGCAATGGAACACGCCGCGCAAGTGGGTGTCGTTCTCGTCCTCGACGATCCGGAACACCTCATCGAAGGAGTCCCGGCAATGGATCACCACAGGCAGTGATAGTTCTTTGGCCCAGCGCACCTGGGTGAGGAATACCTCCTCCTGTTGTATCAGCCGCGACTTGTCCCAGTACAGGTCGATGCCGATCTCGCCCACGGCGTGATAACGCCCTTCACGCAGCAACTTCTCGATCCCTACCAGGTCGCGCGCCGGATCCTCGGGTACGCTCGTGGGGTGCAGGCCCATCATGGGGAAGCAGAGTTCCGGGTGCGCGTCGCAGAGGGCATGCATGGACGCAACACTTTCCAGGTCGATGTTAGGCAGGTAGAAGCGGCCCACACCCGCGTCCACCGCCCGTGCGAGCATCTCTTCGCGATCCACGTCGAACTGCTTGTGATAGAGGTGCGCGTGCGTGTCGATGAACATCGCTGGCGAAGGTACCGGGATGACCAGTGAAGATGTGAGCAGGGGCACATGCGACCGGATGCGCGTCCGCTCATGAGGGCTTGAATATCGGCGATGGGATATCGTTGACCGGGGACATCAGCGGCTACTTTTGGGCGCGGCCATCCCGTGCTGTGGAGTCCCGATCCACAGGTCCACTTGGTCCCATGCCGGCATGAAGATCCTCGTTCTGCGCTTTTCGTCCATCGGGGATATCGTGCTGACGAGTCCCGTGTTGCGTTGTGTGAAGCGTCAGCTTCCCGGGGCGGAGCTGCATGTGGCCACCAAGCGCATCTTCATGGACCTGGTGCGTTACAGTCCGTACGTGGACAAGGCCCATGATCTCGGTGATGACCTCGGCGAGCTCATCCATCGCTTGAAGGCTGAGCGTTTCGATGCGGTTGTCGACCTGCACCACAACCTGCGTACCTGGAGGGTGAAACGCGCGCTGGGCGTGCCCGCCACCAGCTTCGCGAAACTGAATCTGGAGAAGTGGATGCTGGTGAACCTGCGGCGTGATCGCATGCCCCGCAAGCACATCGTTGATCGCTACATGGACGCGGTGGCGCACCTGGGGGTGAAGAACGACAACGAGGGGCTGGACCTGTTCATTCATCCCGATCGTGAGGTAATGACGGACGAACTGCCGGAAAGCCACCGCGCTGGCTTCGTGGCACTGTGCGTCGGCGGGGCCCACGCCACGAAACGGTTGCCGGTCCATAAACTGGTCGATCTCGCCGGGCGTATCCCCGGCCCCATCACCATCATCGGTGGACCGGATGACAAAGCTGTCGCCCGCGCGATCGCCAACGCGGTGGGCGGCAGGGCCTGGGACGCCACGGGCCGGTATGACCTGCTCGGTAGCGCATCGCTCATCCGCCAGGCCCGGAGCGTCATCGCGCATGACAGCGGGGCCATGCACATCGCAGCGGCGTTCAAAAAAAATACCGTTAGCATCTGGGGCAGCACCGTGCCGCTCCTCGGCATGGGCCCGTACATCCCGACCCGCCCGGATCGTGCGCATATCATGGAGGTGGCCGGCCTCGATTGCCGGCCCTGTTCCAAGATCGGTTTCGAGCATTGTCCCAAGGGGCATTTTCGCTGCATGGAGAACCAGGATACCGCGCGCATCGCGGAGATCGCTTCGCGTTGAACCATGAGTTGGGACATCTGCATCCAGGACCTCCCGCCGGTAACGGACGCGGATACTCGGGGTCGGCACTGAGACGGTGAGAACGAAGTGGTCGATCAAATCGTGAGCGAGGAGGTATGGAAGTGAGGAAGTCGCGTCCCTCCTCACTTCCTCACTTCCTCACTTCTTCACCACACCGTTGTCTACCGCAGCGACCGGATCTTCGTCACCGTCGCAGTAAAAGATCCTGCCCATGATCGAAGCGCAGGACAACGACCGGCTTTTCGCACGAGGCGACGATATCGACATCAGTTCCCAGCTCCACATGGAGGATGGGAGAAGGGTGCGGTACATCGTGGCGCACATCGAAGGTGGTGCGCAGAGCCCGGTGGCGGTGGCGGCCCTGTTGCGCGAACCCGATCTGCGCGCCATGGGCATGGCTGTCGGCGATCTGTTCGACGCGGCAGTGCTGGATGTGGCTCTCAGGTGAAGAGCGCCTTCAGTTCCGTGGCGTCCTTCGGTTGCATCCTGCCGCTGAGGATCAGGCGGAGCTGGCGGCGGCGCAGCGCCCCCGCATAGCGCCGGACCTCCTCCTCGGTCACGGGGACCACTTCGGGCACGGCCACGGGTTTGCCTTGGTCGTCAACCGCAACGAAGGTGTAAATGGCACTGGTGGCCAGTTTGCTGGCCCCGGTATGCTGGTCCTCCACCCACACGTCGGCCCAGATCTCCATGCTGGTACTGAATGTGCGGCTCACATGGCTCTTGATCGTTACGAAATCGCCAAGCCGGATCGGCTGATCGAAGCCCACGTGGTTCACCGCCACGGTGACGGCCAGGCGGCGGCTGTGCCGGTGCGCACTGATGGCGCAGCTGATATCGAGCCACTTCAGCAGCTGGCCGCCGAAGAGATTCCCCATCGTGTTCGTTTCGTTGGGCAGCACGATGTGCGTGGTCTCGGCGTATCCGGCGGAGGCTGGGCGTGGTTCCATGGGGCGCGAAAGTATCCCGCAGCTTCGGGTCGGCCAGGTTCCGGAACCCCGGGTTCGCAGACCCCGCACCTCTGCCATCCGGTTCCGCTCCAGGCAACGAGCACGCCCCGGTCATGCCCGTACCGGACGAAGGAACTCCGTGGATCGTGGCCCCGGTGAACCGGCGAATACCGTACTAATCGATGCTGAAGTAGTCCGCGCTCTGGTACCGTCCGTCGGTCTGCTTGCACAGTTGCATCAGGATGTCGTTGGCCAGGCTGCTGGCGCCGAACCGGAACCAGTGCGGATCGAGCCACTCGGGACCCAGTTCTTCGTTCACCATCATCAGGTAATGCAGCGCCTCTTTGCTCTTGCGGATGCCGCCCGCGGGCTTCATGGCGATCATCTGCCCGGTGCGCAAGTAGTGGTCGCGGATGGCGTGCAGCATCACCAGCGTCACCTCCATGGTGGCGGCGGGGTTGATCTTGCCCGTGCTGGTCTTGATGAAGTCGGCTCCGGCCGCGATCGCGATATCACTGGCAAGGCGCACCTTGTCGTACGTGCCCAACTCCCCGGTTTCAAGGATCACCTTCAGGCGAGCGGGGCCACAGGCCTCCTTGATGGCGGCGATCTCGTCGAACACGAACTGATGATCGCCGCTGTGGAAACGCCCTCGGCTGATCACCATGTCGATCTCGTCGGCACCTTCAGCCACCGCGAAGCGGGTATCCGCCACCTTCACGTTGCGAGGGGCCTGGCCGCTGGGAAAGGCGGTGGAAACGGAAGCCACTTTCACGCCGCTGTTGCCCAAGGCTTGTTTGGCCACCTTCACAAGGGAGGGATAGACGCACACTGCGGCCACCGTGGGCAGGTCCGGCAGGGTATCGTGCAGGTGCATGGCCTTGTAGCAGAGCTGACGCACCTTGTTCGGCGTGTCGGCCCCCTCGAGCGTGGTGAGGTCGATCATGCTCAGGGCGAGCTTCATGCCCCGGGTCTTCGCCCCGGTCTTGATGCTGCGGGCTTTGATCCGGGCCACACGCTCCTCGATGCCCACCTGATCGATCCTGGGTGCGGTTCGCGGGTCCGGTACGCGGACGGCCACCGCTGCGGGGTTCCTTGATGCCATCCCGCCAAAGGTATGCGGGGTTGGTCAGTCCGTCTTGCCCGTGTACAGGCTGTTCTGCCGGATGTACAGGCCCACATCGGGGTGGATCAGGCCCTCCACCGGTTTCCAGTTCCGCAGCCGCACACGCACCCCCGTGCTGGAAATATCCATGAGCGGTGCATCGTTCACCAGGGTGACCGACGGATGGTACAGCAGGTCGCTGACGGCCATGTGACCTTCGATACCTGGACGTGGGTACACCAGTACCCGGTGGTTGTCGAGGATCGTGTGCGGCTCCTTCCAGGTGTGCAGACCCGCGAGGTTGTCGCTGCCGATGATGAGGCTGAAATCGTGGTGCGGCCAGCGTTCGCGCATGAACGCCAGCGTGTCGGCGGTATAGTTGGGCTTGGGCAGGTCCAGTTCGAACCCGCTGGCCACGATGCCCGCCTCGCCCTGCACGGCCAAGCGGGCCATGGCCAGCCGCTGATGCTCGGGGCTCAGTACGCGGTCCTGTTTGAACGGGTTCTGAGGCGTGACGACCAGCCACACCTGATCGAGCTTGGCCGCCTTCAGCATGTGGCGCGCGATGGCCAGATGGCCCGCATGCGGGGGATCGAAGGATCCGAAGAGGCAGCCGATGTTCATGTCAGGAAATCGTACACGTGTTGATACGCCTCGATGCACGCGCGGTCACGATCGTCGTTGACCACCACGGTGTCGAACCGGTCCGCATACGTGAGTTCGTGCCCGGCTTTCGCCACGCGTTTGGCCAGGCTTTCCGGCGATTCCGTGCCGCGCTGGCGCAGCCGCTCCTCCAGAGCGGGTATCGATGGCGGTGCGATGAACATGGCCAGGGCGTTGGGCCCGAAGATCTCCTTCAGGTCCAGTCCCCCCACCACGTCCACATCGAAGATCGGGTGCCGGCCATCTTTCCAGATGCGATGGAGCTCGTGCTTCAGGGTGCCGTAGTACTGGCCGGGGTACACCTCCTCCCATTCCACGAATTCGTCCGCTTCGATCCGCCGCTGGAATTCCCCGGCGCTGATGAACCAGTAGTCCTGCCCGTCCACCTCATGGGCGCGTTTTGCCCGGCTGGTCGCGCTCACGGAGAAGGCCAGTGTTCCCAAGTGCTCCAAAAGGTACCGCACGATCGTGGTCTTCCCGGCGCCGGAGGGCGCTGAGACGATGATGCACTTCCCGTGGTGGCCGCTCACTGTCAGAGCACGTTCAGTACCTGTTCCTTGATCTTTTCCAACTCGTCCTTCATGAGCACCACGTTGCGTTGCATGGCGGCATCGTTGGCCTTGGAGCCGATGGTGTTGATCTCCCGCCCCATCTCCTGGGCGATGAAGCCGAGCTTGCGCCCCTGCTGGCGCTCGCCCTCCAGCGTTTCGGCGAAATAGGCGCAATGCGCGCGCAGCCGCACCTTTTCCTCGTTGATATCCATCTTTTCCAGGTAGAATACGAGCTCCTGCTCGAACCGGTCCTGGTCCACTTTGATGCGAAGTTCGGCCAGGCGGGCATGGATGCGCTCGCGTGTCCTTTCGACGCGGCCGCTGTCCTGCGCATCCACTTCGGCGAGCAGCGCGCTGATCCGCCCGGTGCGCTGGCGCAGGTCATCGAAGAGCTTGCCGCCTTCCGCATCACGGAACCCGTTGAAAGCCCGGCCGGCATCTTGCAGAAGTGCGAGCACACCGTTCCATTCCGCGTCGCTCACCTCCTCGTACGCACTACCATGCACCTCGGGCATGCGCAGCACCGTTCCCATGAGGTCGGTACGGATGTCCTTGTCAACGGAAAGGGTGATGCGATGCAGTTCCTGGTAGTATTCAAGGATGAGCGCCTCGTTGAAGCGACGCCGCTCCGCCCCCGGTACGGGCTCGCTGGTGATCACCAGCTCCACCTTGCCCCGCACCAGTCCGTCGGCGGCCCACTGGCGCAGTTCGGCGTCCTTCTCGCGGTACACCGGCGGCAGTTTGATGAACAGGTCCAGTTGTTTGCTGTTGAGCGAGCGGATCTCCACCGTCACCTTCTTCCCGGCAACGGTCCCCTCCGAGCGGCCGAAGCCGGTCATCGAACGAAGCATCGCGGGCGAAAGTAGTCGGCAGGCGTTGCCCGCAAACGTGATGCGGCTTCCCGCTACCTTCGCCCGCCTTCAACGCCAGAATACCATGCGCTTCGGTACAAAAGCGATCCACGCCGGTGTGGAACCCGATCCGTCCACGGGGGCCATCATGACGCCCATCTTCCAAACGAGCACGTACGTGCAGGCCGCACCGGGCGACCATAAAGGCTACGAGTACAGCCGCACACACAACCCCACGCGCACGGCGCTGCAGAAAGCGCTGGCCGCCTTGGAGAACGGGAAGCACGGCCTGTGCTTCGCCAGCGGTATGGCCTCGATCGATGCGGTGATCAAATTGCTTGCACCCGGTGACGAGGTGGTGAGCACCAACGACCTGTACGGTGGCACCTACCGGCTCTTCACAAGGATCTTCGAAGGCTTCGGTGTGAAGTTCCGCTTCGTGGACATGACCGACCCGGCACATGTGGCCAAGGCCATCACGGCCAGGACCAAGCTGGTCTGGGTGGAAACGCCCACCAACCCGATGCTCAACATCATCGACATCGCGGCCATCGGCGCCTTGGCCAAGAAGGCGGGCGCATGGCTCGGGGTGGACAACACCTTCGCTTCACCATATCTGCAAACGCCCCTGGACCTGGGTGCGGACATCGTGATGCACAGTGTGACCAAGTATCTCGGCGGTCATAGCGACGTGGTCATGGGTGCGCTGGTGGTGAAGGACGATGTACTGCATGAGCGCCTGGCCTTCATCCAGAACAGCTGCGGCGCCACGCCCGGGCCGCAGGACTGCTTCCTGGTGCTGCGCGGGCTGAAGACCTTGCATCTGCGTGTGCAGCGCCACTGCGAGAACGGTGCGGTCATCGCGGAGTTCCTGGCCGCGCACCCCAAGGTGGACAAGTTGTACTGGCCCGGCTTGCCCACGCACCGCAACCACGATGTGGCCAAGAAACAGATGCGCGGCTTCGGCGGCATGATCAGCTTCACCCTCAAGGGCGACCGCATGGACGATGCCACACGGGTGCTCGCCAGTACCAAGTTGTTCTCGTTGGCCGAGAGCCTCGGAGGGGTGGAATCGCTGCTGGGCCACCCGGCCAGTATGACGCACGCCAGCATTCCTCGCGAAGAGCGTCTGAAAAGTGGTGTGGCCGATACGCTGATCCGCTTGAGTGTGGGTTTGGAAGACAAGGAGGATCTGATCGCGGACCTGCGGCAAGCACTGGGCTGAAGAAAATCCTCCTGTTCTCCGCACTCGTCCCGGATCCTGGTGCGATCCCATGCTGCAAGCGTTGATGGACGAGCACTTCGATCAGGATCGGGTGACCCGGCCTTCTTCCCCCATTTCCGAGCAAAGAAGTGTTCAGACCGGCCTGAACGTGTTGGGGGCCGCGTATTCTGAAACGATACCGGCTTGTTGTAGCGCTCCTCGCATCGCCGGAGCGGCTACGCATAGGCGCAGTCGGCGGGCTCAGCGTGACAGTTCATAGGGAGTTCAAGAACACTGTTCGTGGACACGCTTGTCCCCACTGTCACGCTGAGCCCGCCGAAGCGCCATACTCTTGTTCTCCGCACTCGTCCCGGATCCTGGTGCGATCCCATGCTGCAAGCGTTGATGGACGAGCACTTCGATCAGGATCGAGTGACCCGGCCTTCTTCATCCATTTCCGAGCAAGGAAGATCTGATCACGGACCTGCGGCAAGCCTTGGGCTGAGAAAAACCCTGATCCATCGGGCCGAATCGGCGTTCGGTGGGAGTTGTGTTTCGGAAGGAACCCAAGGGTGGGCCGCGTGAAGTCGCATACGGGCACGATGCGGAACCGTCATTGGCCTATTTTCGTCGGCCTTTCCCCAACGGCCCCCTTGTCGCGCATGACCACACGCTCCATTCTGCCCGCTTCTTTCGTATTGGCCATGGCCTTTCCGGCCACTGCCCAGCAAGCCCCCTTCACCTGCTCAACGCATGGACTGCAGCACCTCTCGCGGTTCCTTGATGGGCACCCGGAGCGCGTGCAGCGGATCCACGACGATGAGGCGCAATTGGAACAGGAGACCGCGGCCTTCGCCAATGGCTTTGATCCTCGGGGCGGCGGGAACACCTACGTGATCCCCGTGGTCTTCCACATCATCCATAACGGGGGGGTGGAGAACATCAGCGACGACCAATGCCGTGATGCCATCCGCGTGCTGAACGACGATTACAACAAATTGAACACCGACTGGGACAACGTGCAACCCGAGTTCCTGGACCGGGTGGCGGACGTGGGCATCACCTTCCGCCTGGCCGGCCTGGATCCCGACGGCAATTGCACCACGGGTATCACCCGCACGCAGAGCCCGCTGACCAACGATGGCGGCCAGGACATGAAGGACCTGATCATCTGGCCGCGCGATCGCTACCTGAACGTGTGGGTTTGCGCTTATGCCCAAGGCGCGGCGGGCTACACGCAGACGCCTGGCATGGTGGCCGGCTTCTGGGGCGAGGACAGCGATGGGATCGTGTTGCTCCATAACTACACCGGGGCCATCGGCACGAGTGAACCGTTCCGCTCGCGTACGCTGACGCACGAGGTGGGCCACTGGATCAACCTGTCCCATTGTTGGGGTCCCACCAACGAACCCGGACTCGATGAGAATTGCGACGTGGACGATAATGTCAGCGATACACCCAATACCGAGGGCTGGACGAGTTGCAACCTGAACGGTGCCACGTGCGGATCGCCGAAGGACAATGTGGAGAACTACATGGAGTATTCCTACTGCTCCAAGATGTTCACCAACGGACAAAAGACACGCATGCTGGCCGCGCTCAACAGCAACACGGCCTCCCGCAACAACTTGTGGACAGCGAACAACCTGGCCCTGACCGGTACCACCGAGGATCAGCCCCTGTGCGCGGCCGCCTTCCTGGTGGACCAGCAGGTGGTGTGCGGTGGAAGCCCGGTTCAGTTCACGGATCAGAGTTACCATAACCCCACCAACTGGAATTGGAGCTTTCCGGGTGGTTCGCCCGCCACGAGTACCGAAGAGAACCCCGTGGTCACCTATGATGCGCCCGGCAGCTACACGGTGGAACTCACCGTGGGCAACGGCAACAGCAGTGTGAGCACCACGCAACAGGCGGCCGTGGTGGTGCTGTCCGAGCCCGGCGCACCCTTGCCCTGGTCCGAATCGTTCGAAGGCATGGGATCCACCTTGGACCCCAGCCAGTGGATGGTTGAGAACCCCGGCAACGACCAGTACACCTTCGGATTGAGTGAGGCTGCCGGTTACAACAGTTCGCACAGCGTGCGCATGCGCAACCACGGCAGTACCGGAGGCGCAACGGATGAACTGCTCGGACCCACGCTGGACCTCAGTGGCCAAGATGCCGTCACGCTCACCTTCCGCTATGCCTTCGCGCGACGCAATGGGGACAACGACGACCGGTTGCGGTTCTACGTGAGCAACAATTGCGGCGATAGCTGGCAGTTGCGCAAGCAGTTCTACGGCAACAGCAACCTGGCCACCGTGCCCGATCAGAACGGGGTGTTCACCCCCGGCAACGCGGATCAATGGCAGCTCGGCTCCATCACGAACATCCTGCCCAATTACCTCGTGAACAACTTCCGGTTCAAGTTCGCCTTCGAGAGCGATGCCGGCAACGATCTCTGGATCGATGACATCAACATCATGGGCCCGGTGGGGATCAATGAGGCGAGCACCATGGGCTCCGGCCTCACCGTGGTCCCGAATCCCGCGAGCGATGTGGCATTCGTTGAGTTGGACCTGCCACGGGCCACGGAGGCGCGTATCGACCTGCTTGACATGACCGGGCGCACAGTGAGCACCGTTCGCAGTGGTGCGATCGGTGCCGGGGGCCATCGCATCGAATTGCCCGTGCGGAACCTGCAGGTCGGATGCTATTTCGTGCGCCTCCAGCGCGACGGTCGCACCGAAGTGGCCCGACTTATCGTGCGCTGACCGTACATTGATCGTGTTCGGAGCCCCGCCCTGCCTGCCAGGATGGGGCTTCGGAATTCAAGGAACATCCCTGCGCGGTTCACTTGGACCATTGGATGCAGCAGCATGCTGACATCCGTCTATTTTCGCCCCCGCATTGGAACGGCAGGTCATCCTTTCTCCCGTACTGGGCTTCGGCGCCAAGCTGAAGGAAGTTCCGGTGCTTTTCAAGCTGCGACTTACGTCCTTGGTAGTGGTCAGTGCCGTGCTGGGCTACTGGATGGGAGTGCCCAAGGGGGGCTTCGATCTGATGAACGCGCTACTGCTGACCTTGGCCGGGTTGCTGGTGACGGGTGCCAGCAATGCCTTCAACCAGGTACTGGAGGTGGACGCCGACAGCCAGATGAAGCGCACCGCCGCCCGCCCCTTGGTGCGTGGCACGCTGAGCATGACCGAAGCGGTGCTGATGGCACTGGCAGCGGGAGCCTTGGGCGTATACCTGTTGTGGGCCGTATTCGGTCCGCTCACCGGGATCCTGGGCCTGCTCTCACTCTTCATGTACGTGGCGTTGTACACGCCGCTGAAGCGATTCACCGCGTGGAGCGTGCTGGTGGGGGCATTCCCCGGTGCGTTCCCCCCCATGCTGGGATATGTGGCCGCTACCGGACAGTTCGGCCTGGGGCCCGGCCTGCTCTTCGCCATCCAGTTCATGTGGCAGTTCCCGCACTACTGGGCCATCGCCTGGGTGTTGCACGACGATTACAAACTGGCTGGGTACCACATGCTGCCGAGCGCGGGCGGGCGCGATGGTTATTCAGCGTGGCTTACCGTGCTGTACACCTTGTTCACCGTGCCCGTAGGCATGCTGCCGTGGTTCTTCGGCTTTACAGGCCCGTGGGCAGCCTTGGTCGCCCTGCTCTGCGGCCTCTGGATGCTGGTGCCTGCGGTTCGCCTCTTGCGCACCCGTAGCGAGAAGGACGCCCGCAAGCTCATGTTCGCCAGTTTCATCTACCTGCCCGTTACGCAGATCGCCTTCGTGATCGACAAGCTATGAACAGCCCTGCCGAGGACCCGATCGATGAAGCAGCGCACCGGGTACGCGCCCGCAGGAGCTTGACCTACCTGTTCATGGTGGCGATCGTGATGTTCTTCGCGGCGCTCAGCAGCGCGTACATCGTGAGTCGTGGCAGCGCGGATTATTGGGTCACGTTCCGCATGCCGGTGGACTTCTGGTACAGCACGGCCATCATCGTGGTGAGCAGCCTTTCCGTGCAACTGGCGCTG
Source organism: Bacteroidota bacterium (assembly GCA_018267155.1). GTDB lineage: Bacteria > Bacteroidota > Bacteroidia > Flavobacteriales_F > PHOS-HE28 > PHOS-HE28. Next base: position 24,169 of record JAFDZE010000049.1, on the reverse strand, counting down.
CGGGCGGCACGCCACGGCGACAAGCGCGCCACGGCGACCTGGCTGGTTGCGACCCTCGTGCTCGGCGTGATCTTCTCGGTGTTCCAGTTCAAAGGCTGGAAGGAGATGTCCGAACGCCGGATGAACCTGGTGACCGACAAGGTCACCATGACGGCAGGGGTGTACGGCGTGGATTTCGCCATTACGCACAAGGGGGTTCCGCTGGAACGGGTGGACAGCCTGTACTACTCCCAGGACGACCCGGGGCACACCGCACCGCTCAACGCGGACATGGCGGACCACTGGAATGTGAGCAGCGGATACTTCCATGTTCTCACCTTCAGCCACTGGCTCCATCTGGCAGGTGGACTGGTGGTCCTGATGGTACTGACGGTCAGAGCCCTGCTGGGCCGATACACCGCGCAGGCCCACACCGGGGTATGGCAGGGAACCATGTATTGGCACTTCCTCACCGGTGTATGGATCTACTTGCTTTTGTTCATCGCCGCCGTTCACTAACATTGCGCCCGTAACAAAGGACCATGTCAGGAGAAGCCAGTAAAGCCATTCCGAACGCCGTCCTCTGGGGCGGTGGCCGCTCACCGTTCAGCGTGAGCTACGGGAAGATCATGATGTGGTTCTTCCTGGTGTCGGACGCACTCACCTTCGGCGGGCTGCTGGTGAGTTATGGATTCGCACGCCACAGCATGCCTCCGGGCGAATCTTGGCCCATGGGCGAAAGCGTGTTCCGCGCCCTGCCCTTCGTTCACGGCGACTTCCCCCTGATGTACGTGGCCTTCATGACCGCGGTGCTCATTTTCAGTTCGGTCACCATGGTGCTGGCCGTTGAAGCCGGACACCGCATGTACAAGCAAGGCGTGATCAAGTGGCTCTTCTTCACCGTGATCGGTGGGGCCATTTTCGTTGGTAGCCAGGTATGGGAGTGGGGCCATTTCATCCATGGGAGCGGTGGTTACGTCACCATGACCAATGGCGACAAGTACTGGGTCCACAACGACACGCACGACACCACCGACCCGGCCCACGCCCCGGGCTTCCACTTGGTGAAGGCCGACCAGGTTACCCACCGTTACCTGCAAGGTGAAGAAGGCGCCCCCCACATCGAGGGGGCCGAAGCCCAGAAGCTTTTCGCCGAGCGCGTGAGTTACACCCACGGGGCCTCGGCTCCATGGGCCAGTGAGGGTAGTATCGAAAATGAGTACGGCCCCGCACAGTACGCCAACTTCTTCTTCTTCATCACGGGGTTCCATGGCTTCCACGTGTTCAGCGGTGTGATCATCAACCTGATCGTGCTGCTGATGGTGGTGCGTGGGGTCTTCCACCGCCGGGGCCATTACGAAATGGTCGAAAAAGCCGGTCTGTACTGGCACTTCGTGGACCTGGTCTGGGTCTTCGTGTTCACCTTCTTCTACTTGGTGTGAGCCAATAACAAACGCCTTCGCCGAGGCTTCGGCGGTTTGAAATGGAACGCGACGACATCATCGAATACAGTCTGGACGCCCACCACAGCGAAGAGCAGGGCAAGAAGATCCGTCGGAACATCTGGCTGGTCACCGCGTTGCTCGCGGCGGTCACCGTGTTCGAGGTGGCCGTTGGTGCCTACTGGCGCGATTGGTTCCCCGAGTGGTGGCATGGTGTGAAACTCTGCTTCATCATCCTCACGTTGATCAAGGCCGGATTCATCGTGGCTGTCTTCATGCACCTGGGAGATGAACGGCGCAACATCCGCACCATCATCCTGCTGCCGTATTCGCTCTTCATCTTCTACCTGCTCTTCATCGCCCTCTGGGAGTCGAACTACATCGGACGGATGCTGGAGTACTTCCAGTGAGCACGGCGGCACGACCGGTCAGCAAGCGCAGGAAACGCATCATTCTGGGCATCCTGCTGGGTATCGTACCGGCCGGGCTCCTGTTCTTCCGGCTCTTCGATAATCATTTCATCACCCTGCCCTATTTCGGGCAGCACGAGGTGAATGCCCCGGGCGATACCACCTATTTCCAGGTGCCCGAGTGGTCTTTCACCGACCAGGACGGCAACACGGTGAGCAGCACCACCACCAAAGGCAAGATCCTGGTGGTGGACTTCTTCTTCACATCCTGCGGTACCATCTGCCCGGCCATGACCACCCGCATGGCCGGTATGCAAGTGAGCCTGCCTTTGCACGATGAGGCGTTCAAGGACGTGCTCTTCCTGAGCTACACCGTGGATCCGGAGCATGACACCCCGGCCGTACTGAAGGCCTACGGTCATCAGCACCATGCCGATACCGCGCGCTGGAAGTTCCTCACCGGCAACGCGGCCGATATTTACCGGCTGGGCAATACGGGCTACCTGCTCAGCGCATTGGAGGATACGCTTGATCCGGAGCGCTTCGTGCATTCGCCGAATTTCGTACTGGTGGATAAGGATCGGCATATCCGCGGGTTCTATGATGGCACCACCTCCGCGGGGGTGAAGGACCTCGTGGGCGACCTGAAACTGCTGATCGGCGAGGAGCGCAAACGGAAAAAGCAGGAGCATTCCGATTAGGAGATGCGCCAGCCGTTCCCACCGCGCGCCCTGGATGTTCCGGAAAAGCCCGCCAAACGTTGGATCTGGATCCTTTCCAGCATCGTCCTGTTGGCCGTGGTGGTGCTGAACCGCGTGCAGGTGCCCGCGCCCGCAGGCCTGGATCCGCATGTATTCGCACGGATCAACGCCGTGATCAATAGCGCGGTGAGCCTGCTGCTGATCGCAGGGTTGTTCACCGCGAAGGCCGGCAATTGGCGCATGCACCGCCGGGTGATGCTCACCGCCATGGTGCTCTCCATCTGTTTCCTGATCTCCTATCTCCTGCATCACCTCTTCGCGGGAGAGACCCGTTTCGGAGGCGCGGGCACCATCAAGATCGTCTACTACGTGATCCTGGCCACGCACATCCTGCTGGCCGGTCTCTCGCTGCCCTTCATCCTCCTCACGGCCTACCGCGCGCTCCGCGCCGATCACCCCCGGCACCGCCAGTTGGCCAGGCGCGTGTGGCCCGTGTGGTTCTACGTGAGCGTTTCGGGGGTGGTGGTGTACCTGCTGATCAGCCCATACTACTGACGTACTTTCGTGCCGTGTTGAGGCATCGAAAGCGGGACAGCAGGCCACGGGCGGTAGTGCGCACATCGTACAGGATGCGCAGCCTGCTGTTTGCTGCTTTTTCGCTGCTCTTTCTCGTATGGTCAAACGACCTTATAGCTCAAGGCTGTGCCATGTGCAAGGCCACCGTGCAGAGCGGACAGGAGCAGAGTGGCGTGTTCGGCGGTGAACAAGCGGTGGGCGAAGGGCTCAATGCCGGGATCCTCTTCCTGATGACCGTTCCCTACGTGCTGCTCTTCCTCTTCCTGCGCAAGCGCATCGTGGGCTTCCTCAAGGAGTTCGCCTCGGCCAAGGGCTGAGGAGCCTTGATTCAGCGCCGTATTTCAAGCGGGGTACGCAGCAGCAAGGTGCCGTCAGTGGAGCGTACGACGCATACATAGCTCCCCGGAAGCACGGAGGAAACCTCCAGCATGCCGCTCGCCACCGGGTGGGAAAGCACCAGCGCACCCTTCGTGTCGTACAGGTCGGCCCGCGCGGTGCCTGGCACACCCGTGAACCGTACCACATCCATGGCAGGGTTCGGTGCCAGCGAGATGGAGGTTGCCAACTGATCGTTAACCCCGGTATTGGTGCTCACGATGATGCGTCCCTTCATGCCCATATCGGCATGGGGTGTGCAGACGTACCAGATGGTGCCGGCCTCGGTGAGTGTGAAGGTGTGGCTGCCCGCGCTGAAGTTGTATCCGCCGTTGGGTGTGTTGTCGTTCGCATTCCACGTGGCCTCGTCCACTTCGGTGAAGGTGTGCGGGCTGCCGATCGAGAGTTGGATCTCATCGCCAACAACGGCGTTCACCAAGTTGGGGCTGAAGGTGGTGCCCACCGTGCTGATGGTGTGCGTGGTCTGGGCCGCTACGATCGTTGAAACGAGCAAGCAGGGGAGGAGGAGTGCTTTCATGTGGTTGGTAGTGGAAGTTGTGACGATCAATGCGGGGGTGGACGTTGCCTCGAACCGGGTGATGATCTTTTACGACCGGAACTCCTTCGAGGTGATCCACTGGAAAGAGTACGTCACTGACCAGCCACTTTCGGGATCATATCAACGGAACGGCCTCGCCACAGAGGTCGGAAGGTTGTCCTGTATGTGGGATGGAACGTCCCGGACCCTTCATGTTGCTACGTGCGTATGCATGAACCCCGGCCTGTCGTGGCACAGGGGCTGCGGCACACGACCACCCTCCGCATACCGTTTCCGATATACCCGATCGGCGTGTGCTTTATCCGTGCAGGACCGTACTGCGGACTACCGGACCATCACACGGTGCGTACCGTCCACCGCACCGCCGGTGAGGCGAACGGTGTACAGGCCCGGGGCGTAAAAGGGCACAAGGTGGCGCGATCCGCCTGTGTACGTCGCGCGGGCCAGGAGACCGCCACGGACATCGAACACTTCGCACAGCACCGGGGATGCCGTGGCTCGGGACAGATCCACCAGGATCCCACCTTCCTGTGATCGTACGGATGCGTCGGCCCCTCCCACCGCGGCGATGCCCGTGTTCAGGTCGATTGTGATGCCCGCCACGACGGGTGCGTAGTACGGTGAGGCGTTGGTCACGCGGATCAAGTAGCCCGTGCCGCTCGGGGTGCCCGCCGGGATCATGCAGGGAATGGTACCGGCGCTGGTGTCGGTGTTCAAACTGCCGATCACCACGGGCGCGCTCCAGTCCCCGTTGGCATCGCTCAGCTCGGCCACGAAGTCCGTTGCGGCCACGGGTTCGCCCCCGGTGCTGAAGTCCACGTTCAGTGCGAAGCCGGCATCGGAGGTTACGTAGGCCATGGTCTCGCTCGGTACCGGGATCACATTGTAGATGAGTGCGATGTCGTCGTACCACACTTCGGAACCCACTTCAGTCACCAAGCCATTGCCGCTCGTGATCACCACCAGTGCCCATGAGGGTGCGACCGTGCTGAAGTAGTTGAACGGTACCGAGAATCGAGTCCACTCGCCCACATTGGCGGAGGGTGCGTTCCAATCGGCACCACCGACCCAATTGCCCAGGGTGCCGTTCTCCGGGATCTTCGCGTCGCCCACATGCAACGCGGCCTTCAGCGTGGGGAAGTCCGCACCAACCACTGTTGCCTTGTACCAGCCGATGATGCTGTCCGGTCGGCTGGTGAGCGACTGGTTCCATGGGCTGTTCGCCGGATCGGTGAACACGTATCCCTGCGCCGGATCGAATGCGGCATGCACACGCCCGCAGGTCATGAGACCACTGGCCGGGCCCACGAAGGTGTCCACGGTGCGCAGGTTGGCGCTGTACGTTCCGGTATGCGCATCGGTGCTGGGCCAGCAGAGCTGCGGGGCGAGGTTGTTGACCACTTCGCTCGCATCGCTGGTTTTCACCGAACTCCATTCCTCGGGTTCCGCAACGGCGGCATCGGGATCCTGCCAGGTCTCGAATCCACTGTTGATGATCTGCGGCTGGGCGAAGGTGAGCGTGGCGCCCAGCGTGAACGTGAGGGTAATGAGGTGCTTCATGCGGGAGTTGATGGGCCGCTAACATAGCACCGGAACCAGGGCTGCGTATGCGATGCACGGGACGCCGGCGGGCGGAGGGTGTGAAATTGTACCGGAACAGGCGCCTGGCGGTCGTAGGACCTTGCCGGGTAGTTTCGCCCCCGATCCGTCCCATGTGATCCGTGCGCGTATGGCATCATCGAACAAGAATGGCACTCGCCCAATCGACCTCCGCTTCCTGGAAGGTCCACGGTCCCGGTGGCAGGAGTTCCGGACCGCACTGTCCATCGCCGGAGAGTTCATCCGTGGATTCCGCAAGCTGCATTTCCTGGGACCTTGCGTCACCTTTTTCGGCAGTGCACGCTTCACGGAGGACCATCCGTACTACTCCGCAACGCGCGAGTTGGCGCGGCGCATCGGACGCGTGGGCTTCAACATCATGTCGGGTGGTGGCCCGGGCCTGATGGAGGCCGCGAACCGCGGAGCACGTGATGTTGGCGCGCTCAGTGTGGGCTGCAACATCGTCCTCCCGCACGAGCAGCATGCCAATCCGTACCTGGACGTCAGCCTCACCTTTGACCGCTTTTTCGTCAGGAAGGTACTCTTGGTGAAGTACAGTATTTGTTTCGTGGTGATGCCCGGTGGTGCGGGCACGGTGGACGAACTGTTCGAGACCATCACGCTCATCCAAACGGGCAAGGTGCGTGATTTCCCCATTCTTCTGTACGGCAGGGAATACTGGCGACCGATGCTCGATCAGATCGACAGAATGGTCGCTGAAGGCACCATCGGACGCAAGGAACTCGAATTCCTTTTCGTGGCGGACAACGTGGAGGAGGCCACTGCCCTGTTGCAGGACCGTCTGGTGGCCATGTGGCAGGTGGCCCAGGGTCGCAAGGACCGACCGAAATGGTGGTTCCTGGAGCAGCGGGCGCGACGTGAAACCGGCGTTAAACGATCGTGAAGTCCGATGTCGAAGGTTTAACGGACCGATAACGCAGGAGCAAGGCGCGCCTAACCTTCGGAAGGGACTTTTGCGGGCAGAAGACCGCTCGCGATGAAACGCATTCCTGGCCTGCTCCCAGCGTTGCTGCTGTGCTCCCTTGCATCCGCCCAGAGGGGAGCCATCTCCGGAACGGTGACCGCTGTGGAGAACGGCCGTTCCGAACCTCAACCATTTGCCAGCGTGTCCATCAAGGGCACAGGTACCGGGGCCAATACGGACATGGAGGGTAAGTATTATTTCAAGGTGGAGCCGGGTACCTGGACGGTGGTGTCGGCCTTGGTGGGCCGCGTGCCCGTGGAGCGCTCCGTGACGGTGGTGGCCGATCAGACAGTGACCGTCGATCTTCACCTGGACGGTGGCGTTACCGAGATGCGGGCCGTGGAGGTGGTGAAGGAGAAACGCGTGGACACCGAGGCCGCTGTGCTGATGGAGACCAGAAAGAGCGATCAGGTGGTGAGCGGGATCGGGCGCCAGCAGATAGCCAAGGGCCAGGACCGGACCGCCGGTGACGTGGTGAAGCGCATCCCCGGTGTCACCCTCATCGGCGATCGTTTCGTGATGGTCCGCGGCCTCTCGGACCGCTATAACAATGTGATGCTCAATGATGCCGCCGCACCTGGGCTGGAGGCCGACAAGCGGGCCTTCAGCTTCGACATGGTCCCCAGCGGGGCGCTGGACCGGATACTCATCTTCAAGAGCGCCTCCCCCGAACTGCCCGGCGATTTCTCGGGCGGTGTGGTGAAGGTCTCCACCTTGGGTGTGCCGGACAAGAACTCCGTCGAGGTCAACTACACCCTTGGTCTCCGCCCGGGCACCACCTTCCAGGACTTCCACCAGAGCAAAGGGAGCCCGACGGATGCGATCGGCTTCGACAATGGTTTCCGGAAGCTGCCGAACGGATTTCCGGCCAACCTCTACCACGTGACGGATGCGGAGCAGCTGGCCACCCTGGGTCGCGCGATGCCCAACAACTGGACTGCCTCCACGCGTACCGCCGGGCCTGACCACCGCATGCATCTCATCATCGCCCGCCGCCTCGGCAAGAAGGACGGTGCACGTTTCGGCATGGTGAACGCCATCAACTACTCGAATACCACCGTTGCATACACCGCGCGCAACCACAATTACAACGCTTACGACCTCAACGCACTCCGCAGCGACACGGTGTACAGTTATATGGATGATGAGAACATCCGGACAGCGCGATTGGGCGTGATGAGCAACTGGAGTGCACTGCTTGCTAACGGTACCAAGCTCGAGTTCCGCAACCTCTTCAACCAGATCGGCGAGGACCGCACCACGCTGCGCACCGGTCGGAACCTGGAAGAGGGGAACGAGGTGCGCAATAGCGCATTCAAATACCAGCAACGTGTGATCTACAGCGGCCAGTTGCACGGTTCCCACGAGCTGGCGTCCGATGTGAGCAAGCTGGACTGGACGCTCGGTTACGGCAAGGCCGTCAGCAAGGAACCCGACCATCGCCGTGTACGCACCGTACGCGACCTGGGCATTTCCGATGCGGACACCCCGTTCCAGACCGTTGTGGCCTCGAGCGCCACAACCTTGGACGCCGGCCGGTTCTTCAGCGAACTGGACGAGACCGTGCTGAGCGGCAAACTGGACCACGAACTGCGGATCCCTGTGAAGAAGGAGGGCCTCGACCCGAGGATCCTCGTGGGTGCGTACGCCGAGCGCAAGGACCGCGTGTTCGCCGCACGCTGGATGTCACTGCGCATCGCGAACATCACCTGGTTCGACAACAGCCAATTGTACCTGCCGCTGGACGAGGTGTTCAGCGCGGAACACATCAACTCCACCACGGGATTCAAGCTGGAGGAAGGCACCAACCCCAGTGACAGCTATTCCGGGACGAACACCCTGCTGGCCGGATTCCTGTCCGGGCAGATCGGGTTCAGCAGGAAGTGGAACGTGAAAGGCGGCGCGCGCGTGGAGCACAACCGTCAGCAACTCAACAGCGCCACCTATGGCGGCCGGCCGGTGGGGGTGGACAAGAAGTTGCTCTTCGTACTGCCCTCGGTCAACGCCTCGTGGAACATCTCGGAACGCTCAGTCCTGCGTGCGGGTTTCGGCTCCACGCTCAACCGTCCCGAGTTCCGTGAGCTCGCGCCCTTCGCATACTATGATTTCAGTGCCAACACCGTGATCTATGGCAACCCCGCATTGCGAACGGCCGCCATTCAGAACACCGATGCCCGCTTCGAGTTCTACCCTTCGCTGACCGAGGTGGTGAGCCTGGGCGCCTTCCACAAGCACTTCGCTGACCCTATCGAGATGTACTATGTGCCCGGTACGGGAGGCGGAGGCACGCGGAACTTCACGTACAACAACGCCTTATCAGCACGCAGTATGGGCCTCGAGGCCGAGGTGCGCCTGTCCACCGCACGGTGGGCCGGAGAGGGCTTCATGGGCCGCTGGAGTGCGCTCTTCAACGGCACGTGGATCCATAGCCAGGTGAACCTCGGTGCCACCATGGGCGGGCAGGACGATCAGCGCCCCATGATGGGCCAGAGTCCTTGGGTGCTGAATGCGGGCCTCTACTACGAGGATGTGGCACACAAGCTCCGGTTCAATGCCTTGTTCAATGTATGCGGCCCGCGGCTCTTCGCAGTGGGCTCCATCGGCGTTCCGGACGTTTATGAGATGCCACGTAACGTGCTGGACATCGCGTTGAGCAAGGGCTTTGGCAACCGGTTCGAGGTGAAGGTGGGCGTGCAGGACCTGTTGAACCAGCGCATGCGCCTGTTGCAGGACGGCAACAGTGACGGCCGATTGGATGATACGGACGAGGAAGTGATGAGCTTTCGACGCGGTGCCTATCTCAGCGCCGGTCTCAGCTGCCGATTCTGAAGGCGGGTATACGGCCGGGTTCCACCTGATCGCTGCCCGTTCGTGTTTCCTTCAGGATGTTCGTTCCGTCAGCGGTGGTACGAACCCGTGATCGGTGACCTTGAACGGCCGCGTTCGGACCCGGGAGAGGGCCGCTCGCCCAATGGCTCCTTGCGGCGGGTTCCATACGTAACGAAATGATAACGCGTGGAAAGGATTTGGTAAAGCGGTGCTAACCCCGGCATCATGTCAGGGACCTCCCTTTGCGGCATGATGAAACAACAAGGAAACATGCGCTACATTCTGAGCACGGGCACGTGGGCGATGCTGTTCGGCACCGCACTGCTGACGATCGGCTGCACCAAGGAAGAAGAGGAAACGCCAAGCGGCCCCACGGGCGGCACATGGTCTTTGAACACCGTGCAGAACGGGAACGTGGTCACGGTCAAGGACAGCACGAACCAGAATTTCACGTTCACCAATGACAGGACCTGGCTGCTCTGGGGCTTTGTGAAGGTGCAGAACGGAGCCACACTCACCATTGAACCGGGTACCATCATCAAGGGCGACAAGGCCACGAAGGCCACACTCGTGATCGAGCGGGGTGCGAAGATCATCGCCGAGGGCACTGCGGCCCAGCCCATCGTCTTCACCAGCAACGAACCTCCGGGTCAGCGCAATTACGGCGACTGGGGTGGACTGATCATTTGCGGTAAGGCTCCCAACAACGCCGGTGCCAACGTGCTGCTTGAAGGTGGTACAGGTGCGACGTTCGGTGGCAGCTTATCCGACGACAACAGCGGAATACTGCGGTACGTGCGCATCGAGTTCCCGGGTATCGCCTATCAGGTGAACAACGAGATCAACGGCCTTACCCTCGGTGCGGTGGGCTCGGGCACCACCATGGACCATATCCAGGTGAGCTACAGCGGCGACGACAGCTATGAGTGGTTCGGGGGTAGTGTGAATGCCAGCCATTTGGTGGCCTTCCGGGGCTGGGACGATGATTTTGATACCGACAACGGGTATGCAGGTCGTGTCCAATTCGGTGTGGCACTGCGCGATCCGGCCATCGCCGACCCGAGTGGTAGTAACGGCGTCGAGAGCGACAACGACGCCAGCGGATCCTCCAGCGCACCGGTCACGAGCCCGATCTTCAGCAACATCAGCCTGTACGGACCGCTCACCGTGGACCCCAACACGGGCAACATGAACACGCTCTTCAAGCGGGGCGCACATCTGCGCCGCAACACGCGCCTGAGCCTGTACAACTCCGTGATCGCGGGCTGGCCCACCGACCTCCTGTTGGACGGAGGTCCTACCGGCGACAATGTGGATGCAGACCTCCTTCAAGTGCGCAATACCCATCTCGCAGCTTGGGGCACCATCGCCTTGGATACCGTTTCCGGTGCGGGCTTCGACCCGATCGCCTGGTTCGGTACAACGGGCTGGGGCAACGCGATCAACAGCGACCTCTCGTCCCTGGGCCTGCCCACACCTTTCAGCCTGGCGGTTCCGAGTTTCCGACCGAATGGTGGGTCGGCCCTCCTCAGTGGTGCGGATTTCAGCAGCACGAACCTTGTCAACCCTTTCTTCACACCTGTAAGCTACAAGGGAGCCTTCGGCGGCGAGGACTGGACGAGTGGGTGGTGCAACTGGGATCCCCAGAACACGGTGTACTGACCCCCTGTGATCGTTGCGCGCGGAAGGCCCGGGATGGGCCTTCCGCCATGACCGGTGATCAGGTGAACGTGCCACCCAGCGCGCCGATGACCACCGCATAGCGTACCGCCTTGCCTACCGCCATCAGCACTGCGGTGGACAAGAGTGGTGTGCGGAAGATCCCGAGAGCCAGCGCAATGGGATCCCCGATAACAGGGAGCCAGCACCCCAGGGCCGCCCACGCGCCATGGCGGTGTGCCAGCATGCGCCACCGTTCCGCTTTTTCGGGATCCATGCCGATCCACCGGGCCAGCTTGCCATCCGGGACCCATCGCCCGATGCCGTAATTGACCAGCCCGCCCAGGGTATTGCCAGCGGTGGCCACACCCAGCAACGGAAGCTCGGGCCACCCCTGGAGCAGCATGACTCCCAACAACGCTTCGGAACTGAACGGCAACAGAGTGGCCGCAACGAATGAGGACAGGAACAGACCCCACAGTCCCCAGAGTTCCCATCCTTGGCCGATCTCCATCGGGGCGAAGTTGGGTGTGGAGGCGGGTTCGCCGATGGCAGGATGGATGCATTTGTCGCCTGATCCTGGCCATACCTGTTCAGCCTGTCCATCAGGCGGCCATCCAGCAAGCCCGGTTGGATCGGATGGCCAAGGCATGAATTATTTTGGGTGTCTGAACTCGGATCGGCACGCGATCGGGAGTGGTCCGCCAAACGGCAGGTCCATGCGTCCGATCACCCTCTCCCTGGCCCTCTGTGCCGCCTTGGTTTCCAGTGCTCAGTTGAGCGGCCGTGGCTCACTCGGCGGCGGCATCGGCCTGAGCATCCCCACCGGCGACTTCAGGGAGACCCTTGACCGCAACCTGTTCCATGTGAACGCCCACCTGGCCCTGCCGTTCAAGCGTGTACCCATTCTCCAAAGCGGCTTCGACTTCGGCTACAGTGTGCTCGGCAACTACCAACGTGCCGTGCCGCTGAACACGGAGTACTTGGATATCACCGAGGGCTTGCTTACCACGCGCAACAAGGCGTTCAGCTACCATGGGTTCCTTCGGCTGAGCCCGCTTCGCGGTCGGGTACGACCTTATGTGGACGGCCTGCTGGGTTTGCGGCAGTTCAGGACCACCAGCAAAGTGACGGCCGATGGGGTAGAAGGCCACCTCAGCAAGGAAGCCAACCAATGGGATATCGCGTTCAGCGCAGGATGGGCCGCAGGCTTGATGGTCACCTTTGGCAAGATCGCCTACGTGGAAGGTCGGGTGGAACACTTCAACAGTGGCAAGGCCACCTATGTCGATCCGGCCAGCGTCACGATCAACGACCAGGGCACGGTGAATTTCAGCACGCTCACGAGCAACACGGACGTCACCAATGTGACCGTGGGCATCGGGCTTCTGTTCTGATCGGCGGTCAGGGCTTCGTGATCGTTCGAACTTGGTTCCGCATTCCGTGACTTCGATCGTTTCCATGGCGTTCCTACACATGCCCTTTTCCATCGTCCAGTGTTGGTAACCCTGCTGAAAAGCCGACCATCCAGCGCCCAAGCCCCCGTTGCGTGGCCTCTAAACTTGCGCAACGAACAAAAACCACGGTGGAGGGCGGCAAGCGGATCGGCAGTGCGCTGATATCGGTTTATCACAAGGACGGGCTCGATGAGATCGTCCGCGAGTTGCATCGCCTCCATGTTCACCTGTACAGCACCGGTGGCACACAGGAGTTCATTGAAGGGCTGGGCGTTCCGGTGACACCCGTGGAGGATCTCACCGGTTACCCCAGTATCCTGGGCGGCCGGGTGAAAACCTTGCACCCGAAAGTCTTCGGAGGCATCCTGGGCCGGCGTGAACTGGCGAGCGATGTCGCGCAGCTGGAGGAGTATGGTATTCCACCCATCGACCTGGTGATCGTGGACCTTTATCCATTCGAGGCCACGGTGGCCCAAGGTGGCAGCGAGAGCGGGATCATCGAGAAGATCGATATAGGTGGTATTTCGCTCATCCGGGCCGGGGCGAAGAACCATACGGACGTGACCATCGTGGCGTCAAAGGCCCAGTACCCGGAGCTGTTCAGGATCCTTCGTGAACAGAACGGTGTCACCAGCCTGGTCCAACGCAAGACACTGGCCGCCCAGGCTTTCGATGTGAGTTCTCGCTATGATGGTGCCATCCACGACTGGTTCCTCGGCGATGCAGGGGATCAATTGCTCCTGCCGGTGCCCGTACATTCCCTGCGCTACGGTGAGAACCCGCACCAATCGGCCCGGTTCCACGGCGATCTGGCCGAGCTCTTCGAGCAGCACAACGGCAAGGAACTCAGCTACAACAACCTCTTGGACCTGGATGCGGCGATCGCCTTGATCGACGATCTCGCGGCCATCAAAGGACCTGGAGAGGCCTTCGCCATCCTGAAACACAACAACGCCTGCGGCGCGGCCATCCGGCCCACACTGAGGACCGCATGGGACGCGGCTTTGGCCGGTGATCCGGTGAGCGCCTTCGGCGGTGTGCTCATCGCCACCGCACCCATCGACAGGGCCACGGCGGAAGCCATGGACACCATTTTTTTCGAGATCGTTTGTTCTTCCGGGTACTCACCCGAGGCCTTGGAGATCCTTTCCAGGAAGAAGAACCGCATCATTTTGACCCGCCGTGGCGTAAAACGCCCCGCCCTGAACTACCGCTCAGCCCTCAACGGGGTGCTGGAGCAGACCCCGGACAACGTGGTGAACGACGCTGCCAGCATGCGTACGATCACGGAAAAAATGCCTTCAGCACAGGATCTGGATGATCTCGTTTTCGCCAATGTGCTGGTGAAACACACGAAAAGCAACGCCATCGTCCTGGCCAAGGACCGGCAGTTGCTGGCCAGTGGTACGGGGCAGACCAGCCGGGTGGATGCCTTGGAACAGGCGATCGCCAAGGCTGCGAAGTTCAATTTCAACCTCGAGGGCGCGGTGATGGCGAGCGATGCGTTCTTCCCCTTCCCGGATTGCGTGACCATCGCCGCCCGTGCCGGCATCAAGGCCATCGTTCAGCCGGGCGGCAGCATCAAGGACCAGGACAGCATCAACGCAGCGAACGCCAACGGCCTCGCCATGGTGCTAACGGGCGATCGCCACTTCAAACATTGAATACCCACGCATGAGCTGGTTCAACAGTTTCTTCACCCAGGAGATCGCCATCGACCTCGGCACGGCCAACACGCTCATCATCCACAACGACAAGGTGGTGGTGGACGAACCGAGCATCGTGGCGGTGGACCGCAGTTCGGGCCGCGTGATCGCCATCGGCCGGGCCGCGCAGCAGATGCACGGGAAAACACACGAGAACATCAAGACCGTGCGCCCCCTGCGCGACGGTGTGATCGCCGATTTCCAAGCGGCCGAGGAGATGATCAAGGGCATGATCCGCATGATCAACCCCGGCCGTCGCCTCTTCACACCCAACCTGCGCATGGTGATCTGCATCCCCAGCGGCATCACCGAGGTGGAGAAACGCGCGGTGAAGGACAGCAGCGAGCACGCCGGGGCCAAGGAGGTGTACCTGATCCACGAGCCCATGGCCGCCGCGATCGGCATCGGTATCGATGTGGAGGAACCCATGGGGAACATGATCATCGACATCGGCGGCGGAACCAGCGAGATCGCGGTGATCGCCCTCGGCGGTATCGTGTGCGACAAGAACATACGCGTGGCAGGGGATGAATTCACCCAGGACATCGAGGAGTACATGCGGCGCCAGCACAACATCCTGGTGGGCGAACGCACGGCCGAGTTGATCAAGATCGAGGTGGGCAGCGCCATGACCGAGCTCGACAACCCGCCGCCGGACTACAGTGTTCGCGGCCGCGACCTGATGACCGGCATCCCCAAGGAGATCACCGTCACCTACAGCGAGATCGCCCAGGCACTGGACAAATCGATCAGCAAGATCGAGGAGGCCATCCTCAGCGCGCTCGAGAGCACACCCCCGGAACTGAGTGCCGACATCTACAAGACCGGTATCTATCTGGCGGGTGGCGGTGCCCTGTTGCGCGGACTGGACAAGCGCATCAGCGTGAAGACCAAGCTTCCCGTACACGTGAGCGAGGACCCGTTGCGGGCCGTGGCGCGTGGTACCGGCATCGCCCTGAAGAACATCGACCGCTTCCAGTTCCTGATGCGGGAGTGATGAGCGGTGGATGGCGGGTGGCGGGCGCTTCAGCACCAGGCCACTCGCCATCCGCCACTCGCCTCTCGCAACCCTCACGAGATGCGCGACCTCTTCCGCTTCCTCCTCCGTCAGCGCGACAACCTGCTGTTCCTGCTCCTGCTGGTCCTGGGCCTCTCCATGCTGATCAGGGGCAACATGCACCAGCGTGCCGAATGGGTGAGCACCAGCAATGCCGTGACCGGCCGCGTTTTCGCCTTTCGCAGCGGTATCATGGCCTATACCGGTCTGCGCGAGAGCAACATCGCCCTCAATGAGGCACTCGCCCGTGAGCGCGAGCGTTCCCATGCCGTGATCGAACGACGCGACACCGGTGCGGTACGGATGGATACGATCCGACACCTAAGGTATCGTTATCGTACCGCAATGGTGATCAACAGCACCACCCACAAGGCCAAGAACTACATCACCCTCGACAAGGGGACGCTGGACGGGGTGGAACGCAACATGGGCGTGATCGGCACCAACGGCATCGTTGGCGTGGTGCGCGAGGCCAGTGCGCACTTCGCATCGGTGATCAGCGTACTGAACGAGGACCATGTGGCCAGCGCACAGGTCAAGAACACGGGCCACTTCGGACTGCTGCGCTGGGATACGCGTGATCCGCGCACCGTGTCGTTGACCGATATCGACAAGCATGTGCCCGTGGCCGTCGGCGATACGGTGGTGACGCGCGGAAGCGAAGGCGTGTACCCGCCGGGCATCCTCGTCGGAGTGATCGGAGCGGTGACCGAGGATCCGAGCACCCCGTTCCACCTGATCACCGTCCGCCTGAGCGAGGACCTTACCCGGGCCGATCACGTCCAAGTGGTAAGCGACCTGATGAAAGCCGAACGCGATTCACTCGAAATGAGCACGCCCAAGGAATGATCGGGACCTTGACCAACAATCTGGCGCGCTTCATCATCCTGGTGCTGTTGCAAGTGTTCTTGCTGGACCACGTGGACCTGGCCAATGGCTGGGTGGTGCCATACCTGTACCTGCTTTTCCTGTTGATGCTGCCCCTTGACCTGCCGCTGTGGGCCGGGCTCATCCTGGGTTTCGGCACGGGCATGGTCATGGACCTTTTCAGCAGTACGCCAGGCCTGCACGCCACGGCCTGCACGGTGATGATGTACGGCCGTGCACTCATGCTGCGCGCACTGGCACCGCGGGAGGGCTACGACCAGCAGGACCGTGCCACCATCACCCGTATGGGTCTGGCCTGGTTCGTTACTTATGCGGGGATACTCATTCTGCTGCATCACTTGGCGCTCTTCTTCCTGGAAGTGTACCGCTTCAATGGAGCACTGGTCACCCTGGCACGTGCCTTCGCAAGTACCCTGGCCACCCTGTTGCTCTGCCTGCTGACCCAATTGCTCATCTCACGCCAGGCCCGACCGCGATGAGGTTCGACGATCGCCGCTTCGTCCTGATGGCCACGGTGATCGCCGTGTGCGCCGTCTTCATCGTGCGGTTGTTCTGGTTGCAGGTGGTGGATGATCGATGGAAGGCGCGCGCTGCGGACATCAGTGAGCGCAAGATCACCGTCTTCCCCTCGCGCGGCCTCATTTACGATCGCCATGGTGAACTGCTCGTGGCCAACACCCCGGTGTACGACATCATGGTTGTACCGCGCGAGGTGAAGGAATTCGACACGCTGGCACTGGCACAACTGTTGGGCGTCACTCCCAAGGATGTGCATGATCGGCTGACCAAGGCCCGCGCGTATTCCGGCTACAAACCCAGTGAATTCGAAAAGCAGGTCACCGCCGACCAGTTCGCCGGGATCTCCCTGCACCTGCACAAGTATCCCGGGTTCTATGCGCAGAGCCGCACCCTGCGCACCTATCCGGAACGCATCGGGGCGCACATGCTGGGTTACCTGAGCGAAGTGAGCCAGCGGAAGGTGGAGCAGGACCCGTATTACCGGGCGGGTGACGTGATCGGCGTGGGCGGCCTGGAGCAGTACTATGAGCCGGCCTTGCGCGGACGGCGCGGCGTGAAGTACGTGGTGGTGGACGTGCACAACAACGTGCAGGGGAAGTTCATGGGCGGCCAGTACGACACGTTGGGTGTGGAAGGGAAGAACCTGTATACCAGTATCGATGCCCGGATGCAGGCGTACGGTGAACGCCTGATGGCCCACAAGAAGGGCAGTATCGTGGCCCTTGATCCGAGGACGGGCGGGATCCTGGCGCTGGTGACCAGCCCGAGTTATGATCCCGAACTCCTGGTGGGCCGCGTCCGCAACCACAATTACGGGGTTCTTCAACGGGATTCACTCAACCCGCTGTTCGATCGTGCGTTGCAGGCCCAGTATCCACCGGGCTCCATCTTCAAGCTCGTGCAGGCGCTCACCGCGCTCCAGGAAGGTGTGATCACCCCGCAGACCGGCTTCCCCTGCAACAAGGCGCTGGTCGGCTGCCACAACCATCCCATGGCCACCGATGTGGAGCACGCCATCCAGTACTCCTGCAATCCTTATTTCTACCAGGTTTTCAAACGTGAGATCGAGCAGAACAAGGATCCGGACAGGTTCAAGGACGCCGTGCTCGGCCTGAACGAGTGGGAGGGATACGTGCGCAGCTTCGGCTTGGGCGAGCGACCCCGCGTGGACCTGCCCGCGGCCAAGGGCGGGCGTGTGCCGAACACCGCCTTCTACGACAAGCGGTACGGCAAGGGTGGCTGGGCTTTCAGCACCATTTATTCGGTGAGCATCGGCCAGGGCGAGGTGGAGGTGGTGCCCATGCAGATGGCCAATCTCGCGGCCATCTTCGCCAACAGGGGCTGGTACATCGACCCGCACATCGTAACAGCGATAGGCCATCCGGACAGCCTGACCAGGTGGGAACGCCACAAGACCAAGGTGGACGACCACTGGTTCGATCTCATCGCTGAAGGCATGCGACGGGTCACCGAAGAGGCGGGGGGTACCGCACGTGCCGCACGGATCCCGGGAGTCACCGTGTGCGGCAAGACGGGCACCGCGCAGAACCCGCACGGCAAGGACCACGCGGTGTTCGTATGCTTCGCGCCCATGGAGAATCCCAGGATCGCCATGGCCGTGTACGTGGAGAACAGCGGATTCGGGGGTACCTGGGCCGCACCCATCGCCAGCCTGCTCATGGAGCAATACCTCACCGATACCATCACGCGGCCGGACCTGGAGAAGAGGATGCTGGAGGCCGACCTGATCGCCGACGAGAAGAACTACAAACCTTTCGTCAGCAAACGCCGCAAGCGATGACCGCCGTACGCGACAGCATCCGCGCCAACATGGACCGGCCGCTCACGGCCCTGTACCTGTTGCTGCTCTTCGCCGGCTGGGCCAACATCTACAGCGCCGCCTACAACCCCGACCATCCCAACCTGTTCGACACGGCGATGGAGTACGGCAACCAGAGCGTGTGGATCGTGGTGTGCCTGGTGCTCGGGGCTGCCGTGATGATGGTGCATGGCGACTTCATCAAGAACATGGCCGTTCCGGCCTACTCCGTATCGCTCCTGCTGCTCGCTCTCGTGCCCGTCCTGGGCAAGGAGGTCGGGGGCAATACGAACTGGTTGCAACTCGGGCCGGTACGCATCCAGCCCAGCGAATTCGCCAAGTTCGCCACGGCGCTGGTTCTCACGCGGTACTTGAGCGGATTACAGGCCTTCAGGGGCATGCGCACCCGGGCGATCGCCACGGCCATCATCCTCGCTCCCGTTGGGCTCATCCTGCTGGGCAAGGACGTAGGCACCGCGCTCACGTTCGGCGCGTTCATCCTGGTGCTGTACCGCGAGGGACTGTCGGGCAACATCCTGCTGTTGGCCATCGGCGTGGCCATCCTGGCCGTGCTCTCACTCATCCTGCGCGAGAGCATGTTCCACATCCCCTTCTGGGGCCGGGAGGTCTCCGGTCAGTACTTCCTCATCGGCATCATCACGCTCACCTGCCTGTTCGCGTTCTGGTTCATCAGCCGGTTCGTGCTGAAGGGTCAACGCAAGCGGTTGTACGGCTTCATCCTCTTCACGCTCATCGGATCGGCCGTGTTCATCAGCGCTTTCGACTTCGTGTTCGAGAACGTGTTGAGCGAGCGGCACCGCACACGTATCGGCGTGACCCTCGGTCTGGTGTACGATCCCCAAGGACTGGGATACAATGCGGAGCAGAGCAAGACGGCCATCGGCAGCGGTGGTCTTATCGGCAAGGGCTACCTGAAGGGCACGTTCACCAAGTACAAATACGTGCCCGAGCAGCAGACCGACTTCATCTTCTGCACGGTAGGGGAGGAATGGGGCTTCGCGGGCACCACCCTGGTCGTGCTGCTGTTCGGTGCCCTGATCCTGCGGTGCATCCAGATCGGCGAACGGCAGCGATCACGCTTCACACGGATATACGCCTACTGCGTGGCCAGTATATTCTTCCTGCACTTGATGATCAACGTGGGCATGGCCATCGGGTTGGCACCGGTGATCGGGATCCCGCTGCCGCTCTTCAGCTACGGCGGCAGCTCGCTCGTGGGCTTCACGCTCCTGCTGGCCACCCTGGTCCGCCTCGACGCTGAACGGCTCAGCCAGTTGCGTTGAGCAAGCTCCCCGGCCATCCCGGACCGGTCGTCATCGCCACCAAAGCGCAGGTCATCGCCCTTCCTCCTGTATCCGCTTCATGATGCGCTCGCCGAGCTTGCTGCCCCATTCCGCGCCGACCGCCATGCTCTCCTGCATCACCACGGGCGATGCTTCGGCGAATTTGGAGCCGGACGGACTCCGATAGAATGTGGTGACGGCTTGCAGGTCCTCGATGGACAGGTGCCGCTCGTACACCGGTGCGAGCATGTCCACCAGATCGTCGATGGACAGCCGCATCTCCTTGCCGAGACTGTCCCAGAATTCGGGGGGCAGGTCGCTGTGCTCTTCCCGTTGCATCCCGATCATCTGATCGATCGCCGTGCCGAACGAGCCCATGGCGTTGCTGGCTTCCAGGTAGTCTTTCAGGGCCGCGCGGTACGGGGCCTCCTGTGCGGAACACAACGATGAAAGGAGCAGGGGGATCGCGGCTATCGCGATGCGGAGACTGATGCGGTGCTTGAGGGCCATGGTCTCGGGTTCCGGGATCGCGCGAAAGTACCTGAAGGTTCTCACTGGAACTTCTCCATGTCCTTCACCGCGTCGAAGCCTGGCTGCACCACCCAATTCCCCCCGGTGTCGATGAAACCCCATTGCTCGCCTTGTTTTACCGCGGCGTAACCGTTCTTGAATGCACGCGCACCGTTGAACTTCGGTTCGATCACCCATGTTCCGTCCGGGCCGATGAAGCCGGTCAACTCCCCACGCTTGGCCTCCGCGAGCCCATCGCTGAAATCGCCGAGACCCGTGGCATCGGCAACGCGTACCTCTTTACCGGTACGGTCCACGTAGAACCAGGCCTCGCCGCTCTTCACCCGGGCCAGGCCGCTCGCAGGGTCCATTTCCTTGGCGGCATCATATGCGGGTTTGACCACCCACGCACCCTGCTTGTCGATAAAGCCGAGTTTCTCACTCTTGTCCTTGGCCCAGGCCAGTCCGCCGCTGAAATAGCCTACCGACAGGAATTGCGCCGGGATAACGACTTGTTGCTCGCTGTTCATGAAGCCGAAGAGCTTGTCCTTGGTACGGAATGGGGCGAGGCCGTCCACGAAACTCCTCACATCCACGATGCCCGCATCGCCCACGGGTGTCTCTTTGCCCTCGGCCGTGAGGATGAACAGTTTCTTGCCCTTTTCCACCACGCTCAGGCAACTCTCGAAGGCGTCCACCTTGTCGTACGTGGCGGGTACGGTCAATTCGCCCCTGGTGTTCAGGAAGCCCCATTTCTCACCGACCTTCACCGGTGCCAGTCCACAGCTGAAGCCCTGCACATCCCCGCCGCTCATCATTCCACCGATCAGTTGGAAGGCAGGAGCGGTGGTGGCCAGCCGTTCACCCTTGGTATTGATGAAGGCGCCGTTCTTCGTGGAGGGGTCCAGCACGGCCGCATACCCGCTCGTGTTGAAACGGAAGCAATGCTTGTAGGTGGGTGGGACCACCATTTCTCCGGTATTTGACATGTAGCCCCATAGTTCCGAGCCAGCGGGTTTCACCTGGGCGATGAAGGACTGGGCCGGGACGAGACCGGTGGTCAGGAGAGCGAGGGTGAGGGCTGTGGTGCGCATGACGGGTTGAACTGGATCCCCAAAGATGCGAACAGATGGATGCGCTACCCGGCTTGACCTTGCCCGGGAAGAACAGCCTTGTGGAACCAAAGTCCGTAGCGGGGGTCTCTTTCAGGCGGATCACCATGCACGATCGGCTCCATATTGCGGCCGATGCAACGTGTGGATGTCGCCATCAACGTGTACGGCAAGCCGCGCCAGACAGCGGTGACCCTGCTTTCGTTGTTGATGCATTCGGGCGAACACATCGGCCGGATCCACTTCACGCTCGAACGCCGCCAGCCCTCTGGAGCTTCCTTCCGCTCCTTGATCGGACACCTGGGTGATCGCGTCGTGGTCCATAGGCCCTTGTTCTGGTTCGGCGTGCGCCCGCAACGGAGCAAATGGCTGATGCGCTGGTCGCCATACCGGCAGTCGTTACGCTATCAACACGCCTGGGAAACGAGCACCGCACCCTACCTCTTCATCACGCACAACGATGTGCTGTACGAAGGCGATATCCTCGGTGCGATGTTGGGCCGGGTCGGCGAACATGTGGCGATAGGCCCGGTGGGCCAGTGCTGGAATTGCCCGGCCTCATACGCGCAGCGTTGTTCACCGAAGAGTTTCATGCGCTTTCATCCGTCGTTCAGGGAGTGGCAGCAATTGGCCAGGGATCATCCCGGTCCTCGTGCTGCGCACTACGACCGTGTTGTTGATCCGCAGCGCCCTTGGCCCCTCCCCGAATGCCGGATCAATGAGTGGAGCATGCTCGTGAACCAGGAACGCGCGCGGCCCTTGACCATGCCACACGGGAACGCCGTTCCACTCGGTGCGTTGTATGGCTTGGACATCGGTACGCAATGGTTCCACGATGTGCTGAACAGCAGGGCATCGGTGGAGCATTTTGACATTGCAGCCTACGCCACGCATGCCTGGGCCAGTTCCACCGGAGGAGGACATGCCGCCTTGGCTGATCGTGGGATCTACCACACGGAGGAAACACGGGCAGCAACGTGGCTGAAACAGAACCATCCCGACTTCCCGCTCACGAACTGACGACGATCATGTTCGTCACGCTATCTTCGCCCCACGTTCTTTCCATCGCTTATCCAGAAAGGCGGAGGGACTGGCCCTGCGAAGCCTTGGCAACCGTCCGGTGGGCAACCATCGGGTAGGTGCTAAATCCAGCTGTTGTTGTCACGCCGAGCGCTCCTGAGCGCAGTCGAAGGACGAGGAGCGACAACAACGGAAAGATGAGCCGCGATCAGACAGCAGTGCCCGCCAGGGAACATTGATGCCTCATCCGGAACATCGGGTGGGGCTTTCTTTTTTGGAGTGCGGTGAAGGTGGTGAGGGTGGAGAGAATGGTAAGAAAGTGCTGGCGCTCCGTGGCCCACTTTCTCACCACTTTCACCCATTTCACCATTCTCACCGCAATAGCTCGGAAAGCACGCCGACATAGGAACACGCAATGACCGACCTCGAACGCATCGCCCAACAACCCGCCTCCGCTTTGGAAGCTGCAGCGGACAAGCGCATCCTCGTCCTCGACGGGGCCATGGGCACCATGATCCAGAAGCTCGGCCTCACCGAGGAGGACTTCCATCCGAAGGGCATGGAGGACCACAAGATCCTGCTGAAGGGCAACAACGAACTGCTCTCCCTCTCGCGGCCCGAGGCCATCCGCACCATCCACGAGCAATACCTGGAGGCCGGTGCCGACATCGTGGAGACGAACACCTTCAGCGCCACCAGCATCGCGCAGGCCGAGCACGCGTGCAGCCACCTCGCACGTGAGATGAACCTGGCCTCGGTGCGCCTGGCGAAGGAGGCGTGCGCGAAGTACACCGCCATGGACCCGAGCAAGCCGCGCTTCGTGGCCGGTGCGATCGGGCCCATGAACAAGACCGCATCGCTCAGTCCCGACGTGAACGATCCCGGCTTCCGCGCCGTCACCTTCGATCAACTCGTCACCGCCTACAAGGAACAGGCGGAAGCCCTGCTCGATGCCGGCGCCGACATCCTGCTGGTGGAGACCATCTTCGACACGTTGAATGCCAAGGCTGCGTTTTTTGCGATTCAGGAGGCCTTCGCGTCCGGCGCACGGCGGGTTCCGATCATGGCGTCGGTCACGTTCATTCAGGCCGGCAGCAATCGCGGTGTGACCGGGCAAACCGTCGAAGCCTTCTGGAATTCCATTTCCCATGTG
The DNA here is from genome assembly GCA_018267155.1 of Bacteroidota bacterium. GTDB lineage: Bacteria > Bacteroidota > Bacteroidia > Flavobacteriales_F > PHOS-HE28 > PHOS-HE28. The sequence goes on along the minus strand of JAFDZE010000049.1, from coordinate 510 downwards.
CCGCTGTTGAGCGTGGGCATGAATTGCGCGCTCGGTCCTCAAGAAATGCGTCCCCTGATCGAAGAGTTGTCGAGGATCGCGCCGATCTACGTGAGCGCCCATCCCAACGCGGGTTTGCCGAATCCATTGTTGCCGACCGGATTTCCCGAAACGCCGGACACGTTGGCCCCTCAGCTGCGGGAATGGGCGGAAAACGGATGGCTGAACATCGTCGGCGGTTGTTGCGGCACGAC
>JAFDZE010000049.1:0-192 GCA_018267155.1 Bacteroidota bacterium | reverse complement strand
GGCCTCGAAGCCGTGACCATTCGGCCCGATTCTAACTTCGTCAATATCGGGGAGCGAACGAATGTGACTGGCTCGCCGGCCTTCGCGAAGCTGATTCTGGCCGGCGATTATGAAGCGGCGCTCTCGGTGGCACGGCAACAGGTCGAGGGCGGCGCCCAAATCGTCGATGTCAACATGGACGAGGGCATGCTC
>JAFDZE010000048.1 GCA_018267155.1 Bacteroidota bacterium | reverse complement strand
GCACGGATCGCGGGACGGATCGTGGGGCAGGAACATTACATCAGCACCATGGTGAAGGAGACGCTGTTCTTCCTGTGCGCATCCATCGCCCTGTTGGCCGTGTTCCTCTGGATCGCCTTTCGCAGTACGATCGGCGTGGTGGTGCCCATCGTGGTGGTGGGCACGGCCATCCTGTGGCAAGTGGCACTGATGACGGCGATGGGCCGGCCGCTCGGCATCCTCACGATGCTGCTGCCGACCATCCTGTTCGTGGTGGGCATGAGCGACACGGTCCACCTGCTGGAATGCTACCTGGAGGAGATCCGCAGCGGCGCCACGCGCACACGGGCCATCGCGGCAACGTGGCGCGAAGCAGGACTTCCCACCTTCCTGACCGCCGTCACCAGCGCCATCGGCTTCGCCACATTGGGCACGGCGAGCATACCACCTTTACGGGAGTTCGGTCTGTTCACGGCCGGTGGTGTACTGCTGGCCTTCGTTCTGTCCTTTGCCCTGCTGCCGGCATTGCTGGTGCTGATCCCCCCCGACCGGCTCTCGCCCCGCGTTCACCACGCCTCGGCCCTGGACGGGCACATGCCCGGGATCCTGCGGTGGGCACTGCGGTACCGACGGGCCGTGCTGCTCGGTTGCGGGGTGATCGCCGTATTGGGCACCGTTGGCACCATGCGCATCCGGGTGAACAACTTCCTCCTGGAGGACCTGCCGGACAACGACCCGATGAAAGCGGGCTTCCACTGGTTCGAGCACGAGTTCGGTGGCGTGCGACCCTTCGAAATGGAGATCACCACGGCCGATGGGAACAGTAGCGTGTGGGATCAGGAGGCCTTGCGGCGTATCGAACGGGTACAAAACTGGGTTGATACGGCGTACGGGGTGGATGCCATCCTCTCCCCGGTAACGGTGATGTACTCGCTGAACAAAGCGCTCAACGGAGGTGACGGGGACTTTTACCACCTCTCCACGGACAGTGCGGACCTCAGGCGCATGGCACATCAGGCCAGGTCGCACGGGAATGACCTGCTGGGCACCATCGCGAGCAGCGACGGCCGAAGCGCCCGGCTCACGGGCCGGCAGGTTGACGAAGGCGGGTACATCCACCAACTGAAGAACGCACGACTGTCCGACTTCATCACCTCGGAGGGCGCCGGGCCGGTACGTTTCCATCAAACAGGCATCGCTTACCTGATCGACCGGAACAACGCCCGGCTGAGCACACAGATGGTATTGAGCATGGGCCTGGCCGTGGTGCTCACCGCGCTCATCATGCTGTGGTTCTTCCACGACCCACGGATGGTCCTGGCCGCCCTGCTGCCCAACCTGCTGCCCCTGTTGTTCATCGCGGGGGTGATGGGCTACGTTGGTATCGACCTGAAGGTGAGTACGGCGATCATCTTCAGCATCGCGTTCGGCATCGCGGAGGATGACACCATCCACATGCTGGCCGCGCTCCGGCAACACATGCGTTCGGGACTGTCACCGGCCTATGCCCTCAAGCGTACCTGTCTGCGCACCGGCAAGGCGGTCACGGTCACCGGATTGATGCTGCTTTCCGGGTTCGTAACGCTGATCTTTTCGGATTTCGCCAGCATCCGTTACATGGGGATCCTCATCACGCTCACACTGGCCTTCGCCCTGGTGGTGGAGCTGCTGTTGCTCCCGGTACTGGTGGTGTACCTGCTGCGGCACAAGCGCTGATCGCCCCACATGTTCGGAAGGCGCCCCGGTATGCGGGCATAGGAGGCTCTGATGGCACCTGGAACACGAACGGCGCCTGAAGCCCCGTCCATTCCCGGCATCACACCGGTGTTTCAGTAGCTTTCCAGTGCGCCCTTGAATTCCGCATCGTCCGCGTAGAACTCCTTCACGGCCTCCAGCACCTCCTTGGCCTTGGATCGGTTACCCTTGGTGTCGAGGTATTCGGCGTAGTGGATCACCGCGCTCTTGAGCAGTTTCTTCTGGTCATCGGGCAACAGCCCGGCACCACCGGCGGCCTCAAGCGCGGGCTGGTACTTCGCGATGGCCGCATCGCCTTCCTTCACCATGTTGGTCCGCAGCAAGGCCAGGCCCAGCATGAGGTGGGCACCGGGATTTTCCGGATAGTACCCGACCATGCCATCGAACCATTGTTTGGCCTTGGAGTACTGTTTGTCCTCATAGGCCGTGAGGCCCGCATCCTGGGCCATGATGTTGAGTTCGCTCCAGAAATCGGCGTAGTTGTCGAAGAACTCCTTGTTCTTGTCTTTTTTCCGGTATTTTTCAGCGTACTTCACCGCGTCGCGATCAGCCTTCTTGTACTCTTCCATGGCGCGGTACTTGTCGATCTTGCTCATCTCGTAGTAGCACATGCTCACGTAGAGGAAGGGCAACGGGTCCTTCTTCGTGCTTTCCTTCTCCGTATACATGAATGCCTTGCCGAGGCAGTCCTCGTATTTCTCATCCACGTAGCGGACGAGCAGATCCTCGTACGGCTGTTTCTGGGCTTGGGCGAGGCAGGGCAGGAAAGCGATGGCTGCAAGAACGTACGAACGCATCATGGTGCGTGGGTTTGATGAGGTGGATTTCCAAGAACGATGCCGAAAATAGGACCAAGGTCCGATCCGGGCGGCCCTGCGTGTACAGGTTGTCAGTGCGGCGATGTTGGTCGGGGACCAGGAACGGACACCTCCTGCCGGGTACCGACCCGTTTCCCACCTTTGCCGCATGATGCGGATCGACATCCTCTCTGCCGTTCCACGGTTGCTGGACAGCTGGCTCAACGAGAGCATCCTGGAGCGCGCCCAGAAGAAGGGGCTGGCGGAGATCCGCGTACACGACCTGCGCGACCACAGCACGGACAAGCATCGTCGGCTGGACGATTACGCCTTTGGTGGCGGTGCGGGCATGGTGATGATGATCGAGCCGATCGATCGCTGCATCACCTGGCTGAAGTCCGAGCGGTCCTATGACGAGGTCATCTACATGAGTCCGGATGGGGAACTCCTGGATCAACCGCTGGCCAACCGGATGAGCGCGCACAGGAACATCATCATCCTGTGCGGGCATTACAAAGGCGTGGACGAACGCGTGCGCGAACACCTGATCACGCGCGAGATCTCGATCGGCAATTATGTGCTCAGCGGTGGGGAGATCCCCGCGGCTGTATTGACGGATGCACTCATCCGATTGCAACCTGGCGTGTTGAACGATGAGACCTCGGCATTGAGCGACAGCTTCCAGGACGGCCTGGTGGCACCACCTGTGTACACGCGGCCCGCGGAATACAACAGGTGGAGCGTTCCGGAGGTATTGTTGAGCGGGCACGAAGCACGGATACATGCTTGGAGGCATGAACAGAGTTTGGAACGCACCCGGGCCAGACGACCGGACATGGCCGAAGGGGAGTAGACCCGGAAGGTCGCAATGGTCTTGTTCAGGCAAGCGTTCTTCCAAATGTGCGGCCCATTTGCTTGGCTGGCCAAGCAAACATCCGCAATCCGTTGAAATCGACAAATTCTTCAGCAAGGACGGCACACTGAGCTCAATTTGTCAGCGTTACCCAGGGCCAAGCTCCCCCCTGCCGCAGCTCAAAATGCTTGTTTGGCCAGCCAAGCAAATTGTCAATTCTGCGTCTCCGCCACCACAGCCCTGGCCCAAGCCTCATGCACTTCACCACCTCAGCATCTTTCTCTTCTGATCATTCACGCCAACCCATGAATTTTGCCTAACATTGCGCCCCCAAACGCGGAACCCTCCCGCATAAGCCGCTGAAAGTCATGGACAAGATCAAACAACTCGAGAAAGAGTGGGCCCCTGTGAAACAGTATCCTGACTTCAAGGCAGGCGATACCATCACCGTCAGCTACAAGATCGTCGAGGGTAACAAGGAGCGCATCCAACAGTTCCAAGGCGTAGTGATCCAGCGCAAAGGCAGCGGCAGCACGGCCACGTTCACCGTTCGCAAGATGAGCGGCAACGTGGGTGTGGAACGGATCTTCCCGATCGCCTCCCCGTTCATCGACGCGATCGCGCTGAACAAGCGTGGCGATGTGCGTCGGGCACGGATCTTCTACCTGCGCGAGCGCCGCGGCAAGAGCGCACGTATCCAGGAGAAGCGCCAACTGGTTACCGAAGAGGCCAAATAGGGCCGCATCGGATCCATCGTTCCGAAGGCTCCTGCAAAGGGGCCTTCGTCATTCAACGGCGATCGCTACCTTTCGGCATGGGTCTGATATGGAGTCTGATCGTGGGAGGCGTGGCCGGCTGGCTCGCGGGACGGATCATGAAAAGTACCGGCAATGGGGTGCTGGTCAACATCATCCTGGGGTTGATCGGAGGGGTTGTCGGCAGCCTGGTCTTCGGGGTGGTCGGCCTCCAGGCGTACGGCACCCTTGGTAACCTGGTCATGGCCACGGTCGGTGCGGTCGTGCTCATTGTGCTCGCCCGTGCGATCCGCAATTGACCAACGCAAGCGGTCCGGTACCCGGCAACACACATCACGGATCGGGGATCGGCCTCTACCCGTACCGGATCGGGTCAGTGCGCGACACATTCATGTTACGGTCTTCTTCCCCACCTTTCGGCCCCTCACGGATCGCCAGCCTCACCAACACCATGAACACCCGGAACCATCTCTTGTGCACCTTCTTCGCCTTCCTCACGGGCGGTTTGATCCACGCGCAGACACCACCGGTTGTGGTCCTGGCCCCTGGAATATCCTGGCACGCTGAAACCGGTATGGAACCGCGCGGCGATGCCCCGATCAACGATGAATGTTCAACCGTGTCCGAAGTGGTGCTCCCCATCGGCGGTTCGATCAACTTCACCGGGGATAATACCGGCGCCACCGCCGCATACGATTTCGTGCCCGGAAGTTCCCTGGAGACCGTGGGGCCTTGTGTCTGGCACAAGTTCACCACGTCGGCCTGCACCAACATCACGGTGTCCTACTGCGCCACCTCCCCCGCCTTCACCGGTGTTGTGGCCTTTCTCTCGCCCGGTTGTCCGGCAGGGGACGATTACCAGTCCTTCTTCACGTACAACTACGACGAATGCGGCAATGGGAACGGCACCATCTACTATGTCTCGGTACCCGCTGGCACCTGGTACCTGCCGGTGATGATGAACACCTTCACCAATTCGATCGGACCGTACTCCATCCAGGTCAGTTCCACGGCCTGCCCGACCCCACCTGCCAACGACGACTGTGAGAATGCCGCGCCTCTCATTGCGGGTCCTTGGTGCAGCTTCACCACATACACCACCGGCGGTGCCACCGAGTCCCAACCCGCGATCGTTTGCGGGGAGGGCGCTGGTTTCGCGAATGACGATGTGTGGTTCAGCTTCACGGCCACCAGCAGCACCATGTCCATCGGGGCACGCGGTGTGGACGATGGAGATGGAGAATTCACCACGGGATTCGATGCGGTACTCGAGCTCTTCTCCGGCCCCTGCGACAACCTTGTATCCATGGATTGTGCGGATGACTCGTTGTGGAACCAGGCGGAGGAGATCACCGCCACTGGCCTCACCATTGGCACCACCTATTATGTCCGTGTATACGATCGGATGCCCGGTTACCCTGCGGTACCGGAATTCGGCATCTGCCTGGTGGACGGGCCGGGCATCAACATCGGCATGGACGACCTGATCCTCCAAGAGCCATGGAGCCTATACCCGAACCCAGGTAACGGAACCTTCCGGATACAGGTGAATGGTGCGGAGGGAACCGCCCAACTGGACGTGCTGGACCTCAGTGGTCGCGTGGTTCGGACAAGTCGGACGACCTTGACGACAGGCTCCGGAAATGTACTGGATCTCGTTGGGCTCGCTTCCGGGACATACCTGGTAAGGCTCACGCGGAACGGCATCCGGAACGAGAAGCGGCTGATCGTGGACTAGGACGATCGGGACGACAGGAAGAGGCGGACGGTGCCGGTCGTCATCCGCGGGATCACCGCCGCGGGCCAGCCACTTGACGTTGGTAAGCACGCGCCAAGCCCATTCGAACGCCTGAAGCGGAAATGCCGTAGCCACAGGATGCCCCACCCTGGTTGTAGAGGACGGCCCGTCCACGCTCAGCCTCGCCCGCGCCTAACTCCCGCGCGAGAGATTTGTGGAAGTCTAGCGCCAGATGGGGGCCAGCAGGATGTCCTTGTGGTTGGCCAAGAGTTCGCGCTTACGGGTGAAAACACGGATGACCTGGATGTTGACGGCGATGGCCGCCTCACTGTTCAGAACGCTGGAGAGCATCAGCACGCCGTGCTCCGTGAAGCAGAACGGTGCGTAACGCAGACCCATGCGACCTCCAATTCTCAAGCTCCTGCGCATTCATTTCGAACATGAAGTCCTCAGGGAAGCGCTCTTTATTACGCCTGACCGCTTCCTTCAGCCTTTTGGTCTCCACTCCGTAAAGTTCCGCCTGATCACGGTCCAACATAACCTTATGGCCGCGAACGGTGCGGATCCTGCCGATAACGACTTCATCGCTCACCACCAGTATGTTCTTCTTGATCGCGCTCATCCGGGGTCTACCGCAACACTAATGATCACCCCACCAACATCGGGTTCCTGTTCGGGATATCCTCCTTGCTGAAGGACACTTTATCATCTTCCTCCTTCAGTTTCAGCACGAGGGCGAGCGCATCGGGCACCACGTCGCTGCAGAGCGTAAGGAAGCTGCCGGGCTTGGCGGTGGAGATGGCGTGACGGATGGCCTCTTCCTCCTTCTTGATGATGATGAAGGGTTTGTCGGGATCGACCTCCTTGATGCCCTTCACCATGAGGGCGATGATCTCGTCGTCCGTTTTGCCGCGAAGGTTGCGGTCCTGGCGGATGATGATCTCGTCGAACATCTGCGCGCTGAGGCGGCCGAGGTTCACGGTGTCCTCGTCGCGGCGGTCGCCCACGCCGGCGATCACACCCACTTTCGGACTGTCGGGGATCTTGCTCAGGAACTTCCCCAGCGCCTCGAAGCCGTGCGGGTTGTGGGCGTAGTCCACCACTACCTGGAAGTTCTTGAACTGGAACAGATTCAAGCGGCCCGGTGTCTGTGCGGCGCCCGGCACGAAGGTCAACAAGGCCTCGCGCAGTTCTTCGATCTTCACGCCTTGCACGTACGCGGCGAGCACGGCGGGCAGCACGTTCTGGATGTTGAAGACGGCCTTGCCACCATAGGTGATGGGGATGTTCACCGCCTTCTCTATGCGCAACTTCCATTCGCCCTTGCTGATGGTGACGAAGCCGTTCTCGAAAATGGCAGCGAGTCCGCCGAGCTTGCAATGCTGGCGGATCAAGCGGTTGTTCTCGTCCAGGCTGAAGAGCGCGATCTTGCAATCGCACTGCTTGCGCATGGCCATCACCAATTCATCATCGGCATTGAGGATGGCGTAGCCGTCGCGGCGTACACTGCGTGGCACGGTGCTCTTCACATGGGCGAGTTCCTCCAGCGTGTGGATGTCCTTAAGCCCCAGGTGATCGGCGGCCACGTTGGTGACAATGGCCACATCGCAGTGCTCGAAGCCCAGGCCGCTGCGCACCAGGCCGCCCCGAGCGGTCTCCAGCACGGCCATGTCCACCACAGGTTCCTTCAGCACGAATTGCGCGCTGGCGGGGCCGGTGCAATCGCCGGTCATCAGCAAGCGGTTCATAATGTACACGCCGTCGCTACAGGTCATGCCCACTTTGTAGCCCACGCTGCGCATGAGGTGCGCGGTGAGGCGGGTGCTCGTGGTCTTGCCGTTGGTACCGGTAACCGCGATGATGGGGATGCGACTGGGCGTGCCCGGTGGGAAGAGCATGTCCACCACGGGTTCGGCCACGTTGCGACCCAGGCCGCCGGTGGGGTCCAGGTGCATGCGGAAGCCCGGTGCAGCGTTCACCTCCAGCACCGCGCCGCCGCTCTCGTTCAGCGGCTTGCTGATGTCGTCGGTCATGATATCGATGCCACAGATGTCCAGGTCGATGATGCGGCTGATGCGCTCGGCGAGGAAGACGTTGAAGGGGTGTACGACTTCCGTCACGTCGTCGGCGGTGCCGCCTGTGCTGAGGTTGGCGGTGGCCTTCAGGTACACGGTCTCGTCCTTCTTGGGCACGCTGTCGGGCGTGAGACCTTTCAGAGCGAGCAACTTCAACGTGTGATCGTCGATGTCGATGCGCGTGAGCACGTTCTCGTGCCCGAAGCCGCGGCGCGGGTCCTTGTTCACCTCGTCGGCAAGCTGTGCGATCGTGCTTTTCCCATCACCCACTACGCAGGCGGGAGTACGTTTCGCGGCACAGATGAAGCGGTGGTTGATCACGAGCAGCCGGTGGTCCAACCCGGTGATGTAGCGCTCCACGATCACGCTGCGGCTGATCTCCTTGGCCTTGGCCAGCGCCGCCTTGGCCTCTTCCATGTTCTTGATGCCGATGGTGGCACCGCGCCCGTGGTTACCGCCGATGGGCTTGATCACGCAGGGGTAGCCCACACTTTCGATCGCTGCCTCCAGGCCTTCTTCGGTGCGCACCACGCGGCCTTTGGGCACGGGGATCTCGTAGCTCTCCAGCAGCTGCTTGGTCTCCTCCTTGTCGCAGGCGATCTCCACACCGATATTGCTGGTCTTGCTGGTGATGGTGGCACGGATGCGCTTCTGGTGGATGCCGTGGCCGAGTTGAACCAGGCTCTGTCCATTCAAGCGCAGGTATGGGATCCCGCGTGAAACCGCTTCAGCCACGATGCTGCCGGTGCTGGGACCGAGGCGCGATTCCTCCCGGATCTCGCGCATCTGTTGGATATCCGCCTCCAGGTCGTACGGGGTACCGTCGATCAGCGCTTGCGCGATGCGCACGGCGGCCTTCGCCGCGAACATGCCTACCGGTTCTTCGATGTAGCTGAAGACGACATTGTACACCCCATGGTCGCGCGTGCTGCGGGTGCGGCCGAAACCCGTGTCCATGCCGGCCAGGGTCTGGATCTCCAAGGCGATGTGCTCGATCACGTGACCCATCCATGTACCACGCCGCACCCGCTCCCAGAAGCCGCCCTCGTGGTCCTCGCTGCATCGATGGCTCTGCATGCTGGGCAGCAAGGCCTGGATACGCTCATAAAAACCGGGGATCCTGTCGGTGGGCTTCTCCTCCAGGTCCTCGATATCGAGGCGCATGACGATGAGGTGATGCCGTTTGACGGACCAGTAGTTGGGGCCACGCATGGCCTTGAGTTCGAGGATGCGCATGGGTATGGCCGTGACCTGCGGCGAAGGATGATGGTAAGAGGGCTTGGAGGTCCACCTTGGCACAAGTGCTTCGATGGGCGAGGCGGAAGATAGCGGGGTGTTCGGATGTCCGGATGCTTCAATGGACAGAAAAACGGCGGGAGACCTGCCCGACCATGGAAAACCCTGTTGATGACAAGGGGTCCTGAACGGGTATGGTCCCGTGCGCCCCCCTACTTTCGCTCGGCTTCCCTGAAAAGGGGACACGGGGCGGGGGGTAAACATCAGGCATGACACCCAAAGGCAAACTCATCGCCATCGGCGGCAACGAGGACAAAGGCAAGGAGCCCGAAGCGGGCCACAACACCAAGGTCTTCACACACAACTTCATCGAAGAGGGGATCCTCAGGCGCGTGGTGGACGAGATGGGCGGACCGAAGGCCCGTATCGCGGTGATCACCAGTGCCAGTTCCATTCCGGATGAGGTCGGCGCCAACTACATCGAGGCCTTTGGGAAGCTGGGCGTAAAGGACATCGATGTACTGGACATACGGGATCGCAAGGACGTGCGGCCCGAGATGATCAAACGGTTGAGCCGTGCGGACGGCGTGATGATGAGCGGCGGCAACCAGTTGCGGCTCACCACCATCTTCGGCGGTACGGCCTTCCTGCAACTGATGAAGCGGCGTTACGAGGAGGAGAACGGATTCGTGATCGCGGGCACCAGCGCCGGGGCCATGTGCATGAGCAGCACCATGATCTACCAGGGCCACAGCGCCAGTGGTCTGATCAAAGGAGGGGTGAAGATGACCACTGGCGCGGGCCTGATCCAGGATGTGATCATCGACAGCCATTTCGTGGAGCGCGGCCGGTTCAGCCGATTGACCCAGGCGGTGGCCAGCAACCCCAACAGCATCGGCATCGGACTCGGCGAGGACACCGGGGTGGTGATCACGGGGTCGGACATGCTCGAGACCATCGGCAGCGGCCAGGTGATGATCTTCGACGGACACGACATCACATACAGCGACTACGCGGACGTGGAGGAAGGCGAGCCGTTCAGCATCGAAGGCATGCGGGTGCATATCATCAGTCGTGGCCACAGTTACAGCGTGAAGGAACGCATGTTCACCGCGGTGAAGGTCCACGGACTTTCGGCGAAGTAAGACCCGTCCCGCCGGGCAGGGAACTTTGAACGCGTGCTGGCACTTCCTAACTTGGTCCCATGCGTTACGCCCTGATCGCCACCACCCTCTTCTTGTGCCTGGCTTTCGTCCCCAAGAAGGACAAGAGTCGGGAGCGTTACGTTTACGATAACGAGCAGGACTTCACGGCTCAAGAGATCCAGCGACTGGACACCTTGTTCCGGGGCCACGAAGCGCGCACGGGGAACGAGATCGTACTGGTGACCACGGCGAGCTACCTCGGCTGGCCCACCATTTTCGAGTTCGCTGGTACCGTGGGCGATTCGCTTCGCGTGGGCAAGCGTGGGCGGAACAACGGGGTGATCATCGCCTTCAGCAAAGAGCGGCGCGAAGTTTTCATTGCCACTGGTCTGGGTACCGAACAAGTGATGTCCGAGGATCACTGCCAGAAACTGGTGGACAGCTTGATGCTGCCCCCGCTGAAGGAGAGCCGGTATTTCGATGGTATCTGGGCGGGCAGTACGGCCGTCGTCAACCACCTGGACCTGCCCGAGAACGCGATCAAGTAGGCCGGTCGGGGTGGGCCCGCTTGCCGTGCCCTGTGGAACAACGGGGATCCCCATTCACGCACAACCGCTTTCTTTGGCCGCCGAAACCCTGCACCATGTCCGACAAGGCCCCATACACCCCGCACCCGAATTCCGCTCGCTGGCCCTTCTATGCCATGTCGTTGCTCGCACTGATCTGCTGCATCCTCATGTGGCGGTCCTGCAACTTCAGTTGAAGCGATCGGCCGGATCCAGGTGGCGCTTTGGCGGCGCTGCGATGAGGCCCGAGGCTCGGGCTATGCGTGATCCAGCCGGTAAAACGGATCCGTGAACGGCCAAGACCCTGGTTCGTGGCCGCGTGAGAGGTGATCCTTGTGCGCACTGAGCGGCTACCCTGCGATCACACGGTCGCCGTGCATGAATAGGTGTCCCCGTTGCAGGTGTGCCCCGTGCGGGTCGGACGCTCAACGGAACAGTTCTCTTCTTCCGATCACACTGCAGATCGGGCATTTGCCGGGGTCGTGCCCCTTGGCCGGACAGTACTCACGCCCGAAGAAGATGATTCGCAGATGGAGGGTGTTCCAACTGTCCTGTGGGAAGAGCCTTTTCAGGTCGACCTCGGTCCGTTCAACGCTTTTGCCCGAGCTCAAGGTCCAGCGCCAGGCCAACCGGTGGATGTGGGTATCCACCGGAAAGGCCGGCACA
>JAFDZE010000047.1 GCA_018267155.1 Bacteroidota bacterium | reverse complement strand
TGGTAGAGCCCCGGTGTACCGAAATCCTGCAGCCGGATGGTCTTGTCCAGAAGGTGCAAGCGCTCATCCGGTACCGCACCTGCGCTGAGGAAGTCCCCAATGCCCACCATCCCTTCCACTTTGGCCTCGTCTGTCAGACGACCGGGCTGGATCCGCATCATTTCCAGACCCTCTACGGTGTTCACCGGCCCATCGTCCACTTGATCCAGATCCCCGAAGTGGCGGAAGCTGATGTTGTCCCACGGATGCGTGAGGCCCGAGGGAATGTCATCCTCGCTCGTGGCGATCACCAGGTTGCTGTTGTCATCCACCTCTGCCTCGCCGCCATCCGTGCCCTGATCATACCACTGCCCCAAGTATGCGTGGTCGCTGTTGCCCGTTAGGGTGATGCCGTTGCGCATCTGGGGGCGGTGGGCGAACCAAGCGGGGTTGTCGCCCATCACATCATGGAACAGATGGAAACGGCTCCAAGGGCCTTCAGGTCGGGTGCCCATATCGTCTATGTAGGTCTGGTCGGGGCCCAAGGCTGCAAAGCCGATGGCATTCAGGGTTTGCGAGGAATTCGGGAACGCTCGGCTGCCTGTGGGCCCGCCATTGTGCATGACCCATAAGCCGTCACCCACATGGTTCTGCAAGAGCAGACCCGCATAGCGATCCTGTCCTACATCGCGGGGCATGCCGCACTGCACATGGAAGGCGACATCGTCGTTCTCGTTCCATAGCACCCCGATGTCGTTTATATCGCGCATCATGCGCCAGCATTGGGTAGTGGTCTGCAGTACATCAGTACGGAAGGTGCAGCGTCCTAGCGCAAACTCGTCGGGGACCGGCAAGTCATCGCCGCGCACACGTAGCGTGGCGAAGTCGGCTGGGTTCAGGCCAATCGTGACATTATATGGCATGGCCATATTCCCAGTATTGGGTGCCAGAAAAGTACGCCCCAGGCCATTTGCGTCCCATTGTGGTGCCTGAGCATGGGTGCTGTCGATAAGGAGCAGCATCGCTGCGGCCATTGACACCAATCCTATGTGCTTTCTCATGCTCGTAGTTATTTAGGGTTGGAGGTATGTGAGTTTCACGCTGGTGATCGTCCCTTCCGGGTCTGTTGCGCTCAGAACATATACACCTGATGCTAAATCGGCTAACTGGGTGGCCCAGCGCGACTGCGCCTTCGGCCATATCCAGCTATGGCATCTCCTACCAGCCGCGTCGAGCAGTTCAAGTCGCAGACCGCGCGACGGGGGAATTTTAGCAGTCACTGTCAGATTGTTTCCGCTCAAGACCGCCGCGAACGCCAAATCAGGATTATGAACATGGTTCTGTAGCGCGGTATTCATATCGCAGAAATTTGAGTCCAACGACACACACACTTCGTCTATGAATGCATACGCGCAGTCAAAGAGACCCCAACCACCGCTGTCCAACAGCACAGGTGATGACTGAGAGTTATCATAAAAGTTTGTAATTGCAATGTATTGATAAACAGAATCAGGCACGAATACACCACTAATGGTAATCCAATCGGAGGTATCGGCCAAAACTTGATCTGTTTGAATCGCCGAACTGTTGGGGAAGAGGTAAGTCCCCCATCCGCTCAGAATGAAGGGCTGACTAGTACTGGGCAGTTCCACAAAGAAGTTCAATCCAGGAGCTTTCGCCGCCCAATTCGCCGAATTGTAACGACTCGACCCCCATCCGCCAGTTGACGCTTTAAACGAGCAATACACCGGGACACCAGGCTGTAATGATTGCGTGAGATGGGTGGCAATGATCTCCCGATAAAACCCCATGGATTGAGTTGTATAGGTAGCAAGGCCCATGTAAGCCTGTCCTTGGGCAGCATACTGATATCCCATGTGATTGAAGGGAACAGAACACACGTTACTGTCAGCGCATGCGTTAAAATAGTCCGCTGATTGCGTGTATGGGCTTGTCCAACCCACCACCCTATTCCACTGGCCGAAGGACGTGGGGCACTCGGTATACTCCTCGAACGATCCATTCTGAACCAAGTTCTGGCAGGCCGCAGTGGCTGCAACACACGACCCCATCAGCAAGGCTCCAGTTCTCATTGGCATGGTGAATCAGGCCACTCGCCTGTTCATTTCCAAAAGAAGTTATGTACCGTTTCTCGACCGACCGTGCGGAACCGGAGCGCTCGCTTTTGCTGATCGAGACTATCTCCTGAACCCAAGGTCAACTCTCCTCCGCGTTATCTCGATGGAACACCACCTTCAGGATCTCCTCATCTACCGGGGTGAGCGCGACACATCGCCGCTCCATCACCTGGTGCGCGGTCTCCATGGCGCGTTCGAGATCGTAGAGGTCGAAGCCGCTGGCACCGCCCCAAGCGAAACCCGGGATGCGTTTGGGCGGGAAGTCCGCACCGAAAATGTTGGCCGACACCCCCACCACGGTACCGGTGTTGAACATGGTATTGATCCCGCTCCTGCTATGGTCGCCCATGATCAGGCCGCAGAACTGGAGGCCGGTGTTCACCATGTTCTCCTCGGCGTAGCTCCAAACCTTCACCCGACCGTAGGTGTTCTTCAGGTTGCTGTTGTTGGTATCGGCACCCAGGTTGCACCACTCGCCCAGCACGCTGTTGCCCAGGAACCCATCGTGCCCCTTGTTGCTGTAGCCGAGCATCACGCTGTTGTTCACCTCGCCACCCACGCGGCAGGCGGGGCCGAAGGCGGACGGCCCGTAGATCTTCGCCCCCATCTTGATCTGCGCGTGCTGGCCCAGGGCGATCGGGCCGCGAAGCAGGGCACCTTCCATCACCTCGGCCCCGGCACCGATCCAAACAGGTCCATTCGTGGTATTGAAGGTAGCGGCATGGGCCACGGCACCGGCTTCCAGGAAAACGAGCGAAGGATCGCCGATCACGGTATTACTGGCATGCAAAGGCGCACTGGTCCGATGGCTGGTCAGGTAGGCGAAGTCGTTCAGGATGGCCCGGCCGCAGTACTGGAAGAGGTACCACGGGCGTTCGTAAGAGATCACCTCGCCCGGGTATCCTTTCGCGCGCCAGGTCGTGGAGAGCTTCTCCCAGGCCCCGGGCTCGAGCGGTTCGAACCCTGCGCGGCAGAAGGCCAGCGAGCGGCCCCGGTGGGTGAGCGCCTCGCCCGGTCGCAGTTCCAGCACGGCCTCCACCAGTTCGGGCAAAGGCAACAAGGTGGCGTCCACCTCGCGCACGATGTCGGCACTGGCCGCGGGGAACTTGGTAGCGAGGTACGCTTCGGTGTTGTACCCCGTGGCCTGTTGCGCCAAGGAGCCCCACGCCTCGGCCATGGTGAAGATACCGGGCCGCAGTGCGCCTACCGGTCTGGTAAAGGTGAGCGGGAGCAGGTGCTTCCAGCGTCCGGCATCGGAAAGGATGATCGCCATGCATGTGCCGGCTTGCGGCTCCGGCCAAATGTAATCGGGCGCATGGGCCGGAGTTGCGCCTTCATCACCGGGATCGGGGTCATTGGTGCAGGGATCCCGAACAGCCGCTAATGCAACCCGAACAGACCGAGCACCCAGTAGGCGAACATGGCCATCAGGGCACTCACCGGAATGGTGATGATCCAAGCCCAGAGCAGGCGCACCGTAACACCCCAACGCACCGCGCTGGCCCGTTTGGTGGTGCCCACCCCGATGATGCAGCCCGTGATGGTGTGCGTGGTGCTCACCGGGATGCCCATCTGCTCGGTCATGTATAGCGTCAAGGCACCGGCACTCTCGGCACACACCCCTTCCAATGGCGTCACCTTGGTGATGCGCGTGCCCATGGTCTTCACGATCTTCCAGCCACCGCTGAGGGTACCCAGACCGATGGCGGCATAGCAGGCCAGCGGCACCCAACTCGGCATTTCCTTGAAATCATGGATCACACCACCGGAGATCAGCGCGGCACTGATGATGCCCATGACCTTCTGCGCATCGTTGCCGCCATGACCGATGCTGAAAGCCGCAGAGGAGAGCAATTGCAGGCGCTTGAACATCCGGGCCATGGAGAACGCATTCGGTGTCTTCACCTGTTCCACGTAGATGTAGGTGAGTATGAAGGCGAGCGCCATGCCCATCAGGCCTGCTCGGAGCCAGAAATTGTCGGCCCGGGCCAGCGCCTTGCCCAGTTTCTTCACGTCCACCTCGGGATCCACGTTCTTCTGGATGTGCGCGGCCAGGCGCTCCGAGTTCATTTTGCCATACATGGCCAGCAAGGGCGCGGCCTGTTCGAGTTTGGCCTTCGCGGCATTGTACGCCGGCATGTACGCCGGGTCCATCTCCGCCGCATGGGCCAGCTCGTCCACTTTCCAGTACTTGGAAAGATTCTCCTCCATCTTGTTCACCTGCAGGTCGCCGAAGAAGATCCAGATGCCGATGGCGCCAAGAATGATCAGCGTGATCCGGTACCATGTGGAGGTGACGAGCGTCACCAGGGTGATGCCGATGCTGACCGCCATTCCGAGCAGGGGGGCCACAAGGATGAACGCCACGATCTTCAGGATGCGGTCCCGCTCCACCACGTCGCCCAGGGCGAAACCGTCCATGATCTCGAAAGCGTGGGCGATGGCCGCACCGGCGAAACCGCCGATCAGGGTGTGGCTGCTGCTGCTGGGGATGCCGTACCACCAGGTGAGCAGGTTCCAGGTGATGGCGGCCAACAGACCCGCCAGGATCACGGGCAGCGTGATGAACTCCGGATGGACCGTCTTGCTGATGGTGTTGGCCACCGCATGATCGGTGAAGATGAAGAACGCGACGAAGTTGAACACGGCGGCCCAGAGCACGGCCTGGAACGGCGTGAGCACCTTGGTGCTGACGATGGTGGCGATGGCGTTCGCCGCATCGTGGAAACCGTTGATGTAATCGAACACCAACGCCAGCACGATGATGGTGATCAGCAGCGGCTCCATGCCCTCAGGCGTACTTCAGCATGATGGACTCGATCACATTGGCCACGTCCTCGCACTTGTCGGTGGCCAGTTCCAGTGTGCTGTAGATATCGCGCCAGCGAATCAGGTCGATCGCGTTCGTCTCCGTGGCGAAGAGGTGCGCGATGGCCTTGTCGTACACGCCGTCGGCCTCGTTCTCCATGCTGTTGATGTCCACCACGAAGCGGATGTTCGTGTTGGACTTGTGCAGATCACGCAGGCTTTGTACGGCCAGTTGCACGATGCGGCAGCCCTCGTTCACCAGGCGGGCGAGTTCCTGGCAGGTGGCGTCGGGCTGTTCAATGCCGAAAAGTTCGAGGTTCTTGGCGGCGGCCAGGATGAAATCGGCCACATCGTCCAAGCTGGTGGCCAACTGATGGATGTCCTCCCGATCGATCGGTGTGATGAAGTTGCGCGCCAGGTCGGTGAAGATCGTGTGCGTCAGGTCGTCGTTGGCGCGTTCCTGCATCTCCAACCGCTCCAGGATCGCATCGCGTTGGGAGCCTCGTTTCGACGCCATCATCAGGATGAGGTCCTCACTCATCCGCAGCACGTTGGCCGCACTCGCTTCGAAGTGGTAGAAAAAAATACGGTCCTTCGGCTTGAACAGACGGAAGAATGCTTGGAAGGGCATGATGACCGCGTCGGATGGTGATGGCGGCGAAAGTAGACGGCCCTTCCGATAGCCAGCGCGGCAAGGCGCAGACTTAACCCAAGGTTAACCTTGGCGGAAAGCCGGGTGTAGTTTCGCACGGATCCGGGCCCGGCGCCCGGGTCTCCGAACCGCTCATGCTGTACGAATTCAAGGGCTACCGTCCGGTGGTGCATCCATCGGCTTTCGTTCATCCCCAGGCGGCCGTCACGGGCAACGTGGTCATTGGTGCCGATGTGTACATAGGCCCGGGCGCGGCGCTGCGGGGCGATTGGGGCGAGATCGTGATCAAGGCAGGATGCAACGTGCAGGAGAACTGCGTGGTACACATGTTCCCCGGAGTGAAGGTGACCTTGCATCCCGGTGCGCACATCGGTCATGGGGCCATCATTCATGGGGCCACCATCGGCGCCAACTGCTTGGTGGGGATGAACGCCGTGGTCATGGACGACGTCGAACTGGGCGAAGGCTGCATCGTGGGTGCATTGAGCTTCGTGCCCGAAGGGAGCAAATGGGAGGCGCGCAAGGTGATCGTGGGCAACCCGGCGCGGGTGGTGAAGGACGTGAGCGACGAGATGCTCGCCTGGAAAACCGAAGGCACGGGGTTCTACCAACGCCTGCCCGCCGAATTGCACGCCACGTTGAAGCCCTGCGAACCGCTGCGCGAGGTGGACAAGAGCCGCCCGCCGATCACAGCGAATTACACCACCTGGAAGCGGACACGCAGGATCTGAACGAGGACACGGATCCTGAACAGCGACGAACGAGAACCCTGATCGGTGCATTCCACGCCATCCCCGATCTTCGACGCCACGTCCTCGCCATGTTCGACCGATCAAAGCCGGAGAGGACCACCACATGACGTACGAAAAGATCCTTTATTCCGTAACCGAGGGCGTGGCCATGATCCGCCTGAACCGGCCCGACAAGCTCAACAGCTTCGACCGCGCCATGTCGTTGGAAGTGATCCACGCGCTGGACACGGCCCGGGACGACAGGAACGTGCGCGCGCTATTGGTCACGGGCGAAGGGCGCGCCTTCAGTGCCGGGCAGGACCTGGCCGAGGCCATCGCCCCGGGCACCCGGATGGCCGACATACTCAATACGCAGTACAACCCTATCATACGGCGCATCCGCGTGCTGCCCAAGCCCGTGGTGGCAGCGGTGAACGGCGTGGCGGCGGGCGCGGCGGCC
The DNA here is from genome assembly GCA_018267155.1 of Bacteroidota bacterium. Classification (GTDB taxonomy): domain Bacteria; phylum Bacteroidota; class Bacteroidia; order Flavobacteriales_F; family PHOS-HE28; genus PHOS-HE28. The sequence continues at coordinate 9,651 of JAFDZE010000047.1, read as the reverse complement.
AACATCGCCTTCGCCTGCGACCTGGCCCTGGCCGCCGAGAACGCCAGCTTCATCCAGAGCTTCATCCACATCGGCCTGATCCCCGACAGCGGCGGCACTTGGACCCTGCCCCGCCTGGTGGGCATGCAGCGCGCCTTCGGCCAGATGATCCTGGCCCCCAAGGTGAGCGCCGCGCAAGCCGAGGCACAGGGCCTCATCTGGCGTGCCGTACCCGATAGCGAATTGCTGAACGAGGCTACCGCGTTGGCACAGAAACTGGCCGCCATGCCCACCAAGGCCATCGCCCTTACCAAGGAAGCCATGAACCGGGGGCTGGGCAACAGCCTCGATGCGCAATTGGATGTGGAGAACGAACTTCAGACCATCGCGGGCGGCACGCACGACTACCGCGAGGGCGTGCAGGCCTTTCTGGAGAAGAGGAAGCCGGTGTACAAGGGCGAATAGCGGACGGTCCTACCGGCAGGATCGGGCAGCGAAACCCACCTTCATCCTGTCCATCAGCTATGCGCACACGACCATCCCACACCTTTGTCGTACGACTCGCCGGAGTATTGATGCTGATCGGCGCGTCCCGGTCCGGCGAGGCCCAACAGCTGGCCGAATGGGCCGACCAACGCACCGAGGAGATCCGGCTCGAACGCATCCTTCCCCTGGCCGGCGGGCGCTGGGCTGTGATCGGAACAACCACGTTCGCCGGATCGCACCTGATCAGTGTGCGGAACCCGGATGGGACCATCGCGTGGGAGGACGTCAGCCCGTTTTTTGTGGATGGCTGGAACGGGGACGTGGTGCTGCTGCCGGACAGCGGCTTGCTGCACATGGGCATCACGGATGGTTGCGACTATTACTCCCCACCGAGCAGGGTACGCCGCTACGCCGCGGACGGCACCATCCTATGGGAGCGCATGACCCCGCTGGAGACATGGAGCCTGCAGAACATGGTGGCCAAAGCCCCGACGGAACTGATCGCGGTCGCTTCAGCGGATTCGATGTGGCTGATGGACCTCAACGGCGCAATGGTGGACAGTTCCAGCCACGACCTGGGCGAACTACGCAGGCTGCATTGGCAAGGGGACAGCGCCTTGTTCGCCCTCACCTACGATTCGCTCTACCGTATCGCAATGGATGGCTCCGTTCTGGACAGCGCGGACATCGGGATCACTTCCTCGGACATCCGTTGGGACGGGGAGCAGGTGTTCGTTCTGGCCGATAGCGCTGTGCTTCGATTCGATCAGGATCTGCAACTGCAGAACAGCACACCCCTGCCCACCCTGGGCTGGTCCAGTACGTTCACCACCTCCGAAGATGGTCTGTTCATCAACGCGGACGATGGGCTCCATCAGATCGCCGATGATGGTTCCGTTTCTTTGGTATTCTCATGGCCCGCGCTCCCGGCGCACATGACCACCGGATGCGCCGTGAAGGATGATGCGGTGCTGGCCGTGGGCAACACCAGCATCAGCGGCAGAAGCACAGGGATCATTCGCCAGCTTTCCATGGTCGGCGAAGCCGCGCAGCACGACGAGGATGTTGAGGTCCTTCTCCAGGTCGACAGCACCTGGACGGAATACTTGTTCGGCAACTACTGGAAACGCCGCGCCAACATCACGGGCTTCGTAGTGAACCATGGCAGCGCCCCACTGAACGATGTTGTCGTGAGCACGTGGACTGATGTGATCTGGCTGTTGTGCGCCATTCCGGGACACCGGGTGGTGGCCACGGAGTTAGGGCTCCTGCCGGGCGACACCGCCAGCCTGCCATTCGGCACCGTCGATGTGGCCATAACGTATGAATCCCAAACCGCCGGTATCGGCGACATCTGCATCGTGGCCTTGGCGCCGAACAACCTCGCGGACCGCCATCCGGAGGACAACACGGCATGTGTCGCAACGGAATTCGTCCTCGGTCTGAACGACCCGATGCGATCACCCCAACTGGCCCTCTCCCCCAACCCGGCTTCCAGCAGCGTTCATATCACCACGACCGGCTTGGGTGGAACGAACATCCGGGTCCGGATCCTCGATGCCATCGGGCGAGCGATCCAGGTGCCGGATCCACGAGCAAGCGTAACCGGCAGCACCGTGGATGTGAGCGGACTTCCTCCAGGAGCGTACCTGGTGAACGTCGCTGGGGATCGGGCCACGGCCGTGGGCAGGCTCCTCGTCGCCAGGCCATAGGTGGATCGGCTTTGTTAATTGGAAGTACATCGGGCCGCGTTCAACCGGATCCTCGCCCTGGGATCGCGTTCCTATTTTCGCACACCCGAGCACTGTGACCATGCGCGCCCATTACCGTCCCGAAGAGGAACTCCTTGACGAGATCGTTCTCGAGGAGGGTCCGTTCAAAGAGCTTGTTCTGCACAACGACGACGTGAACACGTTCCAGCACGTGATCGTCAGCCTGGTGGAGATATGCGGTCACGAACCGCTGCAGGCCACCCAGTGCGCGCACATCGTCCACAACAACGGCAAATGCGGGGTGAAGCGTGGCACCTTCAACCACTTGGAACCGATGTGTACCGCGCTTTTGGAACGCGGTTTGTCCGCGGTTATCGACTGACGTGGACGTCGGGGTTCCCCACCATGAAAAAGAAAACGATCCTCTTCCTCCTGCTGGTGTTCATCATCGGATGCGCCACGGTGCCCATCACCGGACGCAAACAGTTCAATCTGCTGCCCGAAAGTGAGCTGATGTCCATGAGCCTGACCCAGTACCGGCAATTCCTGGACAGCATGCCACCCGTGCCCGCGAGTGATGCCAACGCGCAGATGGTGAAGCGCATCGGCGAGCGGCTGGCGGCCTCAGCCACGGAGTTCCTGAACGCCAACGGTGCCGGGGATCGTGTAGCGGGCTTCAATTGGGAGTTCAACCTGGTGAAGGACAACACCGTGAACGCATGGTGCATGCCCGGTGGCAAGGTGGTGGTGTACACTGGAATACTTCCTGTAACCAAGGATGAAACAGGGCTGGCCCTGGTGATGGGTCACGAGATCGCCCACGCCATTGCCCGGCACGGCAACGAGCGCATGAGCCAGAGCGTGGCCATCCAGGGCATCGGCCTGGCCGCCATGGCGAGTACGAAACCAAGCCTGACGCGCGACCTGCTGCTGCAATCCTTCGGCATCGGCAGCCAACTCGGCATGCTGGCGTACAGCCGCAGTCACGAGAGCGAGGCCGACAAGATGGGCCTGGTCTTCATGGCCATGGCCGGCTACGATCCACGCGGAGCCCCCGAGTTCTGGAAGCGCATGGCCGCACAAGGCGGTCCCAAGCCGCCCGAATTGCTGAGCACACACCCCAACGACGAGAAGCGTGTGGCCGATCTGGAAGCGTACATGCCCGAGGCCATGAAGTACTACAAGCCGCGTCCTTGACCGACCACAGACCTGGTTCGCCGGATCGGAGGTGAAAGGAAGTGCGTCATTCAAAGGAGGATGACTACATTCGCGCCCACTTTTTCAGGGACCCGTAGCTCAATTGGATAGAGCATCTGACTACGGATCAGAAGGTTTGGGGTTCGACTCCCTACGGGTCCGCCAAGCAAAAGGCTCTCCACCTCGGAGGGCCTTTCGCGTTTCAAGGGGTAGCTGGCATTGCCGCCCGGCGAGAGACGGCTATTTTCGCGGCCCTTTTGGCCCGACCTCGCCTCGCCATGTTGGTGAGCGCTGCCGGGCGTTTGAACACCATGGGATTGAAATGCGGTATCGTCGGCCTGCCCAACGTGGGCAAGAGCACCCTGTTCAACTGCCTGAGCAACGCCAAGGCGCAAGCGGCGAACTTCCCGTTCTGCACCATTGAGCCCAACGTGGGCACCATCACCGTGCCTGATACCCGGCTGAACAAACTGGCCGACCTGGTGAAGCCCCAGCGCATCGTGCCCACCACCGTGGAGATCGTCGACATCGCGGGCCTGGTGAAGGGCGCCAGCAAGGGCGAGGGACTGGGCAACCAATTCCTGGCGAACATCCGCGAGTGCGATGCCATCCTGCATGTACTGCGCTGCTTCGAGGACCCCAACGTGGTGCATGTGGACGGTAGCGTGGATCCCGTGCGCGACAAGGAGGTGATCGATATCGAACTCCAACTGAAAGACCTGGAGACCGTGGAGGCCCGGATCAAGAAGGTGGAGAAACAGGCCCAGATCGGCGAGAAGGAGGCCAAGCGGCGCTACGACCTGCTGACCCGGATCCGGACCGCATTGCTGAAAGGCGAAAGCGCACGTGCGGTGATCACCCCCTCCGACGACCCGGCCTTGCTGAATGAGTTCCAACTGCTCACCTCCAAGCCGGTGATGTACGTGTGCAACGTGGACGAGGCGAGCGCGGTGAAAGGCAATGCGTTCGTGGAGAAGGTGAAGGCCGCCGTGGCCGGCGAGAACGCGGAGGTCATCTTCGTTACCGCCGCGATCGAGGCGGAGATCGCCAGCTTGGAGACCCCGGAGGAGCGCGAGATGTTCCTGACCGATATGGGCCTGGAAGAGCCGGGCGTGAACAAGCTGATCCACGCCGCCTATCACCTGTTGAAGCTGCAGACCTATTTCACCGCCGGGGTGCAGGAGGTGCGTGCATGGACCATCCACCAAGGCGATACGGGCCCCAAGGCCGCCGGGGTCATCCATACCGATTTCGAAAAGGGATACATCCGCGCCGAGGTCATCGGTTACGACGACTACGTGACCTTGGGCAGCGAGGCCGCCGCGCGCTCCGCCGGCAAACTGCGCACGGAAGGGAAGGAGTACGTGGTGCGCGACGGGGATGTGATGCACTTCCTCTTCAACGTGTAGGTACCACACCCCGGTTCGACCTCCCCTACCGAGGTCCCGGAACAGGGTTGATGGTCCCGACGGTGGCCAGGTGATCACCCGGCTCCGCCAGTTGCTCATGGCCGTACCCACTTCGTGGTAATTTGCTCCGACCTTGGCGTCGTTCTTCTACTTTCACCACCGTGAATGCCCTGGGCCGCCCGATCCCCTGCCTGATCATCGATGAGGATGACCGGTCCAACCATGTCCTGGGATCCGAGTTGCGCAAGCGGTCAACGGAGTTCAGTCTGGATGGTATCTATTCCTGCTACAAGGAAGGGATCCAGCGGGCCATCAAGGTGCCTCCGCAAGTGATCTTTCTGGATGTGGGGATGCCTTTTTTCACCGGGCGGGAGATGTTGGGGGTCACTTCGGGCCGCCCCACCAAGCTCATCTTCCTGGCCAGGGAGAACGCGTACGTGCATCAGGCCATCAAGAACAGTCCGTTCGATTGCCTCCTGAAGCCCATCGCCCCGCTGGAATTGCGCCGGACACTGAACCGCTTGGTGGAGAACAACGTCCATCCAGCGACCGTGGCAGGTGCCCCCCTGACCCGCAAGGAGGACTTCGTCTACGGTAAGCTGGCACTGCCCACCTCCACCGGCTACCAATTCGTGGATCCCAACGAGATCATGTACTGCCAGGGCGACGAGGAATACACGCGGATCACCACGCCGAGCGGGACCTATCTGATCAGCAAGCATCTGAAGTATTTCGAGGCCCGGCTGAGCAGTTCGCGGTTCTTCCGGATCCACAAGAGCTACATCCTCAACCTGGAGTTCATCCGCTCCATGGTCCGCACCGAGGGGGGGCACGTACTGATGACCAACGACAAGCTCATCCCCATAGGTCGAAGCAGGAGGAAGGAATTTTCGTTACTTATGGGCCTCTAAGCCATGGTCGCGCTCAACGAACTCGCACGCATGGTGGGCCAGGTCCGCTCCGAAATGCGGATCACCGAGGCCCGGGCGCTGCCCAAGGCATCGGCGGCCATGGCACAAGAGGACCTCGGCCGGTTGGACCAGTGCATCCGCCGGTTCAAATTCAAACTGGTTTTTGAGGAGCGTCGTGACCCGGTGGTGCAGAAGGCCGTGCGCGACCTGCACCGCCTGCACGAGGACCTGCTCCTCTTCTTCTCATCGAATAGCACCGAGGCGGCACAAAGCAGGTCCGTCGAGGAGGCCTCGGAAACCCCATTGATCCTGACCCCCGTGCGTGGGCTCTCGTCCTTGCTCGCCAACGGCCACTGATCCCACCAGCGAACCACAGCCACTCCATGGAGAACGGAACAGCCACCGATGTGTTGAGCGAGGTCACCGACCTGGCCCGCGCCATCGCACGGGACTACATGCATGCCACATACTCCAGTGCGCACCTGCTGAAAGCCGCGCTGCGCAAGGACATGGGCCTGGTGCCCTTCCTGGACAGCATGGTGAAGGACGTGGACTACATGCGCGAATGGGCGGACATGCGCATCGAGGCCTGGCCCAAGGCACCCAATCCGCAATCGTCCCCAGGCCCCGACAAGCAGGTTGACGCCGTGCTGCGCGAGGCCGATTTCGTACGGATGACCTTCGGCCGGAGCAACGTGGACGCGTACTGCCTGCTCACGGCATTGTGTACACCGGGTGTAGGCTTCAGCTACGAGCAACTGAAGAGCTTCCCGCTCACGCGCCAGGAGATCATGGACCACATCGACGCACCCAAGCAGGCCAGTGGCGACAGTGCTCCCACCGGCCTGAACGAAGCGGGTGGCGGTCAAGTGGACCAGAAGGCCATCAGCGCCTACTGCGTGGACAAGATCGAACTCGCTGCACGAGGAAAGATCGACCCCATCGTTGGGCGCGACCGCGAAGTGCGCATGATGACCGAGATCCTGGGCCGGCGCAGCAAACCCAACGTGATCATCGTGGGCGAGCCCGGCGTGGGCAAAACGGCCCTGGTGGAAGGCTTCGCCCTGAACATCCAGCGGGGCGACGTACCCGAGCGGTTGAAAGGCTCGCGCCTGTTCGAACTGGACCTGGGCTCGCTGGTTGCCGGAGCCAGCTACAAGGGCGAAGTGGAGGACCGGATCAAAAAAGTGATGAACGCCATCAAGGCCCACGACAAGGCCATCCTGTTCATTGACGAGATCCATGCACTTATGGACGATGCCCGGGGACTGAGCGGCTGTGCCGACCTGTTGAAGCCCGAGCTTGCTCGTGGTGAACTCACGGTGATCGGGGCCACCACACGCGATGAGCATCGCACCTTCCTGGAACCCGAGAGCGCCTTCATGCGCCGCTTCGAGTTGATCACCGTCGACGAGCCCAACGACCGCGTGTGCAAGCAGATGCTGCGGACCGTGGTACCCATTTACGAGAAGCACCACGCCTTGCAAGTGGACGAGAAGGCCCTGGAGGAATCCATCCGGCTCTCGCGCCGCTACCTGAAAGAACGCAGGCTGCCCGATGCGGCCATTGACCTGATCGACCGTACCCTGGCCTCCATCCGCATGATGAACGATACCTCCGAGGGGGACATCACGCGCTTCCGGACACGGCTGGATGAGGTGCTGGCCGAGGACGAGGCGTTGCAGCTGGAGGACCTGCGGCACCTGCACAACGAACTCACGGGCACCCTGAGCCCGGTATTGCTGGGCCTGCTGAACGATGAGGTGGAAGTGGACAAGATCGAAGAGGCATCGGCGCTCCGTGCCCACATCGGCAAGATGCTGGAAGGTCTGGCCGCTCACGCCGTGGTGAAGAAGCAGACCGTGGACAAGGAGGACATCGCGGCGGTGGTCTCGCACAAGACGGGCATACCCATTGGCAAAGTGCAGACCCAGGAGAAGGAGCGCCTCATGAGTATCGAGGAGATCCTCAAGAAACGTGTGGTGGGCCAGGACCATGCGATAAAGATCCTGGGCGATGCCATCCTGGAGAGCCGCTCCGGGCTGAACAAAGCAGGCACGCCGATCGGTTCCTTCTTCTTTCTGGGACCCACCGGCACCGGCAAGACCGAGCTGGCCAAGGCCCTGGCCGAGTTCCTGTTCAGCGACGAGAACAGCTTGATCCGCTTCGACATGAGCGAATTCAAGGAGGAGCATAGCGCGGCCCTGCTGTACGGTGCACCTCCGGGTTACGTAGGGTACGAGGAAGGGGGCCTGCTGGTCACCAAGATCCGCCAGCAACCCTACGCCATCGTGTTGTTCGACGAGATCGAGAAGGCGCACCCATCGGTGTTCGACCTCTTCTTGCAGATCCTGGACGAGGGCAAGCTGCACGACCGGCTGGGCCGCGAGGGCGACTTCAGCAACGCGGTGATCCTCTTCACGAGCAATATCGGCAGCGAGCACATCATCGAGGAGTTCGCCGCTGGTCGCATACCGAAGTCCAGTGAGTTGTTGGAGATCATGGGCAGCCACTTCCGCCCCGAATTCCTGGCGCGCCTCACCGAGATCCTTCCCTTCCGCCCGATCAGCGAGGAAACGGTGGAGTCCATCTTCAACCTGCAATTGAAGCAGTTGGAAAAGGCCTTGGAGAAGCAGAACATCACCCTCCGCCTCACCGATGGCACGCGCCGCGCGCTGGCCCTGGAGGGCTTCACCCCGCGCTACGGCGCACGTCCGCTGCGGGGGGTCATCCGCAACCGCCTGCGCCGACCGATCTCGCGCATGATCATCAGCCAGGCCGTTACCAAAGGCCAGACCATCGTGGCCCACATGAACGATGGGGAGCTGGAACTCACCGTAGAAAACCAATAACCAACCCTGAACATGGCAGAATTCGAGTACGGCATCGGGGGGACCGAACGACCGGTCGATGCGAGCGAGGCCTTCGCTGACCTCCCCCAGAACAAGACGCTGATGATCGAGAAGTTGACGGCGGATGGCGCGGCCAAGCCGCAGATCGCCACCGGCCTCACCAACGTGGAGGCGGTGTTCGAGCACTTCAAGCCCAAAGTGGAGATGGAATTCGAGGGCGAGGATGGCGCCACGGTGAAGGAGGACCTGAAATTCAAGAACCTCGGCGACTTCGGCTCCAAGGGTCTCACGCGCCAGAGCGGCTTCCTGCAGGGGCTCAACCTCAAACAGAACGAGATGAACAAGATCGTGAAGCAATTGCGCAGCAACAAGCGCTTCGTCACCGCCATGCAGGATCCTGCCGCGAAGGCCGCCTTCGTGGAGGTGCTCAAAGGCCTGGCCGCCGAGATCGACGCGGCCGACAAACACTGACGCGGACCGCGCTAAAAATACCACCCGACCCCATGAGCAACGAGCCCCAAAAGGACACGCGCCCGGCCGAGAAGGTCCGCGAAGGCGTGAAGGAGAACCTGGATACCCTGACCCGCTTCGGCGGCTTCGACCTCTTCGAGAGCGTCGTGGACGGCATCCAGAACGTGAACCCGGAGAGCAAGGCCCGCCGCAAGATCTTCCTGAACGAAGGGAACTACGCGGCCGAGCGCAAGCAACTCAAGGAGAAGCTTCAGCTCTGGTTGGACACGCTGAGTTCCTCGGACAACGTGGCGGATATCATCCGCGCCTGCGAGGAGAAGAGCGAGACCACCGAGCGCGTGTACCGCGAGAACATGCGCAAGGCGCTGGAAGCCACCAGCGAACTCGAACGTTCCTACCGCAGTGTCGCACTCTTTTACAAGAACACCGAGAGCGACAAGCTGAAGAACGTGAACATCATGAATGCGTCCATGGACGTGCTGCAGGACCTGGACAATACCACCTTCATCGATGCGGTGGAACAGGAGTTCAAGGACAACTACGACCGGCTTGACCTGCGCGACAACTACGGCATCCTGGTACTTCCCGGCTACCTGGGCAGCAACAAGGTGGTGGAGAAATGGGCCAAGTTCTG
>JAFDZE010000046.1:83624-83817 GCA_018267155.1 Bacteroidota bacterium | reverse complement strand
CGCCCTTGGGCACGGCCTGATCGCGCTCGACCGTCTTGAGGCGCGCCAGGCGCGTGATCAGGTCGCGGTGAGTCTCAAGACGCCGCGAAACCTCGGCGCCGCCGCCGTTCAGGATCATGTCGATCTGGGCCGCGGGCGGCACGTTCATCTCGGCGCGCACGGCGCGGATCTGGGAGATCACCTCGACCACCCA
>JAFDZE010000046.1:70095-83486 GCA_018267155.1 Bacteroidota bacterium | reverse complement strand
TGATGAAGGGCATGATCGGATGCAGAAGCTTCAGGATGTCGCGGAAGACGGCGCCGGTGACGGATTTGGTCTCGGCCTTGGCGGCCTCGTCCGTGCCCATCAGGATCGGCTTGGACAGTTCCAGATACCAATCGCAGAACGTGCCCCAGGTGAATTGGTAGAGCGTGTTGGCGGCTTCATTGAAGCGGTAGCCGGCCAGCGCCGCATCGACGGCCTGGATCGTGCGCGCAAGTTCGCCCGCGATCCAGCGGTTCACCGTCAGCTTGGCGTCCGCCAGGTCGTAGGCTTTCGCCACGTCGACCTCGTTCATCTCGCAGAAGCGCGCGGCGTTCCACAGCTTGGTGCCGAAGTTGCGGTAGCCCTCGACCCGCTTCTCCGACAGCTTGATGTCGCGGCCCTGCGCGGCCAGCGCGGTCAGGGTGAAGCGCAGCGCGTCGGCGCCGAATTTCCCGATCAGCTCCAAGGGATCGATGATGTTGCCCTTGGACTTGGACATCTTCTGGCCGTCATGGTCGCGGATCAGGCCGTGTACGTAGACTTCGCGGAACGGCACGTCACCGGCGAATTTCAGGCCCATCATGATCATGCGGGCCACCCAGAAGAAGAGGATCTCCGGGGCGGTCACCAGGTCGTTGGTGGGGTAGTAGTACTTGATGTCGGCGTTGTTCGGGTCCTCGAAGCCATCGAACACGCTGATGGGCCACAACCAGCTGGAGAACCAGGTGTCCACGACATCCTCGTCCTGCTTGATGCCGTTGGTGCTCTGCCCTGCGGCCTTGAACTGCTCGATGGCTTCCACTTCCGTCCTGCACACGGCCGCGTCGCCGTTGTCGTTGTACCACGCCGGCACCTGCTGGCCCCACCACAACTGGCGGCTGATGCACCAGTCGCGCACGTTCTCCATCCAGTATTTATAGGTGTTGGTGAACTTCTGGGGGTGCAGTTTCACGCGGCCATCGAGTACCACCTCCAGCGCGGGCTTGGCCAGCTCACTCATCTTCACGAACCACTGCAGGCTCAGGCGCGGCTCGATCACCGCGTCGGTCCGTTCGCTGTAACCCACCTTGTTCTTGATGTCCTCGATCTTCACGAGGTGGCCCTTCTCCTCCAGCTCCTTCACGATCTTCTTGCGCACGGCGAAACGATCCTCGCCCACATACAGTTGTGCGGCAGCGCTCAAGGTGCCGTTCGGCTCCAGGATGTCGATGGTCTCCAGGCCATGCTTCTTGCCCAGCTCATGGTCGTTCGGATCGTGCGCGGGTGTCACTTTCAAGGCACCGGTCCCGAATTCGCGCTCCACGTACGCATCAAAGATCACGGGCACGCTCCGGTTCACCAGTGGTACGATCACGCGCTTGCCTTCCAGGTGGACATAGCGCTCGTCCTCGGGATGTACGGCCACGGCGGTATCGCCCAGGATCGTTTCAGGTCGCGTGGTGGCGATGGTGACCCATTCGTCCTTCGTGCCTTCCACCGCGTAACGGACATGGAAGAGGCGCGAGTTCATCTCCTTCATGATCACCTCCTCGTCGCTCACGGCGGTGAGCGCGATCGGGTCCCAATTCACCATGCGCTGGCCGCGGTATACCAGGCCTTTCTTGTGCAGGTCGATGAAGACGTCGAGCACGGCCTCGTTCAGCTTGGGTTCCATGGTGAATCGCGTACGATCCCAATCGCAGCTTGCGCCCAGCTTCTTCAGCTGCTCCAGGATCACCCCGCCGTACTTGTCCTTCCAGGCGTAGGCATGCTTGAGGAACTCCTCGCGTCCGATCGCGCTCTTCTTGATGCCCTGTTCGGCCAGCAGCTTCACCACCTTCGCTTCGGTAGCGATACTCGCATGATCGGTACCCGGCACCCAGCAGGCGTTCTTGCCTTGCATGCGGGCGCGGCGCACCAGCACATCCTGGATCGTGTTGTTGAGCATGTGCCCCATGTGCAGCACGCCGGTCACGTTGGGCGGCGGGATCACCACCGTGTAGGGCTCACGGCCATCGGGCACGCTGCGGAAGTAGCCGTTGTCGAGCCAGTACTGGTACCACTTGCTTTCCGTGGTGGAGGGGTCGTAGCGCTTGGCGAGTTCCATTGCATCCGGCGAAGTCTTGGCGAAGGAGGATGGGGTTCCACCTTCCGATCGTCTTCGGGGCCGCGAAAGTACCGGGATAGGCCACGCGGAGCGCAGTGTGGCCATGATGACCTGGGCCAACGCACCGACCGGTCGCCAGCGCTCAGTTCATCATCCGGAACAGGAGTTCGCGCAGCAGCTCGCCGTCTTCGGCGCTGGTGTTGCCCACCCCCTTGCTGTTGAGGTCGGCTTCGCGCAGCAGGTGCTGGATCCTCCTTACCTGGTCCACCGGGTAGTTGCGCGCCGCGGTGGTGTAGTCCTTCAGGAAGAAGGGAGGCACCTTCAGCGCGGCAGCGAGGTCGCCCGTGGAAAGCCCCCGTTTCGTGTGAACAATGGCGATCTTGCTGAAGTAGCTGCTGAGCAGGCCCACGGTGAGGAAGAGCTTGTGGTCCCTGTCGTTGGCCAGGTGGTGCGCGATGGTCTGTGCCTTCAGGTGATCGCGCACACCGATGGCGTTCTGCAGTTCGAAGATGTTGTGGTCCTTGCTGATGCCCACGTTGCGCTCGATGAGCGCGGAGGTGATCGTGCCGTTCTCTTCCGTTACGATGCAGAGCTTTTCCACCTCGTTGGTGAGTTTGCCCAGGTCGCTGCCCAAGTGGTCGGCCAGGAGTTTGCACTCCACCGGCCCGATCCTCCGTTTCTTGTGGCTGACGTATTTGTTGATCCAGTCCGGTAACTTATCCTCCTTCAGCTTGTCGCTCAGGAAGACCACTTGTTTTTTGGCGAGGTCCTTCAGCCAGGTTTTTCGCCCGTCCGCCTTCTTGTGCTTGTACAGGATCACCAGCACCGTGGTGGGCGTGGGCTTCTTGAAGTAGGCTTCCAGCTTATCGAACGCATCGATCTTCCAGGTCTGGGCCTCGCGCAGCACGACCACCTGCCGTTCGGCCATCATGGGGTAACGCAGGCAGGCGTCCTTCACCTGGTCGGGCGCGGTGTCCTTGCCGTACAGGATGCTCAGGTTGAAGTCGCGCTCATGCTCCTCCAGCGCGGCCTTCACGATCTCCTCTTCCACGCGGTCGATGAAGAAACCCTCTTCACCGTGCAGGAAATAGACCGGCTTGAACGACTTCGCCCGGATGTCCTTCACGATCTTCTTGAAGTCGTCGGTGGTGCTCATCCGTGGAATGCGCTGTTCATGCGTTGATGGCGGCCGATGTTCGTGCGTGGGGAAGGTCGTGGCAAACGCGCACCCGTGTACTGGATCATCCGCATGGGATCACTCGAATCGCAGATGTTTCACGCTGCGCCCCTGGTTGATGATGTCGCGCAGGCTTTCCACCCCGATGCGCACGTGGCGTTCGGCGTAGCTGACGGTCACCTTGCTGTCGCTGGCGCTGGTCTTCACGCCGTGGGGCACCATGGGCTGGTCGCTCACCAGGAGCAGGGCGCCGGTGGGGATCTCGTTGGCGAAACCGGTCATGAAGATGGTGGCCGTCTCCATGTCGATGCCCATGCAGCGCATGGTGCGCAGCCGGTCCTTGAAGCGATCATCGTGCTCCCACACCCGGCGGTTGGTGGTGTAAACGGTACCGCTCCAATAGTCGAGTTCCATGTCGCGGATCACGCCGGACACGGCGCGGTGGATCATGAAGGAGGGCAGCGCGGGCACTTCGGGCGGGAAGTAGTCGTTGCTGGTGCCCTCGCCACGGATGGCGGCGATGGGCAGGATGAGGTCGCCCAGTTCGTTCTTGCGTTTCAAGCCGCCGCACTTGCCCAGGAAGAGCACCGCTTGGGGGCGGATGGCGCTGAGCAGGTCCATGGTGGTGGCGGCCATGGGGCTGCCCATGCCGAAGTTGATCATGCACATGTCCTTGGCGATGGCCACTTGGATGGGCTTGTCGTGCGCGATCACCGTGGCACCGGTCTGCTGCACGAAGAGGTCCAGGTAGTTGCTGAAGTTGGTGAGCAGGATGTGCGGCTTGAACGCATCCAGGGCCACGCCAGTGTAGCGCGGAAGCCAGTTGTGTACGATCTCCTCCTTGCTGTTCACTTTTGTTCCTTCTTAGTGCCCGGTATGCAACGGTTGAACCTTCCGGACCATGGCGTCAAACTTAGGCACGATGCCGATGGCGACCGTGTGTGGGATCCCTTGCGCAAGAAGTGGCTGGTGCTCACGCCCGAGGAATGGGTGCGGCAGCATGTACTGAATCACCTTGTACACGATCTGGGCTGCCCGGTAACACTGGTTTCCGCCGAGCACACCATCGTATTGAACGGCCTGACCAAACGTGCGGACCTGGTGGTGCATGGCCGCGAGGGCAGGCCGTTGTTGCTGGTGGAGTGCAAGGCGCCTCACGTGCGGATGGACCGGAAGGTCTTTGAGCAGGCGGCGCGCTACAACCTGGTGTTCCGCGTGCCCTACCTGCTGGTGTCGAACGGCCTGGTCCACTATTGCTGCCGGGTGGACCACGTTTCGGGTGCTGTTGATTTCTTGCCGAAAGTCCCGGCATACGCGGCGATGGTGGGCGGGGACCGCACCTAATTTTGGTCCGGTCGCCGCGCATCCCGGCTCCCCACATCCATGCAACGTTCAGTACTCCTTCTCCCGCTTGTGCTTTGTAGCGCGATCGTTACGGCCCAGGAACGCACCTTGATCGGGTTCCAACTCGGCAACCACCTGCGCAAGGCCGATCCGGAACGGATGATGAGCCTCTATCTGGAAGGGCCCACATCGGAGGTGGGGCGGGTGGTGAAGGAACATGGGGGCACGGTGGTGATGAAGATGCGCAACTGGACGAGCGTGCGGATCCCGGCGGGTCGGGTGCATGAGCTGGACCAGGAACCCGCTGTGCGCAGCATACAGGGATACGGCTTCGGGCAGACGTTGAACGACAGCATGCGCGTGAAGACGCATATCGATCTGGCCCAGCAAGGGATGTCGCCACTGCCCCGCGGGTACGATGGGAGCGGGGTGGTGATGGGCATCGTGGACACCGGGATCGACCTGAACCACCCCGACATGCGCGACAGTACCGGTACGCGGGTATTGCACTTCTGGGACCATCACCAGGTGACGGCCGATAACACCCCGCCGGAATTCGGGTTCGGGCAGGAGTGGAGCAAGGAGGAGATCGACAACGGGGACTGCCCGCTGCAGTTCACCAACTATGCCGGTGAGTCCGATGCTGGCGGGCACGGTACCACCGTGGCGGGAACAGCCGCGGGCAACGGTGGCAACACGGGCCATTATATCGGCGCGGCGCCGAAGGCCGACCTCATCATCGTCTCCGCCGTCACGATCAACAACTCCACGTTCCTGGCTGAGGTGACGGACGGGGTGAAGTACATCTTCGACCATGCCACCGCACTTGGCCGGCCCGCCGTTGTGAACCTGAGCCTGGGCAGCTACCTGGGGAGCCACGACGGTCTGGATCCTTCCGCGCTCTTCATCGACAGCATGATCACCGCGGCGCCCGGCCGATCGGTGGTGTGCGCCGCGGGCAACAGCGGTTGTTTCCCGCCCTACCAGCTGCACATGGAGGTGGATGCCGATACCTCGTTCGCCTGGATCCGGACCAACTCGGTGAATCCGGCGCCTGATGTGCCTTTCGCCTACATCGATCTCTGGGGCGATACGGCGGAGATGAACAACCTGCGATACAGCGTGGGTGCCGATCGCGTGACCGGTGGATACGCCTATCGCGGGAACATTCCCTTCCATGACGTGCAGGACGCGATCAACACCACGATCACCGATACGCTGTTCAGTGCCGAGGGCGATCGATTGGCGATCTGGAACTCTTTCGTCTCGGTCCGTGGTGGGCAGTACAACCTGGAGATGTGGACCCTGGAGCCCGATTCGGCCGACCTCTATTGGCGCATCATGATGACCGGCCAGGGCGTGTGTGATGCCTGGGACAACAACGGATTCGGCCTGAGCGAGATCGTGAACGAGTTGAGCACACCGGCTCCACCCACCGTGGAGGACTATCCGCCGATGGTGAACTACGTGTGGCCCACGATCGACCGGGGCATCGTGGATTCGTGGGCCTGCTCGCCCCATGTGATCAGCGTGGCCAACTACAACAACGAGCAGCAGTACACAGCGATCAACGGCACCCCCGTCGATCTGGGCGGTGTGGAGGGTGACATCGCGTTCTGCAGTGCGCGGGGACCCGCTCGTACAGGACTGCAGGAACCCGACATCGCAGCACCGGGGGACATCACCTTCAGTGCGGTCCCGCTGTATTTCATCGACATCTACCTGCAGAATGCGCAGCAGATCGTGAAGCTGGGCGCGGACACCATGCACATCCGTGCAGGAGGTACCAGCATCGCCTCGCCCTCGGTGGCCGGTGCGGTGGCGCTCTACTTGCAGAAATGCCCGTACCACACCCAGGCGCAAGTGATGGCGGCGTTCACCGGTGCGGCCTTCGAGGACGGGTTCACCGGGACCACGCCCAACAATGTTTTCGGCCATGGCAAACTGGACGCGTTCACACCATTGACAGGTACCAATTTCGATGTGAACGTGTCGGGAAACGACCTGCTCATCTGCCCCGGGGACAGCTCCGAGGCGGTCGGCCCGGCCGGCTTCGAGGACTATCTCTGGAGCAACGGTTCAACCGACCAGGTCGCATGGTCCCATGGCGAGCCCATGGTCCTCACGGTGCTCAATGATGACGGATGCATCAGCAACAGTGACACACTGTTCTATACGCTGTTGCCGGAGCCGGGCACGCCGGTGATCACCGATGCGGGAGGTGTCTTGAGCAGCACCCCGGCGGATGGCTACCAATGGTACCTGAACGGTACCGAGATATCGGGTGCGACCGGTCAGGAGCACGCGGCCACGGAGAACGGGGACTATACGGTAGTGGTCACGGCGCCGAGCGGTTGCACCGCGGAGTCGGATCCGTATACCCTGCTGAATGTGGGGGTGCCGGGTGTGGCGAGCACGGGTTTCCGTGTGTGGCCGATCCCTGCGGAAGGCACCTTGTTCGTGACAGTGGATGCCACAACGCCGCTGGCATACGCCATCATCGATGCGTCGGGCAAGGAGGTGAAGCGTGGCACCCTGCGGCCGGGTGGTACCAGCCTCATCGACCTGAACGGCCTGGTCCCTGGCTCGTACACCTTGGTTGTGCGTTCGGGCGAGCGCTCCAACCAGCGCGTGTTCGTCGTCCGCTGATGGATCCGAGTGATCCCCGCTCGGGGCGTACTGGGCGAAGGGATCCGCCCGTATCGGCGTGGATCCGTTCAGACCGGTTCACCAAGCCCGGCTGGTAGCTGCTGCGTGTGCCCATGTTCCGGTACGGATGCCGCAGTGGTCCGTGCCTGTGGTGGTCCTGTGGGAGCATCCGTTCTCTGGGCTTCTGTCGTCAAAATATTCCTACCTTCAGGCATCCAACCACCTTCTCTGCGTCTTCTTCGGTGAAGTGTTGCACCATCTGGCTATGAACCGACCCCTACGCACTCTCCTTCTCCTCGCTATCTGCCACACCACGCCGCTGTTCGCCCTTACGGTGAATATCTCGGTGAATGTGTTTCCCACCTGCAACTACCCCAGCGGCCAGCTCCACGCTAATGCCAGCGGCGGTGTTGGGCCCTACAGCTACCTCTGGAGCAATGGCGCTACCACGGAATACCTCTTCGATGTGGCTCCGGGCTTCTACTCGGTAACGGTGACCGATGCCAACAGCGACCAGGCGACCGACGATCACACGTTGGTTGGGCAACCCTATTCGCTGAGTGATCTGGATAGCAACCCGGTGCTCTGTAGCAACGGGCTGACCGGCGTGGTGCTCCCAGGTCCCGGATACGATCTGGCCAGCGGGCTATACATGGGGCCGCTACCTTACTACGTCGAAGGCCAGCTGATGCAGGAGCATGTGATCGAGGAGTTCATGACCCCGGTGGATACAGTATACACATGGGTGGAGCAGGCCACACTGTTCGACACGTTCGTCACTTACACGTTCGAGGATGGGGCGGGTTGCACGGGTACGCTCATGGAGTCCATCGGCTACATGGTGGAATGGCCCCAGTTGGACATCCTGGATATCCAAGGAGCGTGTGCCGGTGGGAGCAATGGTTCCATCACCTTCCAAACCGGTCTCGAAGGTCATGGGCAGTGGACCCAGGT
The DNA here is from genome assembly GCA_018267155.1 of Bacteroidota bacterium. Taxonomy (GTDB): domain Bacteria; phylum Bacteroidota; class Bacteroidia; order Flavobacteriales_F; family PHOS-HE28; genus PHOS-HE28. Next base: position 75,279 of record JAFDZE010000046.1, on the reverse strand, counting down.
GAAGATCGAAACGATCGGTGGCCAGTACCTCATGTCCTTCGGTGCAGGTGCTGAAGTGGAAACGAATACGTGGAACCTCCCTGCGGGCGACTACCAACTGACCCAGTTCAACAGTGAGTCCGGCTTCCTGGTGGGCAGCGGCTGCCACTTGAGCACACCCTTCACCATACCCGATCTGGGCAATGGCTGCGGCAACATAAGCGGCACGGTGTACATGGACAACAACGAGGATTGTGCGCGGCAGGGTGGTGAGCCGGGCGCAGCGGGCGTGGTTCTCGAGATCCTGCCCGGTCCGGTGTACACCATCACCAGCAACGACTTGTACGGGAATGCCGGCCACTACAGCGTGAACTTGCCCTTGGGGGCCTACACGGTGCAGCAGCAGAGCGCGGTGCTGGAGGATCATTGCCTTGTTGCACCGGCCCCATTCACCCTGAACGTGGGTAATGCGTTGCAAACGCTCAGCGTGGCCGATACCGCTCTTGTGCCGCTGGACGCAAGCGTTTCGTTGGCGAGCGGTGCGGCGCGTCCGGGCTTCCAACTTGCGCTTGCCGCACGGATAGCGAACAACACGTTGGCCAGCACGGGTGCGAGTACCTTGACCGTGACCTTCGACCCGGTGCTGTCGTTCCTCTCTGCGAACCCGGCGCCTTCGAACATCGTCGGCAACACCCTCACCTGGAACGTCGCCGCGTTCAGTTCCTTCCAAGAGCGCACCGTGCATGTGCAACTGCAGATACCACCCGATATTCTATTGCTCGGCACGGATCTTCTTTTCAACGCAGCCTTCGCCACGGGCAATGCCGATGCGGTGCTGGCGAACAACAGCACTTCCCTCGCCACCACCGTTACGGGCAGCTACGACCCCAACGACAAGACGGCGCACACCAGCAGCGGCGCGAGCGACGAGCTGTACTACATCGATCAGGACGAGTGGATCGACTACACCATCCGCTTCCAGAACACCGGTACCGACACTGCCTTCAACATCGTGATCACAGATACGATACCTACGGAACTCGACCTGGGAACCCTCGAAGTTGGTGCATCCTCGCATCCCAACTCGCTCTCCATCCGCGATGGCAACGTGCTGCGCTGGGCCTTTTACAACATTCAGTTGCCGGACAGCAACGTGAACGAGCCTGCGAGCCACGGCTTCGTGAGCTTCCGGATCAAGCCACGACTTCCGTTGGCACCCACCACGCCGATCGAGAACATCGCCAACATTTTCTTCGATCTCAACCCGCCGGTAATCACCGAGCCGAGCGTGCTCACCGCAGAGTTCAGCACCTCCATAACACACGCAGATGCCTCCTTGCTATTCATCAGCCCGAACCCGACGAGCCAACAGATGATGGTGCGCGCTGGATCGGAGAGCGGACGCTTGAGCATTCACGTGCCCGATGGCCGCTTGGTCCTGAGCGAATGGATCAGCGGCGGGCAAGGCATCATCGATGTCAGCGGCCTGCCCGCTGGGCCTTACGTGCTCGTGTGGGAAGGAGGTACAGTGCGTTCGCAGACCAAACTCATCAAAGCGGATTGAACATGAGAATCGCGATGATCATCCTTGCCAGTGTCGTCGCATCAGCGGCGCAGGCGCTCAGCGTGCAGTGCTGGACATACCCGGATGTCTGCAACTACGGCAACGGACAAGCCGGGGCGAGCGCGACCGGTGGAGCGCCGCCGTACACCTATTCCTGGGACAATGGCGGAACGGGTGCGAATCTCACTGGCCTTGTTCCTGGCACCTACACGGTGACGGTGACGGACAACTTGGGGGCGCAAGCGAGCTGCGCGGCCACAGTGACGGCGAGCGCGGAGCTAACGGTCTATGGTGGCCCAGGCACGCCGACCTGCCCCGGCACCTGCACGGGCTCAGCGTCGTTCGACAAGACGCTCTTCGGCGGAGTGGCGCCCTACACGTACAGCGTGCCGCCCGCGAATGAGGACGCGAACTTGGTGTACTACGGCAGCGTGTGCTGGTATGCCGAAGGGAACATGCTGACGGTGACCGATGCGAATGGCTGCAACAGCACCGTGCAGCTGGGCGTGCCCAATTCCTATTACTCACAGGTGGAGCTGCTGCAGATCATGCCCAGTTGCCAAGGGGCGGCCGGGCAGATCACGTTCCAACTCGGCTTCACCATGCTCACCACCCTGCGTGTGCTGGATGATCAACTGAACATCGTGTACCAGGATCCGGCGCCTCCGGAGAGCGGCATCGTTGTCGTGGGCGATCTGGCGCCCGGCGACTACTTCATCCGCTGCTACAGCAACGAGATCCCCGGCGAGTGGTGCTACGGCGAGACGCCTTTCACGATACCCGACCTCGACACCGATTGCGGCCGCATCATGGGACGCTTGTTCATTGATGCCGACGACGATTGCCAATTCGATCAGCCGGATGAGGAGACGGCCATGCCCTACCGCGTACTGGTGGTGGAGCCGGGTCCCCTGTATGGCATTACTGATGGGCTAGGGGAGTATGTCATCAACCTCGAAGAAGGATCCTACACGATCGAGAACCAGGATCCCGACCTCTTCCCGCTGTGCCCGGCCACTGAGCCTGTGCCCTTCGACATCACGGCGTTCGCGCCGGTGGTGATGCAGGACCTGGCGGACAGCAGCTCCGTTGCACCCGACCTGGAACTCACCTGCACGCACTCGGAAGCGCGGCCGGGCTTCGTGTTCCATGTTTGGCTCACCATCAAGAACCTCTCGCCCTATTTCGCTGGAAGCCCCAATCTGCTCTTCACTCACGATCCACTGCTCACCTTCGTCTCCAGCTCGTATCCGCTCTACACGGTGTCGCCCGGACAGGTGGAATGGTCGGCGATGTACTTCCTGCCGGGCTACGGCACGCGGGTGATCCACCTGCAATTCCAAGTGCCGGCGGAACCTGGACTCATCGGCACGGACCTGTTCCACACCGGCTTCGTGCAGCAGACACCGGCGGAAGCGGACGAGACCAACAATACCTGCTCAGAGACCGTCACCATCATCGGGTCCTACGACCCCAACGACAAGACGGCCTTCACCAGCACGCGCCAGAGCAATGAGCTCTACTTCATCGACGAGGACGAATGGATCGACTACGTGATCCGCTTCCAGAACACCGGAACTGCCAGCGCGATCAACGTGGAGATCTCCGATACGCTCGCTCCAGAACTGGACCCAGCCACGATGCAGTTGCTCGGCTGGTCGCACCCCTTGAGCCGCGTTCAGATCACCGATGGCCCTGTGATGCATTGGTACTTCGACAACATCAACCTGCCGGACAGCGGGGCCAATGAAGCGGCGAGCCACGGCTTCGTGAGCTTCCGGATCAAGCCTAGCTTGCCGCTCATCGCAGGCACCGTGATCGATAATGAGGCGAACATCTACTTTGATTTCAACCCGCCGGTGATCACCGAGCCGAGCGTGCTCACGGCGGAGTTCAGTACGGGTGTGCAGGAACAAGGTGATCAGGCGGTTCACCTGCAACCGAATCCAGTGAGTGATGTGCTTGGGATAACATCAAGTGCGAACATCACTTCGTTACGGATCCTCGCGGCCGATGGGAGGGAAGTTCTCGCACAAAGCGTGCGCACCGCCACGGCAGAAGTCAACGTCGCTGAACTGAAGGCAGGCGCCTACCTGCTCATTGCCACATTCGCTGATGGAACCGAGGCGCACGAACGCTTCATCAAACAATAGGACCATGTGGATTTCCCGGATCCTCGTCGGCATCGCTTTCATCATGAGCGGACAAGTCGGCTTGGCCCTCACGGCAGGCATTCAGGTGAACGTGGGACTTGCTCCCTGCGGACAGCCGCGTGGCAACTTGCAGGGTTGGGCTACCGGTGGAGTGCCGCCCTACACGGTCAGCTGGAGCAACGGCGACACCAGCTGGATCATCGAGGATCTTCCGGCTGGCAATTACGTGCTCACGGTCACGGACGACGAGGGTACCGTGGCCACCGCGAATGCTGACATCGTTTTCAGCGCCACCTATCCCACGATGGATCCGGTGGTGAGCCTGAGCTATTGTGGGAGCGGCGCGCCCTACGCCGTCTTCCCCAGGTTCCAGGATGGTCAGGGACCATGGCCGGTGGAACCGACCACCTTCAGCGGCTTTCCGGTGGTCGGCCAGTTCCCTGCGGGCGATTGGTGGGGGATCGAATTGACGAACATGGGAGCCGGCGTCTACCAGATCGACTACAGCGATGCGGTCGGTTGCACGGGCATGTTCAATTGGACGGTGTACGATCCGGTAACGTTCCCGGGGATCATGGTTTCGGGCATCGGCGGATCATGCAGTGATGGCAGCATTGGTACGGCCACTGTGGAGGTCCCCTTCCTGATAGGTGAGAACGATCTCCATTTGAAGGTGAGGGATGCCATGGGTAATGTGTTCTACGAAACGGAGTGCCTTGGGGAGAACCCTGGCGGCTGGAACGGCGTGATCGTTCCTTTCACCAGCCTGCCGCCCGGCGACTACTGGGCGGTGCTGGACGTGGATGAGTACTGCCTTTTTGATGTGTTGCCCGGCTTTTTAGCGAACTGCACCGATTCGGTGATGTTCACCATTCCCGACCTCGGGATCACCTGCGGTGAGGTGGTGGGCGCACTTTACGTGGATGCCGACGGGGATTGCACGCACGACGCGAACGAGAACCTGGTGCCCCATACGGTGATCGCCGTGGATCCCGGAAACACCTACACCAGCACCGGTAGCAACGGGTGGTACAGCACGGGTGCGCTGCCGGGCCTGGCCACCTTCGCGGCGCAGCATCCGGTACTTGCCCAGGCCTGCCCCGGTGATGTGGACGTGGTGAGCGGCACCACACAAACGCTCGATCTCGGCATGTCGCCCGATGCGCCGCTGGATGCCGTGGTGACCATTGGAGGAAGTCCCATGCGGCCCGGCATGCAGGCGAGCTACTGGATCCAAGCGCGCAACCTCTCCGATGCCGCCACCGGCACCGTTACGCTTACCGTAGACCTCGACCCCGTGCTCAACTATATCGGCGCCACACCAACGCCCACCAGCGTGGTCGGCAATATGCTCGCCTGGACGGATCCGGATTTCTCGATGAACACCGTGTTCGAGCAGGATCAGTTCCATGTGCAAGTATCTCTGCCACCGAACCCGCTGCTTGTTGGCACGATCATGAGCACAACGGCCTCGCTCGCCGTGCAGAA
>JAFDZE010000046.1:0-70028 GCA_018267155.1 Bacteroidota bacterium | reverse complement strand
CACCATCCGCTTCCAGAACACCGGCACGGACACGGCCTTCAACGTGGTGATCACCGATACGCTGCCGCCCACGCTGGATCCGACCAGCTTGCTGGTGGGCGCCAGTTCGCACCCCATGAGTTGGAGTATAAGTGGTCCAGGCGTCCTGCGGTTCCACTTCCCGGACATCCTGCTGACGGACAGTACAACGAACGAGCCGAGGAGTCATGGCCTGGTCACCTTCCGCATCAGGCCGGTCACCCTTACGCCCGGCGCTGTGATCGAGAATGAGGCAGGCATCTACTTCGACTTCAATGATCCGGTGATCACCGAGCCGAGCGTGCTCGTTGCTGAGTTCAGCACGGGGGTGGAGGAGCACGGAGCCGAGGTGATGATCATCTTCCCGAATCCCACGATGGGGATCATTACGCTCACGGGCGCGGAACTCATCGATGCGCGGGTGCTTTCGCTGGACGGGAAGCTGCTTTACACCGCGCGCTCGGCAACAAAGCCTATTGCCACCATCGACCTCAGCGGCCTTTCACCCGGCACCTATTTGCTGGAAGGCAAAAGCGCCGATGGGAACCGGCGTACCGTTCGATTCACCAAACTTTAGCACCATGCGACCCACACTTTGCGTCTTCCTACTACTGGCATCGGCAGGCTCATCGCGCGCCATCACCATTGTCCTCGTAGGTGCCATGGATCCGTCCTGCTTTTCGGCTACAGGGGTCATTGACGTTTTCGTTACCGGCGGCACGCCGCCCTACAGCTACCAATGGAGCAACGGGGCCACCACGGAGGATCTCATCGGGGTGGTCGCAGGCTATTATGAGCTGACTGTGACCGACGCCGTGAGTGCGCAAGCCACCGACGGGTGGACGCTCGTATCCGTGCCGCTCTCCTCGGCCGCCAGCGCGCAAGATGGTCATGCCAGTTGCGTGGGTTCCATGAGCGGCCGTGTGCAAGTGATCGAATGGGGCATCAACGGCACGCCGCCGTATTCCTACTCGCCGCCGCCGGATGGCTTCGATCCGCAAGGCGATCCCTACTTCGAGTTCTTCGGCACGCCGCCGGGGTCCGAGGTGCAGATCCAGGTGACGGACGCGTTGGGATGCACCGGCGTGCTCACCGAGTACATCATCGCACCGCAGCTCTCCGGCGGGCCGCAGATGACCGTGACCGGGATCCAAGGCTCATGCTCCAACGGCTCTGGCGGCGCAGCCATGGTTGGCAACGTGTACGATGGCACCTTCTTCGGCGGGCCGGACTACGTGCTCCTCGATGAAGCGCAGTTCGCGGTGGCAAGCGGTTTCAACGCGGGGAACACCATCTCATTCACCGGACTGGCGCCCGGCGACTACCAGTTCGTGCGTGATTGGGACCCCAGCGGGGTCTATATGGCCTACAGTTGCAATGGCATTTTCTTCGACCAGGTGGGCTTCACCATCCCGGACCTCGGTCCGGTATGCGGCGCTGTGAGCGGCAGCGTTTTCATCGATCATGACGCGGACTGCACGCAGGATGCCGTGGACATTCCCGTGCCGTTCCAGGTCTTGGAGATCCTTCCCGGCCCGGTACACACCATCACCAATTCCGCTGGCGTTTTCTCCATCGACCTGCCCGATGGGAGCTACATCCTGGGGCAGACCGACCCCACGCTTGTTCAGCTCTGCCCCGTGAGCCAGCCCGTTCCCTTCACGATCGCATCGAATCAGATCGAAGTACACCTCGCCGACAGCAGCACGCAGCCGCTGGACCTCATGGTCGATCTCGATCCCGGCCCGATGCGTCCGGGCTTCGATGGCGCGTATTGGGGTGAGGTCCGCAACCTGTCTCTCCAACTCACAGGCACGGTCAGCGTCACCCTCACGCTGGATCCCGTGCTCGATTTCCTGGGCGCAGCGCCCGCGCCAACATCGGTGACCGGTAACGTGATTACCTGGGACCTGACCGAGATCGCGCCGCTCAGCGACTTCGATCTCAGCGTGCAGGTGCATGTGCCGACGACCACGCCCATAGGCACGCCGCTGAGCACCACGCTGAGTGCGACGTGCTCGGTGGCGGAGACGGACATCTCGAACAACACGGTCGCGGTGGTGCAGCAGGTCACGGGCAGCTACGACCCCAACGACAAGACGGCGCGCACGAGCAGCGGTTCGAGCGATGATCTCTACTACATCGACCAGGATGAGTGGATCGACTACGTGATCCGCTTTCAGAACACTGGGACCGCCAGCGCGATCAATGTGGTGATCACCGATACGCTGCCGGTGGAATTGGACATGGCCACCTTCGAGCAGGGCGTGGCCTCGCATCCCTTTGATATCCGCTTCAAGGCAGATCGCGTGGTGGAATGGAGCTTCGAGAACATCAACCTGCCGGACAGCGGTGCCAATGAAGCCGCAAGCCACGGCCTCGTCAGTTTCCGTATCCGGCCGCAACTGCCCTTGCTTGCCGGAACGGTGATCGAGAACACGGCCAACATCTACTTCGACTTCAACCCGCCGGTGATCACCGAGCCGAGCGTGCTGGTGGCGGAGGTGAGCACTGAGGTAGCGGAAGGGCCTGATCCTTTCCCGCTATTGTGGCCGAATCCAGCGGAAGGCGCCCTGTTCCTCAGCATGGATGTCGGTTCGTTGCAGGCATTCATGATCCTTGATCCGGTCGGCCGGGTTGTGAAGCGTGGTACCCTGCGACCGGGCGGCACCAGCGTCATCGACATCAGTGGCCTGAGCGCGGGCGGCTATCTACTGCGTACCTCGACCGGTGAGAGGACGGTTCAGCGGGCCTTCATCGTGCGCTGAGTGCCACGATCCACTGGTACAGGATCGCGCCGATGGCGAAGATGACGAAGGGGATGTTGAGGGCTTCCCCGGATGCTGCGGCCAACACGCACCCGGCGATCCCGCACAGGGCGAGCCCCACGGCAGCGGCCACGCGCACGGTGCGGCCCTTGCCCTCACGCAGCATGCTGGCCAGGGGGATCATCATCAGCAGACCGAACAGGCCTGTTGCGACCCATCGCTCATCGTCGGTGGTGATCAACAGCACACCACCCGCGATGGCCACCACCAGGGAGATGCCGGTGAGTGTGGAGGTGATCCGTTCGTCGGGTCTGAGCAGGAAGCGGCCGAACCGATTGGAACGGAGCAACAGGTTCGTCAACGGTTCGATCACCCAGGTGCTGAGGGCGAAGACCACGTAGGCGATGAGCAGGGGCCAGATCAGGATGCCGAGGGCCGGAACCGCATCGGCCACGCTCCGCAGCACACGCATGAGGATCCACGCGCCGATGATGAGGCCCTGTTGGACACCGGGCTTCAGGTTGCCCACCCAGAAAACATACTTCAACCACTGGCGGTAGATCCAGTAGCGTGATTTCAACGCCTCCACCATGCCCGCCCGCGCGGACTCAAGGCCGGGTTCGCGACGCAAGGCTTCGCGGAAGTGCTCCATGGCCCGGGCCTGATCGCCACGCCGCAGGGCGGTCCAGCCGGTGTTGCTGTGGGTGTACGGGTTCTCGGGGTCCAGTTCCAGCGCCTTGCCGATGGTGCTGTCGGCCTCCTCGTGCCTTTTCAGGTGGGTGAGTTCGGCGCTGCGCACGTTGAGGCATCCCAAATGTTCGGGATCAATGGCCAGTCCGCGTTCGGCGGCCGCGAGGGCCTCCTCGTGGGCCGACGCGTGGTGGAGGATCAGTGCCAGCAGCCCGTGGTTGTCGGCATCACCCGGGTCGAGCGTAACGGCCTCCTCGGCGCTGCGCCGTGCCTCGGCCAGGTCGCGTTGGCCGAAGAGCGCCCGGGCCAGGTGGTAGTGAGCGCTGTCCAGGTCGGGTGCGGCGGCCACGGCCTGCCGTGCTATGGCCACGGCCTCCTTGTGCTTGTCCTGCTCGCTCAGGGCATGGGAAAGAAGCAGCAAGGCCTGCGTATCGTCGGGCACCACTTCGAGCTGTGCCCGCAGTTCCTTCTCCGCTTCGGCGGGGCGGGCATGCCGCAACAACAGCAGGGCCCGGCGCAGGTGCGCGTCCTCCATCACACTCACTTCATGTATTTGAGTATCTCGTCGTACAGCCCGCCATCGTTGGCGTACAGGGCGTAGTTCTTCGCGCTGTTGAACCATTCACGGGTCGTCGGCCTCAGCCTGCCCGCGGCCTTCCTCATGTCCCGGGTGGTGATCGGTTCGGGCTTGCCACTGCTGAACGCGTCGGCAAGCTTGTCCTCCACGCACGCGTCGATCAGGCCCTTCAGGTCGGCACCGCTGAAGCCGTCCGTGACCTTCGCGATGGAAGCGGTATCGACATCGTCGGCGGGCATGCCGCGCAGCAGCAGATCGAGGATGCGCTTGCGCCCTTCCTGATCAGGTGGCGGTACGAAGATGATGCGGTCGAAGCGGCCCGGGCGGCGGAAGGCGGGATCCATGTGCCAGGGCGCATTGGTGGCACCCATGATCAGGATCCCCTCGTTGGTGCTGCCCGTGCCATCGAGCTCGCTGAGGAACTGGTTGATCAGGTGCCGACCACCGCTGTGCTTCATGTGGCCGCGGTTGGCGCCCAGCGCGTCGATCTCGTCGAAGAAGAGCACGCAGGGCGTGTTCTCACGCGCCGCACCGAAGATGCCCGCGAGGTTCTTCTCACTGTTGCCGATCCACATGTCCAGCACGTCGCTGATGCCCACGCTCACGAACCGCGCATCGATCTCGCCCGCTGTGGCCTTGGCGATGAAGGTCTTGCCGCATCCCGGCGGTCCGTACAGCAGGATGCCGCCACCGGCCTTCTTGTTGTACGCCTTGTACAGGTCGGGCTGCCTGAAGGGCATGATGATCTTCAGGGCGATCTCCTTCTTCACGCCATCCATGCCGCCCACATCGGCGAACTTCACATCGGGTTTGATGAGCAGGCGGTCCAGCGCGTCATTGTCGTCGCCATCCTCAATATCCCCGACCTCGCGACCGCTCAGGCGGAAGAGGCTGTCCAACTCATCATCGGCCATGTTCGGTGCTTTGGCCACCAGTTCCATGTACACCTGTTGGGCCCGGTTGTCCGATCCATCGCGTACCAGGGCGCGACTGTACGCGAGCAACAATTCCGGGTCGCGCACTCCACGGTCGTACAGTTCATCATAGATCACGATGGCGGCACTCAAGCGGTCGGTACGCTGGAACAGCCGGGCCAGGCCGAGTTTGGCCTTTTGGTCCTGCGGGTTGTTGATGAGCACCTGCTTGTAGTGCATTTCGGCATCCGACCAGCGATCGGCGTTCATGCACAGGGCGGCCAGTTGCAAGCGTAGGGGCGCATTGTCCGGGCTGAGGGCGAGTGCCTGCTCCAATGCGGCGATCATCTCGGTAAGGTCCATGGTGCCGAAAAGTAGGGCGGCGCGGGACCTGCATGATCCGCTGGACTCCTTTCAAGCCCGATCGGTGTGTCGAAATGGCCCCGACAAACCTGCGCAACGGAACGAGGGGCGAATTTCATGGTGACCAGTACGATCGCACTGGGTGCGTGTGCAAGGCTGTGCGGTCCTGGTCCTTGTTCAGTTCGTTGGATCGGGCCCACCGGGTCGGCTTAAACTTGCCGGGAACAAGTCAAGGATCGGGAAGAGGGCATGAAACGGACCATGGGCGCACATCCGTGCAAGGGAGCGCCGCTCAGTGGTCTTGCCGGGCTGGGCTTCGTGGTCGCATGCATCTGGGTGGCCTTCAACGTGCGCCGCTGGAACAACCGGGAGGTGCTGCAGTGGGATACCGACGGCTATTATCTCTACCTGCCGGCCACGATCATCCACCACGACCTGTTCGGGGTGAGTTTCCTGGACGGGATCGCTCCGAACGGGTTCCAGGGAGGCTACCGGTTCGGGCAGGGTGCCTACCTGGTACCGGGGACAGGGCGGTACTGCGACAAGTACACGATGGGGACGGCCGTTTTCGAACTGCCCTTTTTTCTGATGGCGCACACCTGGTGCCTGATCACCGATCGGGATGCGGCCGATGGCTATTCGCCGCCCTATCATCTCGCGGTGGCATTCAGTTCAGCCATCTGGGCCTGGCTGGGCCTGTTGGCCCTGAGGCGCTTTCTCCTGCGACACGTGACCGACGCCCTCTGCGCGATCGTCCTGCTGGTGATCGGCCTCGGAACCAATCTCTTTTTCTACGCATCGTACGCGCAGGGCATGGCGCATCCGGTCCTGTTCTTCCTCTGTGCGCTGCTCATCGAGCGCACTTCGGCGTGGTACGAGCGACCGACCATGGGCCGGGCCATGCTCATCGGGGCGTGCATCGGTATGGCCACGCTGGTACGGCCCACCTGCGCCCTGTTCGCATTGATACCACTTTGTTGGTCGATGGGCCGCAATACCCGGCACCGACTTGCCACGCACGGTTCCTGCCATCGTATCGCGGGACCCCTCGCTGCCATCGCAACAGCCGTTCTGTGCGTGTTGCCGCAGCTGTTCTACTGGAAGGCCGCTTCAGGGCAGTACCTCTTCTACTCGTATGGCACTGAAACCTTCGATCTCACACGACCGCATGTGCTCGAAGCGCTCTTCGGATTCAGGAAGGGCTGGTTCGTGTACACCCCGGCGGCGCTGGTCGCGCTGTCCGGACTAATAGTGCTCTGGCGCTCGGATACCTCGACCGGCGCTGCACAGGACTACGTGCGCATGTGCTTGTTGTTCCTGATCCCCTTCGTGTACCTGACGTTCAGCTGGGAAACCTGGTGGTACGGTGGGGGGTTCGGAAGCCGCGTGATGATCGATGTGCTTCCGCTGTTGGCCTGGCCGTTGGCGGCGTTGGTCCAGCGTGTTTCGCAAGGGGGCGCATGGTTCCGCACCGGATCGGGCCTGTTGCTGGTGGGTTGCATCACGCTCAACCTGTTCCAGCAATGGCAGTACCAGCGCGGGATCATCCATTACGAGGCCATGACTTTCGAGCGCTGGTGCCAGGTGTTCGGTCGCAGCACCTCGATCGGCCTGCCTGCATTCCCGTAAGGAGGTGCGTGCGGAGAAGGTGGTGGAAAGCCTCCTCCACCGATCTTCGCGCCGATGGAACACGTCCCCTTCGTTCTCTCCGGTGGCGGTGCGAGGGGCATCGCGCATCTGGGCGTGCTGCAGGCTTTCCACGAGGCGGGCATCGGGCCCTCGGCCATCAGTGCAACGAGCGCGGGTTCGCTCATCGGTGCCTTCATAGCGGCAGGACTCACGCCCATGGAGGCCTCAGCGCTACTTCATCAGGAATGGCAGTTGCACCGCACGCGCTGGAAGTTGTTGCGCGGCGAGCTGCTCACCCAGCGACGTATCGGCGAATTCCTGGAAAAATACCTTCCGGTGAAGTATTTTGAGGATCTGCGGGTCCCGTTGTACGTGAGTGCCACGGACCTGGAGCATGGCGGGCAGCGGATCTTCAGCGCGGGCGAGATCATCCCCCCGGTGCTGGCGGCCTGTGCCGTACCGCTCATCTTTCCGCCCGTTGTGATCGATGGGACACCGTACGTGGACGGTGGGCTGAGCAACAATCTGCCCGTGGAACCCTTTGAGGGTCGCCGGTCCGAAGTGATCGCGGTGTACGTGAATCCGCTACCTCCCTATTCCGCTCAGCGGACCGTGCGCCGCACGCTGGACCGCACCTTCCACCTCAGTTTCCGCGAGATGGTCACGCGTTCAGCCAAGGGATGCCGCATGTTCATTGAGCCACCGGGCCTGGCCGAGTACGGGATGTTCGACCTGAGTCATTCCGCCCGGATCCAGCGGATCGGGTATGATCACACACGGGCATTGCTCGCCGACCGGCATGCCTGATGGAACGGGTGCGCAGGTCGCGCACCGCTTCCCCGTCGCGCATCAGGAGCGGCACTGCCCACAACTGGAGGCCAAACGCGCAGCGGTGGCCGTTTAGCGCACCACCACCAGTCGTTGGGTGGCCTGCGCGCAGCGTACCGTGTAGGTGCCCGGCCCGAACGTGCTTGTTTCCAGGATCGACCCGGAGTTCAAGATCAGGTTGCGTACCAGTCGACCGGTAGCGTCGTGGATGGTCACGGTATGCGTTCCGGCCCCGTCCCACACGAGGATCACGTGCGTGCTGGCCGGGTTGGGGTACATGCGGAAGCCGGCATTCGGAGCGACTTCATCGAATCCGGTCACGTCGTTGCTCGCGGCGAAGGTCGGCGCCTGGATCACGAAAGGTCCCGTCCCGTTCGGAACGCGGGCATACCCCATATCGGTGATCTGCTGCCCGAAGTCCACCTGGTCGGCCAGCAGCGTATCCGGATCGTAGAGCAGTACGCTTTCGCCCGAGGCGCTGAGTTTGAAGTTCGCGTGCATCAGGCCCTGGCTCTGGTCCTCATCGGGCCAAACGATCATGTACATGCCGGGGGCCAGCACCGTACCGCCGGGGAATTCCCACTTGGTGGGTTCGAAGGGCGTATCGGTAAGGAACCATCCCTCCAGGTCCACCGGGGCGGAGCCGTGGTTGTACAGTTCCACCCAGTCCTCGTACTGGTCGTTGTTGTCCATCACCGTGGAACTGTTGCTGGCCATCAGTTCATTGATCACCACACCTTCCGTGGGCGAAACGGTGGGGGTCACCTGGTAGATCCACACGTCGTGTTCGGCACCGGGTGGCGAGAAGGCGGTGCTGTGTGCCGTGTTGTCCGCCTCGGCGGCCACGTAGTAGCGCACCCAGAAGCCACCCGGCTGCCCGGGAATGTCGGCGCCAAAGACGCCATCACCGGCGCTCCCGTCGTTGTGCGCCCCATCGTCGTGCATGTCCATACGACTGAAGCGCCCCGGCAGGACATTGCTCCAGTACAAGCCCACCCTGTTGATCCCGTTCGTTGAGGATACCGTTGCACGCACGTGTACCGTTTCGTTGGCGACCGGGGGATGCCCGATGCCCGCACCGGTCTCGTGCTCCACGTTGCCGATCGTCGGCGCTTGTTGGGCCACCTCGGTGTTGTTGTTCAGTGCGTTGCGCCTGGTGTTGAACCTGTTCCCCAGGGTGGTGCATGAGGATTGGTACTGCGACCACGTCATCAATTTGATCGGGTCGTCCTGGACGACGGTGTCGATCAGCGAGCGGTATTGGGCGATGAGGGCCGCTACATCGGCCTGTTGCATGCTGGTGGCTATGATGTGGCGCAGGTGGGCCAGGTAACGTTGCCGCAGTTCAGGTACTTGGAGCACCCGGTTGAGCAAGGGGTAGTTCACGTTGTTCGCATGATAGAACGGGCTCCAATTGAGCGATTCCGTGCCCAGGATGCTGTTGCCATCAAGCTCTTGCGTGGTCATCCGACCGGTCTCCGGGTCCCAATAGAGGCTGTAGTCCATCTTGCCCTTGTGGATGTAACTGTCGTCATCCCCGAAGGCGTTCTCCCCCGCCAGATGCCACAGGACACGGTCGATGTCCATGTATTTGTCCAGGGTATCGTTCAATTGCGCGATGGGCGTGTTGTTCAATTTGTCGCACACGGTCACGAGGGCGTCCCAGGGGTTCTCCTGTTCGCTACGACCGAGCGTGTAGTATTCCTGATAGTCGGCCGTATCCGGCCCCAGGTAGTTGAGCCCGGCTGTGCCATCGCCCCATTGTCCTCCGAAGACGTCGCCATCCGGGCGGTCCGCACGCCAGCGGGAGCCGTCGTTGCTCCACCACCATTCACGGATGAAATCGCTGTCCAGGTCCTGTACCAGGCTGTAGTGGCCCCAGTTCTGGCCGTTGATGAACAACTGGGCGAAGCAGGCCCGCGCGGCCGGCACGTGCGGGCGGAGGAGGTGGTGGTAGATCACGTCACGCATCACGCTCGGGTCCTGGAAGCCGTTGTTCAAGTTGACCGTCTCGTATCCGCCCAGGTCCTGCCCGTCCACGAATTCTTCCATGTTGATGTCGAAGCTGAACTTCTGTGAGCCGGGCGGCAGCATCATGTAGCTGGTCTGTCCCTTGATGCGGACACCGACGGAGTCGAACACCTGGCCGTCGTATTCCAAGGAGGCCAGGATATGCACGCCTGTCTGGTGGCTCTGGTCGAGCAACGTCCAGAAGTCGGGCTGGTTGAAGGTGAGGTGGATCACCTTGATCCCATCCACGGAGTAGAGCCCATCCACCGGCAGGTCACCCGCGACCAACCGAAGACCGTCATCGCTGACGTGGTACTCATCGGGCAGGTTCTGGGCCGATACGTTCAATGCCAGAAGCGCGGCAATGGCAAGGAACCGGATGGAAAGTGCGGAGTGATGATGCATGGGAGTGAGGAGCGAGGGTGATCGTTCGTATCGGTTGACGCGAATTCCGGGCTCGGGTTTGATCGGCCTGTCCACTGAGCGATGTGGGCCGGGCGCCTGGATGCGAAAGTGCGAATTACACGGCCCGGACCCGAATGTGGTCATGGTGTGACCCGTTCACCGTTGACGAAGGTGGCCAACACCTTCGCCTTGCGCAGGCCCTGTTCATCGGCCGTCAAGAGGTCGCGGTCCACGACGGTGAAGTCAGCACGCTTGCCCACTTCGATGCTGCCCAGTTCATTCTCGGTGAAACTGGCCAGGGCGTTCCACAGGGTCATGCCGAGCAAGGCATCCTTGCGCGAGAGTGCCTCGCTCATGGGGCTGCCCGCGATCGCCGTTCCATCGCGGTATTTCCGTACCGTGGCCGCGTAGTAGGTGGCCAGGGGATCGATCGCTTCCACGGGGAAATCGGTGCCCAGCGCCACGATCCCCATTTGCTTGCGCAGGGAGTTCCACGCATAGGCGGTCTTGAATCGCTCGGGTCCGATCCGATCGATGGCCCAGGGGGCATCGCTCAACAGGTGGGTGGGCTGCACACTGGGGATGATGCTGTTGTCGGCGAAGAGGTGGAGGTCGGCCGGATCCATGCACTGGGCATGCTCGATGCGCCACCGCTTGTCGTTGGTGCCCTTCAGCACTTCGGCGTACACGTCCAGCAGGAAGCGGTCCGCACTGTCGCCGATGCAATGCGTGGCCATCTGGAAATCATGGTCGAGGCACCAGCGTGCCACGTCGCGCAGGTGTTCAGGTGTCTGGAGCAGGAGGCCATGATAGCCGTTCGCTGCGTCGTTGTATGGTTGCTTCAGCAGGGCGCCCCGGGAGCCCAGCGCGCCATCGCCGTAGACCTTCACGCAGCGCACCCACAGCCGGTCGGTGCTGATGGCCCCGTGCTCCGCGAAGTGGGCCAGGTTCCCGGGCTTGTCCGCTACCATCGCGTAGACGCGGATCTTCAGCGCGCCTTCGTCCTGCATGTGCTTGATCAGTTCGATCGTGCCCGCATCGAGTCCGGCATCGCACACCATGGTGAGGCCTTTCGCGAAGCAGTCGTTCTGCGCCTCGAGCAGGGCCCGGCGTTTGGTCTTTTCATCCGCGTCGTCGAAGATCTTTTGGAAGACGTCCACGGCGTTGTCCACGAGCAGGCCGGTGGGCTTGCCGTCCTTCACTTCGAGCAGGCCGCCGGCGATCACGCTCCCGGCGTTCAACCCGACACGGTCGAGCGCCACCTGGTTCACCACGGCGGCGTGACCGTCCACGCGTTGCAGCAACACAGGCCGGTCCGGGAAGCGCTCGTTCAGGAGGATGTTGTCGGGCATCGCATGATCCGCCCAATCGTTCTGGTCCCAGCCACGGCCCAGGATCCAACCGGTGTCCCGTCGTGTGCGGGCGAAGGCCATCACACGATCGATCACCTCGTTCCAGGATCCGGTCCCGGATAGGTCCGCCTTCTGTTTGTTCAGTCCGTACCCGAAGAAATGGCAATGCCCGTCGATGAAGCCCGGGTACACCATGCGGCCGGCCGCGTCGTAGCTCTCCTTGGCGGAGTATCCGTTCAGGATGAGACGCTCGGGCCCGAGTTCCACGATGCGTCCATCTTTGATCGCCATGGCCTGGTATTCGTGCCCTTCGGGATCGAGCGATATGATGCGGGCATTGTGGATCACCAGGTCGGCATCCTTGTTCTTGAAGGCGCACGAGGAGAGGGCGAAAGCCAGGAGGAGGGCGATGTGACCATGCACACGTGTGCGCATGAGCCCACTTTTCCGTGCGGGCATGCGCCCATGTTCGTCCATGTTCCGGATCACTGTGCGTTCCATTCCCAAGGGTGGTATTTTTGATGGTGTTACTGATCCGATGGTATCCTCATCCAAGATGGCCATGGCACGCGCGCAGGATCAGCGATGCACAGGCAGGCCATGATCAGGAAGGGCAAGAGGGGGACGCGGTACCGCACGATCGCGCCGATCACGGGTGTGGTCCAGCCGATCACCAGGGCCAGCAGGATGCAGAAGCCGAGGCAGAAGAAGAGCAACGGCTTGTCCACCTGCGCCTGAGGTCTGCGCCAGCGGAAGGCGAGCAGGGGAAGGATCAGGAGCCACAGGTTCTCCACGGCGCTCAATGTGCCCAGCACCCCGGTGCGCCATGCGGTGAGGGGCGAGAGGAAGGTCATGTACAGCGCGTGCGGTGCCTGGCTGATGAAGCTCCGGAGGTTCGGCTCCAACGGGGTGACGTCCACGAAGCTGTCGGAATGCGCGGCGGTGGCCATGCCGATGAAGTCGCGTTGCTTCACGTACAACACTTCGAGCATCCTGAAATTCGGATAGAATAGGTCGCTGTTCAGACCGAGAACAAGGAATGTGGTGAACGCGATGCCGGACTTCAACAGGGGCTGGCGGGCTCCGGTCCGCGCGCACCAGGCATACGCGCCCAGGGCGGGCACAAGGCTGAGCAGCACGTAGAACTTCAGGAAGAACAGCAGCGCGATGGTGGACGGGAGCACGAGCAGCCACGTGCGCTTCCGCCCACGAAGCAGCTCAAGGACGGCCAGCAGGAAGAGGCCCAGGCCGAAGATCAACAACGCCTCTTTCAGCACGCCGCTGGTCCAGAAGAGTACGCTGGGCAGAACGAAGAGCGTGAGCGACCAGGCCCGCTCGTGACCGGGGAGCAGGGGGGCGAAGGCCCGGTAGAGCGCTACCAGTCCGATGGTACAGAAGAAGCAGATGAAGACCGTGTGCACATGGTAGTGGCCGAAGGAGAACAGGCGCACGAAGGCATTGAAGCGGATCATGGTATGCGCGTCGTTGTACAGGTTGCCCTCGTACTGGCGATACCAGTTGTTCATCACCTGGTAGTAGTTCACGTCGAAGCGCTTCTGGTCGTTGCCGATGCCGGTGATCATGCGCAGGTAATCCAGCGGGTGCTCGGGCAGGGCACGGAACATGATATTGCCATCATCGAAGAAGCGGTAGATGTCAGCGGTGGCGCGGTCGGTATGCACGTAGGTGTACACGTACCACAGGGCCGTTCCAGCAACGATCTTCAGCAGGAGGAAGGCGCCGATCCATCGGCGCGGCAGGCCGGGTGCACTGAAGAAGGGCACCTTCCGGATGGCGTAAAGGAAGAGGCTCGCGTAGGCAAGGGCGAGCAAAAGTCCGGTCATGAGCCGACGAATGTACCGGGCGGGGTCTTCCGGACCCTTGCACCCGTTCGGTCGCTGATCTGCTCGGACACCCGGGCGAAGCCCTGCACAGGGTGGTTGCCCCCCATGTCGCACGTGTTCCCTCCATAGACATGATCCCGCCGAACACGCGGGGCCACTTGCGGCATTCATGAGAGGGAAGGTCACAAGGGAACCGCTCCCCTTCCGCATGGCCACCTGCGTGGAACACTTGCGACCAGGAGTGAGCCTCACAAGGCCGGGAGCTGCGGCCTCCTGCCCATTCTTTGATGACGATCGCCTGCTGATGCACGACCACCACGCCTGACCGCCTCGCTCGGGCTACTTTCGCGCCGCATGTCAACGACCAAGACCATCCAACCCGACACGGCCCCTGCCTCCTTGGAGACCGCCAAGAAACTCGGCCTGCGCGAAGAGGAGTACGGGAAGATCCAGGAATACCTGGGTCGCGTACCCAACTTCACCGAGTTGAGCATCTACAGCGCGATGTGGAGTGAGCACTGCTCGTACAAGAACTCCATCCGCCTGCTGAAGACCCTGCCGCGCACCGGCCCCAAACTGCTGGCCGAGGCCGGGCAGGAGAACGCGGGCCTGGTGGACATCGGCGATGGCTGGGCGTGCGCCTTCAAGATCGAGAGCCACAACCACCCCAGTGCCATCGAGCCCTTCCAGGGTGCGGCCACGGGCGTGGGCGGCATCAACCGCGACATCTTCACCATGGGTGCGCGGCCCATCGCGCAGCTCAACAGTTTGCGCTTCGGCGACATCACCACCGATGCGCGTGCCCGCTGGCACATGCGCGGCGTGGTGAAGGGCATCGGGAGCTACGGCAACGCGTTCGGCGTGCCCGTGCTGGGCGGCGAGGTCTGTTTCGATCCGTGCTATTCTACCAATCCGTTGGTGAACGCCATGAGCGTGGGCATCGTGCGTACCGACAAGGTGATCAGCGCAACGAGCCACGGCACGGGCAATCCCGTCTTCATCGTGGGCAGCGCCACCGGCAAGGACGGCATCCACGGCGCCAGCTTCGCCAGCAAGGACATGACGGACACCAGCATGGACGATCTGCCCGCCGTGCAAGTGGGCGATCCCTTCATGGAAAAGCTATTGCTCGAAGCCTCGCTTGAGCTCGCGCAGACCGACGCCATCATCGGGATGCAGGACATGGGCGCGGCCGGCATCACGTGCAGCACCAGCGAGATGAGCGCGAAAGGGGAGAGCGGCATGGACATCCACTTGGACCGCGTGCCCACCCGCCAGGAGGGCATGCGTGCGTGGGAGATCCTGCTGAGCGAAAGTCAGGAGCGCATGCTCGTGGTTGTGAAGAAGGGCCGTGAGCAGGAGGTGCAACGGATCTTCGAAAAGTGGGATCTGCATTGCGTGGACATCGGCACCGTGACGAACGGGAACACCCTGCGCTACTACATGCACGGCGAGCTGGTGGCCGAAGTGCCCGCCGACAGCCTGGTACTGGGCGGTGGCGCGCCGGTATATGTGCGCGAGGAGCGCGAGCCCGCTTCGTTCAAGGAGAACCAGGGCTTCCGCACCGACCAGGTGCCCGAGCCCGACGACCTGAACGCCGTGGCCTACGACCTGCTGGCAAGCCCCAACATCGCCAGCAAGCGCTGGGTGAGCGAGCAGTACGATACCATGGTGCGCACGCTGAACATGAGCACCAACGCCCCCAGCGATGCGGGCCTGGTGCTGCTGAAGGAAGCCGGCGGCAACAAGGCCCTGGCCGTCACGGTGGACTGCAACGGCCGCTACGTGCATGCCGACCCGTACATAGGTGCGATGATCGCTGTGAGCGAGGCCGCACGCAACATCGCTTGTTCGGGCGGCGATCCCTGCGGGGTGACCAACTGCCTGAATTTCGGTAACCCGTACGATCCCGAGGTGTACTGGCAGTTCGCCAATGTGATCAAGGGCATGGGCGAGGCCTGCCGCGAGTTCAAGACCCCGGTCACCGGTGGCAACGTCAGCTTCTACAACCAGACCGTCACCGACAAGGGCGATCTTGCCGTGTTCCCCACGCCCACGATCGGCATGGTGGGCACGCTGGACGACATCAACAAGCGCATGACGCTGGCCTTCGCCGAGAAAGGCAACCTGATCTACCTGATCGGTACCGTCACCGACGACATCGCCTGCAGCGAATACCTGGTGCGGCACCACAACGTGCGGCGCTCGCCCGCACCGTACTTCAACCTGCAGGATGAACACCGTGTGCATGTGGTGGTGCGCGCGCTCATCAAGCGGGGTCTCATCAGCGCGGCGCACGACGTGAGCGACGGCGGGTTGTGGACCACCCTGGTGGAGATGGCCATGCCGCGCAGTCTGGGCTTCGACATCGTCACCGACAGCGAGATCAGGACCGATGCCTTCCTCTTCGGGGAAGGACAGGGTCGCGTGGTGGTGGCGCTGCACCCCGACAGCGAGACCGGCTTCCTCGACCTGATGGCCACGAGCCGCGTGCCCGTGATGCTGCTGGGCCATGTCACCAAAGGGAAACTCGTGGTGGATGACGAGTCTTTCGGCTTCATCGACGATGCGCAGGACGTGTACGAGGAGGCCATTCCCAGTGCGATGGCCGAGCAATAACATACGATTTACGGGATCAAAACAGTGCCGGCCAAGCAGACCGGACCAACACGGACAAGACCATGCCTCAACCGAAATTCCACGGCCCACTACCTCAACCGGGCACCATCGCACCGACCTTGCGGTACGTTAAACAGGACAAGACCGAAGGCACGCTGAGCGACCATCGTGGCCAAGTGGTCATACTTCTGACTTTCCCGAGCGTGGAAACGAGTACCTGTGCGCTGGAAACCCGCACTTTCAATAAACACGCTACGGACCTCGGTGCGACGGTGCTGGCTGTGACCGCGGACCTGCATTATTCGTTGAAACGTTTTTGCGCAGCGGAAGGCATCGCGAACGTGGAGACCGGTAGCGATTTCAGATATCAGGATATGGCGCGCGTCTGGGGTGCGGCGATCAGCGAAGGCAATATGCTCGGTCTGAATGGACGTATTACCTGGGTGATCGACAAGGAGGGGGTGGTCCGCTATCTGGAGGTCGCGAAGGAACTGGGCAGCGAACCCGATTACGAGGCAGCGCTCAACGCAGCGAAGGGCCTGCTGTAGCCCGGGTCACATCGGATCGAACAACTTTCTGCCGGGCACAACGACCGACGGGTACCCGTGGGTGAACACCGCGCTGGATCCCTCCTGCGCATGCATCAGGGCGTCTGCTGCGTGCGCACGTTGTTGGGCGTGGTGCTACCGATGTTGGTCAGGATGTGGTCCCGGTCGTTCTCGCCGCCGGTGTATTTCACCCGGCCATCCATGTTGGTATCACGCGCATCATACACGTTGGGCAAGGTGTTGTTCGGCGTGTTGCTTCCCACGGCGATCAGGATCGGGTCGCGATCGTTCCCGGCACCGGTATATTTGAGTTGCTCAGGCGATGGTGAGGACCGTACGGCGTTCCCGGCCCAGAGCATCGCGGTGTTGCCAACGATCTTCCGCGCACCGGTGCCGTAGGTGGCGGTCGCCGTGCTGCGAAGGTCCAGTGTGGGTGTGCCGTTGGTCATGTTCACGGCATTCAGCGACATGGTGCCCAGGTGGTTGCGGTGGATCACCGCCACGTAGTAGTTCCCTGTGGCCACGCCGAAGGTGAGCGCGGAGTTGCCGCTGGCGCTGACCACTTCGCCGTTGCGGCGCAACAGCGCATGACGCGTGGCGACAAGCGTGCCCGGATCAGCTTGTGAGCGGAGCTCCACGCGGACCCAGTCCACGATGGCGGTGTTCCCGGTGGTGGCGAGCATACCCGCCGTGGTGATCTCCCCACCGCCGCCGCCACCGTTAGCGAAGCCCATCGCTGAGTACGGTTCCGTCAGCGGCAGCAGGCCCTTGGCCCGCAAACTGTCGTGCATGAGCTGGGTGTTGCCATCGAACGGACCTTCCAGCCAGAGGCGCAGGTTCAGTTGTGCTTGTGCGGCCGAGGTGATCGTGAAGTTGGCATTGCTCATGTCGTAGAAGATGTTGGCACTGGCCTTCACGATCACGCGTGCCGTGGTGGTGGCCAGGTCGGGCAGGATCACGGTGTGGCTGCCATCATTCGGTGTGCTGCTGGCCAGGATGATCGGCCACGTGAGGCCGCCGTCCGTGCTGAGCAGGATGTCCACGTTCGTACAATTCACCGGCGCCGATGCGGTGCCAGCTACGTTCCAGGTCACCGTCTGTGTGCTGCCGCCGGCCCAGGTGAGGGCCGTGTTGGGAGCGGTCACCAGGAAAGGGCCGGCCGTTCCGTTCACGGTCACCTTCATGTCGTCCTGCGCGTTGCAGCCACCACCGGGAGCGTTGTCGCGCACGGTGAGGCGGAAATTGTACGTGCGCCCCACCGAGGCCAGCACCTCCCATGTGGGCGTGGTGTTGGCGATGACGGCGGGCAGGTTCGGCAGGAAACGTTTGTTGCTCGTGTCGGGCAGCATGGGGCGGAAACACGGCCCGGCCGTGCTGGTGGCGATCGGAGGCTGCGTGGCCGGGGTGCTGTTCATCTGTTCCCAGCTGTAAGTGAGCACATTGCCGACATCCGCGTCGGTGCCTGTGCCGCTGAGGATGAACGGGGTGCTGCGCGGGATCGTACGGTCCACTCCGGCGTTGGCGGTGGGCGGGGCGTTCACGGGTGAGGTTACCGCATCGCAGGTATGTCCGGAACCCGTGATGAAGCTGTGCATCTCGCCCAGCGTGTAACCACCGTACATCGCATCGCTGTGCGGGGCCACGTCGGGCGAGCAAACACCGGCGTATCCCAGGATCGTGATCCCGCTGCCCACTTCCACCGCGGCGTCCGGTTCGCGGTTGCAGTCGTTGTTCTGGGTATGATTCCCGTTGAACTGGTGGCCCATCTCATGCGCGACGTAGTCGATGTCGAACGGGTCGCCCACCGGGGAACTCGAACCCGTGACGCCGCCCGCTTTGTAGTCCGAACACACGCTGGCGAGGTAGGCCACACCGCCACCACCGGTGCTGAACACATGGCCGATGTCGTAGTTGTCCTCGCCGATCACGCTGTTGCACGTGCTCATGTTCTCGTCCAGCATGGTGCCGCCATCGTTGTTGGTGTACGGGTCGGTGTTGCTGTTGAGGTAGATGAGGTCGTTGTTGTCGGGGATCAGTTGCAGGGTGAGCGTGGCGTCCCGCTCGAACATCTGGTTCACGCGGTTCAACGTGGTCACCATGGCGGCTGCGGCCAAAGGCACCGTGCCCCCGTGGAAGTTCGCGTATTCTCCGGTGCAGGCCAGGGCAAGGCGGTATGTGCGGAACTGGCAGTCGCCGGTGCGCTCGCCATCGAGTGATCGGAGCAACTCCTGTGTGCGCCGCTCGATGTTCTCCGGTACGGTCAGTTCGTCGAAGGCGCAGTAATGGAAGTCAGGAGGAAGGCTTTTGCGGAAGTCGACTTTTCGGTAGCAGATCAGGTCGGTCGTGTTACCGAATGCGTACGGGTCGATGAACCAGGCCTCCCGCCGGGTCGTGAGCACCATGGCATGGAAACCGTGCGGCGTGCGATCGAAGCGGACCGAGGCGCCCGGCTCGTCGATACCGAAACCGGCGTAGGTGCGGATCATGGGCAATTGCGCCTGCAGATCGGGGTGCATCACGGGGCATTCCATGAAGCGGAAGCGCGACACGCCACCGTCCGGGGTCGGCAACGCGATCACACGATCGGCCTTCGCGGCGAGCTCGGGGACGGTGCCGATACGAGCACCTTCGAGTAGCGCGTTCAGCGATGTTCCGTTGATGCGAACAGTCCGGTAGACGTCGGGCACGATCCGGCGCTCTCCGGTCGTGGACACTTGACGGTCGCTGATGTCCGTCCACCATCGGCTGTTCGGCGCGGTGGTTTGGGCGTGTAGCAACGTAGGGAAGAGCAGTGCGGCAGTGCCGATGCCGAGGATGGACTTGGGTGAAAGCATGCGCGATCTTACGGGGATCGACCGGTTTGAAGCAATGCAATTCGCCGGGCGTGCCGTGGCGTCCTACGGAGCGAGGTCGAGGGATGCGCTGTTGAGGGTCGATCGCCGCGCGGCGCATGCACCGCACGAACTCGGACCTTCGATCTGAAGGCCACCGGACCGTTGTGCGGATAGCTGGCCTTGATGCGGTAGGTCGCCCCGGACGGAGGCCTGTTGCACCCGTGCTGGAACGATGGTGAGCGGCGATCGGCTCAAGTCACTGTTCCACCGGTCGTTCACCACTTGATGAACGAGCACCGCAACACACGGCCTGAAGCGCAGACCAGTCGTACATGGTGGATGCCTGGTGCCAATGCATGCACGTTGAGGCTCGCACCATCGCATTCAACCGGATGCATTCGCCCTGTCGCATCGACGACCTCGGCCCGGATCACGCGCTCGTTGCCCACGCTCAACGTGACCCGATCGGTGGCCGGGTTCGGATAGGCCTTGATCGTGTGGATGCTGCTGTGCTCGGCCACGTCAACGTCGTCATACAACAACCCGTTCCGGTAGATGCGCGCACCATAGAGATCACCGGTCGCTGTTTCCCAGAAGGCCACCACGCCACCGCTACCATCGGAGAGTTCGGTGCGATCATCGTAGAACGGTTGCGGTCCGGTGCTGAAGGAGACCGGGGCCGCCCAGGCCATACTGCCATCGTTGTGTACGCGTTGCGCGCAGAACTTGTGCGGGCCGGTCATGTCCATGATGCCGATGACCGCGCCGCTGTCGCTGGCCACGATGCGCGGGGTGGGGATGTAGCTGCTCTCCTGGATGGTCGGCACACCATCGGCGGTCCATAGCGGAGTACCGGTGGTCAGGTCGAATTTCTGTATGTACAGGTCGACATTGTTCGCGGGCGGGCGATTGTCCTGCCACGCCACGAACAGCTCCGTGCCCATGGTCAGGATCGCGGGCAGGGCCTGTGAATAGGTGGGCAGCGCGCATGCGGGCAGTACGCCGGGCGACCATAGCGATGTGCCTGTGGTGTCAATGCGGCGCATACGCAGGTCGCCGTTCACTTCCCACACCGCCGTTTCCGCACCTGATCCATCCTGCGATGTTGTAAAGGCATAGCTGAGGCCGTCCGGATCGGCCAGGTCGATATCGGCTTGCCACACCGCGGTTCCCAACGTGTCGAAGCGCTGCGCCTTCAAGCAAGTACCTGCGCCGTTACCGCACCGGACATTGAACAGGACCCCACCCACGTCATCGGGGTGGATCGAAAAGGACCCCCAGTATCCCGAGGCGGGTTGCCCGAGAGTGGGGAACTGCACCGTCCCATCCATGCGCACCCGTTGCATCCGGTAGCCGTAGCCACCACCACCACAACTTTCGCAGTAGGCCACCAGGTACAGGCAACTGTCGCTCGGCACCACCTCCATGGTCCGGTAGTCCAAGCCGGTGAGCAGGATGGAGGATGTAGGCCACAAGGCGGATCCGTCCACATCGAAACGCATGGCACGTATGGTGTCCATGAAGTTGATCTGCGCATGGGTTCCATAGGCCATCATCACCGAGCCATCCGGAAGGAGCAGCGGCTCCAGGATGTTGATGCTCCGTGCAGGATCGCTGAGCAACAGTTCACCATTGGCGGTCCACAAGGCGTTGCCATCGCTGTCGAAGTGTTGACCGTAGAGGTCGGCCTTGGCGGCGTTGTTGCGCGCATCGCTCCAGAACACGTACCAGCCGCTGTCGGCATCGGCGATGGCCCGCATGGAACGCTGCTGGTCCGGCGCGTTGCACACCACCATGGGATTGGCCGGATCGGTGCTCCATTGGGCTGCGGCGCGGTAGGAGGTGGCCATCAGCAGGGTCAACAGAAGGGCCACACCAAGGCAGACCCAGATGGCGAATTGTGTCAGGCGGTCAATGAGTTTCTCGCGGTGCATGATGGCAGTTGTGTGCATGTGGATCATGTGGTTCGGCATTGTGACCCCGAATCAAGAACTGCTTTCGCCTGCGAGAAAGGAACTCCGAGCAAACGGTCGGGTGGGCGAGGGAGCGGTCACCCAGCGAGTGCTTTCAGCACCTCCTCCTTCTTCCTCCTGCTGATCTCCACGCGCGCGCTGTTCTTCAGCACCACGTGTCCATCATCCAGATGGGTGATCGCCGAACGGTTCACCAGGGAGGAGCGATGCACGCGCAGGAAGCCGAGCGGTGCAAGCATGTCCTCATAGTCCTTCAGGGTGCGGGCCGAAACGAAGCGACGGCCATCGAGGGTGTGGAGTTCGGTATAATTGTCGTCGGCCGTGCAGTGGGTGAGTTCCGCCGGCGAAACGAACCAGGTACGATCACCGGTGGTGAGGGTGAGTTTCATGGCCTGCTCATCGGGCGCACCCAGATTGCTCAGGAATTGCCGCTGAACGGCGCTGCGGTGTTCGATCGCACGGCGCTGTTCGAATCGGGCCAACGCTTCCGCGAGTTCATCGGGTTGCACGGGTTTCAGCAGGTAGTCCAACGCGCTGAAGCGGATGGCTTGTACGGCGTAGCGTTCGTAGGCGGTGCAGAAGATCACCTCGAAGGGCCATTGCTCCAACTTGCGCAGCAGATCGAAGCCACTGCCGCCGGGCATCTCCACATCAAGGAAGACCAGGTCGGGCGAGTGGCGTGCGATGGCGAGCAACGCCTCCTGGATGTTCGCGGCTTCCCCGGCCGTTCGCACGTGCGGATGGGCCGATGCGAGCAGGGTGCGCAAATAGTCGCGGTTGTCCGCACTGTCATCAACGATCACGGCTTTGATCGCCCCCATCGGTCGCTGCACCGGTTCTGCCCCGTGCGTATGGTCGGCAAGGTAGAGCACGCGCTGGACGCGCTCGCCACGTACTTGGAAAATGGGACGAAGTGGCACGGGCCGGTCGAAGGATGTTCGGCCGAGAAGGTCGGTGCGGCATCGGGATCCCGGTCCGAACGTCCAGTGGGTGGACCCAGGACCGAGCGAACGGTTCAGCGCAGCACCACGGTCACCCGGGTACCGGCCGCCGAGCCGTCCGGCGCCTGGAGGTCCTCGATCGTGATATAGCCGTCGCGCTGCATCCGGCGTGCCATCAGCTTCAAGCGTTCGCTCGTAAGCTGCATGCCGAGCGACTTGTGCGAGGGATCCTGTGCGTGATGCGCGGAAGTGGCCTCTTTCCGACCGATGCCGTTGTCCGTGACCGTGCAGACCGGTCCATCGGAGCCCTGTGTGAAATGCACCGTGATGGACCGGTCGCCGACCTTGTGGGCCAGACCGTGCCACACCGCGTTCTCCACGAATGGTTGGATGATGAGTGCGGGGATGATCGCTCCATCGTCCAGCAGATCCGGTGCGGCATTCACATCGTAGGTGAAGTCCGGCAACCGGTGAGCTTCCAGTTTCAGATACTGGAGCAGGAAGTCCACCTCTTCTTCCACGGACACGGTATCATTCACACTATGATCCAACACCATGCGCAGCAAGCGCGCAAAACCTTGCAAGTAGGCGAGCGCCTCCACCTGTTTGCCCGCTTGCGTCATCTGTGCGGCGCTGTTCAGGCAGTTGTAGATGAAGTGCGGGTTCATCTGGCTGCGCAGCAGTTTCATTTCAAGCAGTCCATTGATCTCGGTGACCTCCTTGTTGCTGTCCGCAAGTTGCTGGTTGAGCTTTTCCAGCACGTTGGCGTGCTTCTGTTTCTGCAGGAAGTTGCGCAGCAGGAGCAAGGCGGCCACCAGCACGAGCACCACCAACGCGATACTGGCGTACAGTTTCACCTGGCCACTCCGGATGCGTGCGGCCTGTTCGCTGTTCTCGGCGCGCAGGATGATGTTGTCCTTCTCCTTGCGTTCGGTCTCGAACTCCGTTCTCAAACGTGCGAGTTCCCGTTGCGTATCAGCACCCTGGATGCTGTCCTTCAGCACGAGGTAGCGGTCGAAATGCGACATCGTGTGCTGCGCATCGCCATTTTTGGCTGCGAGCCGGGCCAATGCCATCTCGTACTCCATGGTGAGTGCCGGATCGCCTGCGGACGAACTCAATTCTAAGCCCCGGTTCAAGCTTGAACCGGCGCCAACAACATCGCCGAGTTCCAGCCGCGCCTTGCCGATCCGCTGAAGCACGTACGCCTGATCGATCGTGCTCTCCAGACTGTCGTACTTGGCAAGAGCGATCCCGTAATGTTCCAGTGCTGTCCTTGGTGAACGGAGTTGGAACAGATCACCGAGGTTCTCTTCCGCGATGCCCCAGCCGAGGTGGTCCGGAATGCGCTTGTAGATGGCGATCGCCTCATGGTACCGGTCGATCGCGCCCAACGTGTCCCCGCGCTCCTTCAGCGTATTGGCGAGGGCCACCAGGCAATGGGCCTCTTTTCCCGGACGGTGGAGGAGGCGCTCGTAGGCCTGCGATCGTTCAAGGTACAGCACGGCCTGCTCGTGATCCTTGATCTTGCGGTAGGACGTGCCGATCGAGTACAACAAGATGCTTACAGTGGCCGTGTCCTTCGCCGCTTCGCTCAAGGTCAGTGCCTCTTGGAATCGCTTGAGGGCGCCCACGCTGTCCCCGCGTTTTTCGGCCAGCCAGCCCAGGTTGCTGAGGGTGACACTGGTGTAGGCCGGCACTCCGATCTTCTGGAAGATGCCAAGTGCGATCCGTAGGAGGGAATCCGCCCGGTCCAATTGGCCTTGTTCGGCGGCCAGCCAGCCCAGGTTGTTGTGGGCATCGCCCAGCGCCCGCTGATTGCCGATGCGCTTGGCCAAGGTCATGGCCTGTTCACCGGCCAATCGGGCGCTGTCCGGTTCGGAGCGTATCAGGTTGAAGCAGATCCTGGCCAACGCATCGGCCCGCAGGGTATCGTTGGTGGCCGTGGCCAGCGTTGCGCGAAGGTCGGGCACCAGCGAGGCATCCTGGCCGTGCGCCAGCAGGACCCGAAGCAGGAGAAGTGCGGAAAAGACCCTGCGCATGGAAAAGCCAAAAGGCCACCCGAAGGTGACCTTTTCCAGCGGACCGGACGGGACTCGAACCCGCGACCTCCGCCGTGACAGGGCGGCATTCTAACCAGCTGAACTACCGGTCCGTTGCTCTGCCTTTCGGCCGAGCGGGGCGCAAATGTAGGTGTGTGGACGATCCGTGCAAGTGCGAAAATGAAGTGGCGAGTGGCGAGTGCTGCCTGTCATCCCGAGCGGAGTCGAGGGAGGCAGCACTCGCCACTCGTCTCTCGCCTCTCTCCTCACGCCGTTCCGTCAGTACAGCCGCGCCCTTTTCAGCAGGAATTCCAGCAGGATGGGGGAGAAGCCCTTGTTGATGTCGGCCTCCACGAGGTCGATGCGGTACTGGCCGCACTTGAGTTTGAGCTGGTGCCAATGGTCGGCCACGGCGGTGCGATACTCATCGCGGATCTCGGCGGCATGGGCCTTCACCTGCTCACCGGTTTCCAGGTCCACGAAGGTGTACGGGCGGTCCTCCAGTTCGAGTTCCAGTTCCTTGCGGCGGTCGGTCACGTGGAAGAGGATCACATCGTGTTTGTTGAAGCGCAGGTGCTGGAGGGCGTCGAACATCGCGGCCTGGTCCTGACCGTCGAGCATGTCGCTCAGGATCACCACCAGCGAGCGGCGCGGCGCGCGGTTACTGATGTCGTGCAGCGCGTCCACGATGGAGGTCTTCTGGCCTTGGGCGGGAGCGTTCGCCGCGAGCAGGTTCTCCAGGTGCGTCATCACATGCTTCAGGTGCACGGCGTTGCTTCGGGCCTGCTCGGCCACCTTCACTTCATCAGTGAACACGGTGAGGCCCACGGCATCGCGCTGCTTGCGCATGAGCTGGGTGAGCGCGGCAGCGGCGTATACGCTGAAGCGGATCTTGTTCAGCCCCTCGGTATCGCCCGGCTTCAGCTGCGGGTAGTACATACTGCTGCTGGCGTCGATCACCAACTGGCAACGCAGGTTGGTCTCCTCCTCGTAGCGCTTCACGAACAACTTGTCCGTGCGGGCGTACAGCTTCCAGTCGATGTGGCGCGTGCTTTCGCCGGGGTTGTAGATGCGGTGCTCGGCGAACTCCACGCTGAAGCCGTGGAAGGGGCTTTTGTGCAGGCCGGCAAGGAAGCCCTCAACCACCTGGCGGGCCTTGAATTCCAACTGGCTCAGGGCTTGGATCTCCTTGTTGTCGATGGGCATGTTGGAAGCTGTCACGCTGAGCCCGCCGAAGCGTCACTCATGCTGCTGCAAAGAACGACAAGCCCCCCGGTTCGCCGGAGGGCCTGTTCGATCTTGTTGTCAGAATCGCCTACGCGAGCTGCCCTTGCAATTTGGTGGCCAGGGCGGCCTTGGGCACGGCGCCCACGCTGCGGTCCACCACTTCGCCGTTCTTCAGGAAGAGGATGGTGGGGATGCTGCGGATGCCGTATTTGGTGGCGATCTGCGGGTTGTTGTCCACGTTGAGCTTGCCCACAACAGCCTTGCCTTCGTACTCCTTGGCGATCTCTTCGACCACCGGGCCTACCATGCGGCAGGGGCCGCACCATTCCGCCCAGAAGTCCACCAGGACGGGTTTGTCGCTTTTAAGGACCAGTTCTTCGAAGTTGCTGTCGGTGAATTCGAGTGCCATGATTCTGGCCGACCTTGGAATGCGGGGGTCGGCACCCGCTCTTGGTTTATGATCGCGTCCTTGCTGGTTGCAAAATTGGCCTTATCGGGGTACGAAGTCCCTTGAAGTGGTTCAACTTTTCAACCGGAACTTGGACGGCTTTCGCGCCACGATGGGCAAGGTCCGGGCCAGGGGAGGGGAACTGACAGTTGGGCAGTTATGGACGCTTCTAAGGAATCATGTTCCGAAGGGCCACCAATTCGTCGCGTGAGATGCTCTTCTGCTCGGACTTGTCGTACATGGTCAATACAGGAGTAGCTCACCCCAGCTTCACCTCCACCACCTGTCCTCCCCAAGCGGGATCCGCCGATCCCCCGGGTGGTCCATCAATCCTTCGGTCCCAGCCACCTTGGCGCCCTTCGCGTTCAGTTCCACGTTCACGTTCTACGCTGCGCTGAAAAGCGGAACGTTCCACTTGCACTTGCCGGGGTATTCTTTGAGGAGCGAAGCGAACGCGCGCCCCAGGTCCTCGTGTACGTGCTCGGTTGCGATCGGAAGGCGTGGCTTCAGGGGGGAATATGGCCTAACAGTGCCTTCACATAGGCGAGAGGTACGCTATCCACTTCGGACTTGTCATAGATGCTCAGCAACCATACCCTACGTTCCCGGACAGCAAGGTGGGTGATCACTCGCGCGCCGCCGCTTTTGCCTTTTCCTTTTGATGCGATGGACACACGGACCTTGTAACATCCGGCTCCAAGCGGGGTTCCTTGGTCGGGTTGTTCTTCGAGAGATCGGATCAGCAAGGCGTATTCCTGGCGTAGAGAAGGGTATGCCTTGACCAGCCGCTTCAACTGCCGTTCGAATGGCCTGATGGTGTGGACTTCAAAGCTCATTCAACAGCTCCTTTGCAGGTCTGCCGCGCTTTTTTCCAGACTTGATGAGTTTCATTTCCTCCACGGCCTCCTTGAGGTCGGCAAGGAACCTTGCGTTCGGTTCCGTCAGGCGTGTGGACTTCACGAACTTCAAACCCTTGAGCATAT
This sequence comes from Bacteroidota bacterium, assembly GCA_018267155.1. GTDB lineage: Bacteria > Bacteroidota > Bacteroidia > Flavobacteriales_F > PHOS-HE28 > PHOS-HE28. The sequence goes on along the minus strand of JAFDZE010000046.1, from coordinate 43,015 downwards.
CGAGGAAGATCTCGGCCTTGTCGTCCTTGATGTCCAGCAACACTTTCATGCCGCTAAGATAAGCTCACCCCAACCGCATCGTATCCGCCGGAGCTTCAGCCCAGGCGGACCTCTACATCCGGCAATGCCCCAAGCCGGTCCATCAGCCCCTCGGTCACCGCCACGGTGGCCCCCTTCGCGTTCAGTTCCACGTTCACGTTCTCCGCTGCGCTGAACAGTGAGACGTTCACCTTGCACTTGCCGGGGTGCTCCTTGAGGAGCGAAGCAAGTTCGCGCGTCATGTCCTCGCTCACACGTTCGGCCTCGATGCGCAGGTTGAGTTTGGTGAAGTACTTCTCGCGCACATCGCTCAGCAGGTCCATGCTGCTGATCTTGAACTCGAGCTGGCCTTCGTCGCGCCCCCAGGTCCGTTCCGAAGCACGGCCCTTCACGAAGAGCAGCGTGCCTGCTTGCAGGTAGAGTTTGTACTTGAGATAGTCCTCGCTGAAGAGCATGAAGTCGTGCGAGCCGTTGTGGTCCTCCAGGGAGAAGCTGCCGAAGGGCTTGCCGCTCTTGGCGATGCGGTGCTCGGCCTTGGTCACGATGCCCACGAACGACGCCTCCAGTCCCACGAGCGGCTTCAGGTCGCTGAGCTGGCTGAGCGTGTTCTTGCAGAGGTGCTTGATCTCCAGGCGGTGATCATCGAGCGGATGGCCGCTGAGGTAGAAGCCGACCACTTCTTTCTCGTAGTGCAGTTGCTCCAGCATGCTCCAGGCCTCGGCCTGCGGGAAGGCCGGTTCGGGGATCGCAGCGCCTTCCTCGCTCTCGCCGAACATGTTCACCTGGGCGCTGTCGGCACCGTCCTGGTGCTGTTGGCCGTAGCGCGTGAGTGTCTCGATCCAGGTGGGCTTGCCTTCGCCGACGCTGTGAAAGAGATGGGAGCGCTGCACGTGGAGGGAATCGAAAGCACCGGCATAGGCGAGGCTTTCCAGCGCCTTGCGGTTGGCGGCACGCAGGTTCACGCGACGCACCAGGTCGAAGATGGAAATGAAGGGGCCGCCATCCTGGCGTGCCCGGATGATCGCTTCGGTGGCCGCATCGCCCACGCCTTTCACGGCGCTCAGGCCGAAACGCACCTGCCCGGCCTTGTTCACGCTGAACTGCAGTTGGCTCTCGTTCACATCGGGTCCCAGCACGGGGATGCCCATGCGACGGCATTCCTCCATGAAGAAGGTGATCTTATCGATCTGCCCGCCGGCATGCGTGAGCACGCTGGCCATGTACTCGGCCGGATAGTTCGCCTTCAGCCAGGCCGTCTGGTAGGCCACGAAGGCGTAGCATGTGCTGTGGCTCTTGTTGAAGGCGTACTGCGCGAAGGCCTCCCAGTCGGTCCACACCTTGTCGCACACCTTGGGATCGAAGCCGCGTTCCTTGGTGCCTTCGAGGAACTTGCCCTTCATCTTGTCCAGCGTGGCGCGGTCCTTCTTGCCCATCGCTTTGCGGAGCACGTCGGCATCGCCCTTGGTGAAGCCTGCGAGCTTCTGACTCAGCAGCATCACTTGTTCCTGGTACACCGTGACACCGTACGTCTCCTTCAATAGATCCTCCATTTCGGGGAGGTCGTACAGGATCTTCTCCTGTCCGTTCTTCCGCTTGATGAAGGTGGGGATATAGTCGATGGGGCCCGGGCGGTACAGGGCGTTCATGGCGATGAGGTCGCCGAAGTGGTCAGGCTTCAGATCGCGCAGGTGCTTCTGCATGCCGGGACTTTCGAACTGGAACGTGCCGTTCGTCTCGGCGCGCTGGTAGAGCGCGTAGGTCTTCGGGTCATCCAGGGGGATCCCATCGATATCGATCCGGATGCCATGATTCGCATCGATCATATGCAGCGCATCGCGGATGATGGTCAGGGTTTTCAAGCCCAGGAAGTCCATCTTGATCACCCCGGCGTCCTCGATCACCTTGCCATCGTACTGGGTGAGGAGCAGCGTGGATTCCTTGGAGGTGCATACGGGGATGATCTCGCGCAGATCGCTGGGAGCGATGATGATCCCTGCGGCATGGACGCCCGTGCCACGCACGCTGCCCTCCACCTTCTCGGCCTCGCGCAGCACGTCGGCGGTGAGTTCACCGCTTTCGAGGATCTCGCGCAATTGCTTCACGTTGGCGATCTCGTCGCTGTTGAGGTTCTCCTTCGCCTTGAGGCTGCCATCGCCGTCGAAGGGCGCGTGCAGCACACGGCCCAGGTCGATGCCGGGTCGTTCTGGAACGAGCTTGGCCAAGCGGTCGGCCTCGTTCAGCGGCAGGTCCAGTACGCGGCTCACATCGCGGATGCTGCTCTTGGCGGCCATGCTGCCGTAGGTGACGATCTGGGCCACCTGGTTCTTGCCGTACTTCTCCACCACGTAGTCGATCACCTTCTGCCGGCCTTCGTCGTCGAAATCGGTATCGATATCGGGCATGCTCTTGCGGTCCGGGTTCAGGAAGCGCTCGAAGAGCAGATCGTACTTGATGGGGTCGATGTTGGTGATGCCGATGCAATAGGCCACCGCACTGCCTGCCGCTGATCCACGGCCGGGGCCGATGAGCACGCCGATATCACGCCCGTGGTTGATGAAGTCCTGAACGATGAGGAAGTAGCCCGCGAAGCCCATCGTCTTCACGGTGAAGAGCTCGAAGTCCAGCCGCTCCTTGATCTTCGGGTCCAGCGAGTCGATGCCACCCACAAGCCCGGGCTCGGGTGAATGGGAGTTGGCGACTGGTGAATGGGAAGGATCCCCGCCATTCGCCTTCCCGCCCCCCAGCCACCGCTTGATCGCGCCTTGGTAGGTGAGGTGCTTCAGGTATTCATCCTGATCGGTGAAGCCCTCCGGCAACTGATAATTCGGTAGTAGAATATCCTTCTTCAGCTTCAGCGTTTCCACCTTGTCCACGATCAACCCCGTGTTGTCCAGCGCTTCGGGCAGGTCGTGGAAGAGGGCGGCCATCTGGGCCTGCGTCTTGAAGAAGAACTCGTCGTTGGGGAAGGCGAACCGCTTGCCTTTCTGGCTGCCTTCCTCATCGCCGTCCATGGCCTTGGGCGTGCTCTGCTTCTCGCCGGTGTTCACGCAGAGCAGGATGTCGTGCGCGTTGGCATCCTCCTGATCCACGTAATGACTGTCGTTGCTGGCGATGATGGGCACGTTGTACGTGCGCGCCCACTGTACCAGCACGGTGTTCACCTGGTCCTGTTCGGGCAGGCCGTGGCGCTGCAATTCGATGTAGTAGTCATCGCCGAAGAGATCGAGCCACCATTTGAACTCAGCCTCGGCCTTCGATAGATCACCGTTCACGCCCGCGCGCATGATCGCCTGTGGTACGCTGGCCCCCAGGCAGCACGTGGTGGCGATGAGTCCTTCGTGGTATTGCAGGATCAGTTCCTTGTCAATACGCGGGTACTTGCTGTAGAAGCCGTCGATATAGCCGAGCGAACAGAGCTTGCTGAGGTTCTTGTAGCCCTGCGCGTTCTTGGCCAGCATCAGCTGGTGGAATCGCTTGTCCTTCTCCTCGCGCGTGAATTGCTTGCGGTGCCTGTCCTCCACCACGTAGAACTCGCAGCCCACGATGGGCTTCACCGCAAGTCCATCGTGTCCGACTGAGCCTGCCGAAGCCTTGTGCTTGCCGGCCTCGGCCACGAACTTGAAGGCGCCGAACATGTTGCCGTGGTCGGTGATCGCCATGGCGGGCTGGCCATCGGCGACGGCTTTCTTGAACAGCGCGGGGATGGCGGCGGCGCCATCGAGCAGGGAGAACTGGGTGTGGACGTGGAGATGGCTGAACTTCATTGGAACGGTGTGGATCCCGCCTTCAGCGGGACAGGCAGTGGAGGTGGGAGAACTTCGTCATCGCGATGGGGAGGCGAAGCTACCGGAGGTAGGGGGAGGAGGAGGTCATCAGTTATTCACATGATCCATCCTGAACCTGGTCTGCATCCGCATCACGCTCATTGATGGTATCACGATCCGTGATGCAATCCTTGACCCACGGCCAGCGGGCCCTGAGAGGAGCAGAACGGTGTGGTTGAGTTGTTTGGTGGTATCACTGTCTGTGATACCATCGCCGCATATGGTCCGCCGGGCACCAGCCCGGCCCACCAGCAAATACGCCGGGCTGGTGCCCGGCGGACCATACTTTAGGAGCATGGCCGGAAAGGAGAACAATAGCTACGGCACGCTACGCGCTGGACTGAAGGAGGTCGGCACTTCAGGGGCTCCCTTCTGGTGGGATCGGGGGTACATGCCGCATGTCGAAAGCCGCTTGCTGAAGCAGCATGTGTGTTTCCGGTTGGCAGACAGTCTGCCGACCGATGTGGTGGAGAAGATGTGGCATGAGCTGAAAGCGACTCCGCCTTCACTGCGGAGCGCGGAGATGGGAAGGCGGGTGATGGCCTACTTGGTTGCAGGTCATGGCAGGTGCTTACTGCGCGAACCTGGGCTGGCCACGTTGGTACAGGATGCGTTCATTCGTTTTCATGGTGTGCGTTACACTTTGCACGCCTGGTGCGTGATGCCGAACCATGTGCACGTGCTGTTCCAGCCCATGGAGGGATGGACGATGAGCCGGATCGTGGCCTCTTGGAAGTCATTCACGGGACGGCGGATGAGTGCATGGAGAAAGGCGGCCGGGCTCACATCGGCGAGCGGTGGAGGGGCCGGGCTGGAGCCCGGTGGAACGGCAGTGTGGCAACGCGAGTACTTCGACAGGTACATCCGCAATGCGGGGCATTATATCAATACGGTCCAGTACATCCACGAGAATCCCGTGACGGCTGGACTGATCACTCGTGCTGATGAGTGGCCGTACTCATCGGTGGGTGTCATTCCCCGGTGGCCAGTACACGCGATGGGTTGATCGCTGGTCCGACAACAACGACAAGAAATTCAGGGAGGTCTTCGATCCGCACCACCAGCTGCTCGATCCACCCGCATTGCCGCGTAAGCGGATCGGCTTCCGCCAGCAGGCCCAGAAGGAGTAAGGGGGTATCACAAATTGTGATACCCCCTGTTCATACAGCGAATGCCCGGGCATTCGCTGTTGCGGGTGTCGGCGCTCAATGCTTGTGGACCCCGGAAGCGTAATCCACCATGCCCTGGAAATCCACGACCACCACCGCTTCGTTGCCAACGGTCCAGGCATCGTGGCCACTGGGGAGGATGGACACATCACCGGGTTTCAGGTCGTATTCGGTGCCATCGTCCATCACCACGTGCAAGGTACCGGCCACGTGGTACTGGAAGTGTGGCGCCTCGCAGCTCTTCGTCTTGGCGATGGGCATCACGCTCGTGCTCCAGCGCCAGCCGGGCTCGAAGATGCCGCGGCCCACGGTGGCACCGCCGATGTTGATCAGTTCGAGGCGGCCTTTGGGGAAGGTGCGCACCTCATCGGGCTTCTCGAAGCTCTTGGCTTCGCTGTTGGTCATCGTGTCGATCATGGAATTGGAGGTTTTGGGGTTTGTGAACGCGCAGGTGAGGGCAATAGCCGATCCTGCACCGAGGAACAGGAGGCCGGAGATCAGGTTTCTATTCATGTGCCGTGGTTTGATGGGGCAAAAGTGTCGGCACGCCAAGGCCACATCCTTGGATGGAACACGGTAGAACTTGTACGGATGCGAACAAGAGGGTGATCCGTGTCCGCGCGATCCAGGTCCAGGATCCGGATGTCGGGATCCGAATGGCGAGGATCACCACCGGGGAGGGGGTGTGCTGATATTGTGCGTTAGAGCTTCGTACGGAGCTCAGTGGGCGACTGGCCTGATCGCTGCTTGATGAAATGCGCGAAGTGGGCCTGGTCGTCGAAATAGAGTTGCTGAGCGATCTGCGAGATGGTGAGGTCCGTTGAGCCGAGCAGCACCTTCGCCTCGAGCATGAGCATGTCGGCGATCACCTGTCGGGGTGTACGAGCGATGGTCTGCTTCACCACATCGGCCAGATGTTTGGGTGTGATATGAAGTTTGTCCGCATACCAGGCTACTTGGCGATGCTCGATGAAGTTCTTCTCGACCAGATGCTTGAAACGATCGGTGAGCTCGCTGGCGCGCGATGCGCTTTCCTTGTTGTGATGTGCGTGCGGCCGGTGGATCTCGCGGATCCGGAGCAGCAGGATGTGGATGAGGTTGCGCAACACATGGTCTTTCTCATGGCTGAAACGCGCATGCTCGGCGATGATGTCCTTGAACGCTTGCTCGAGCAGCGCGCTCTCCTCATCCGTGACATTGATGATGTGTTCGGCTTCCAGATCGAAGAACGGGAACGCCGCAGCGAGCGGTCCTTTGAGCAGGGGCTGGATGAACTCGGTGCGGAAGTGGATGCAATAACCCTTGCATTGGTGGATGTAGCGGGAAGCGTACACCGTGTTCTCGGGAACGATCACCAGGTCATTGTGCTTCAGCCAGCGCTCCTCGGCCCCGAGTTGCACATCGTGTTCTCCGCCCTTGAGCAGGTAGATGAGGTTGAATACCCGGCGCAGGGCACGGATACCGGTGGAGGGGTCCACGTTCTTGTGTTTGTCCTCCAAGGTGCCCGGCATCACCATCAGGTTGATGTCGTACGGCCGCGGGTCGCGATTCACGACCTTCTCGAACATCGCGAGATCCTTTACGAGCAGGATATCTTTCTTGTCCACGATCGAAAGGTACAACAGGATCCCTGTATCGGTGGACAGTAAGTCATACGAACGAGCGAAGCTCCTACCTTGTCGACCATGAGTGTCCTGCATCGCTTTTATTCCGCCTTTGTCCAACGGGACTGGTCCACCATGGGCCGATGCTACGCGGAAGACGCGGGCTTCAGCGATCCGGTGTTCCCAGGTCTGGATGCGGCCGGAGTGCGGGCCATGTGGAAGATGCTGCTGACCAGCGGCACGGACCTCCGGGTCACGTTCACGGTGCTGGAGGAGGATGCCGTGCGCGGGATCTGTACCTGGGAGGCGTACTACACCTTCGGACGCACCGGTAGAAAGGTCCACAACCGCGTGCACAGTACGTTCCAACTCCGCGACGGGCTCATTTACCGACAGCAGGACCGGTTCAATTTCTGGCGTTGGAGCACCCAGGCGTTGGGGCCGAAGGGGATGCTGCTGGGCTGGTCGCCCTGGGTGCGGAAACGGGTCATCAGCCGGGCGCGGGCAGGGCTGGACAAGGTATTGTTACCGGGCTGACCGGTCGTCGTTGGACTTCCTATGGGGTGTTCTGCTATTTTCGCCTTCTTGAGAGTTTCTGATGGCCCTGATGGGAGTAGCAGAAGATCGCCGGGTAGCTGGATCCCATGAGCGGAAACCCGTCATGATCCCCTCTGAGCGCATACCCCGGATCATCCACCATGTGTGGTTCGGCGGCAAACCCAAGCCGGCCGGTATGCAAAAGGTGATCGACGGCTGGTCACGGATGATGCCGGAATGCGAGGTGAAGGAGTGGAACGAGGGGACTATCGACCTGTCCAGGCATCCATGGATGCAGCGGATGCACGATGAAGGTCGATATGCCTTCGCGAGTGACTATGCCCGCTTCATGGTACTGTTGGAACACGGTGGCCTGTACCTGGATACGGACGTGGTGATGAAGAAGAGCTTCCTGCCCTTCTTCCGGGAACGCAGCTTCTGGTCCTTCGAATTCGATTCGTTCCTGTCCACGGCCATCATCGGCGCGGAGCCCGGGCACCCGCTCATCGCCTCGTTGCTCCGCGAGTACGACGCGCTCGCCGGACCCAGGGTGAACAATTCGATCGTGACCGAGTATTTTTTGGCGCACTACCCGGATTTCCATCTCAACAACAGGGACCAGATGCTCCCGGAAGGGGTGAGGGTGTATCCGAAGGAGTATTTCGTGGTGCCCGGATTCGATCAACGGAAGAATTTCTCCACGCACGAGGCCAACAACCATTGGAAGCCGGAAAAGAGCGGTTCACGGGCAGGCCCGGTGGTGCGCAGGCTCATCGGCGACGTGCTCTTCTTCAAGCTGGTGAACCTGCGGATGAACATGACCAGCGATTACCCGAAGATGGACAAGGCGCGGGGGCGCTGATCGATCGGCCACGTGGCTTCAGGTCCGCACCATCGCCTCGCAACCCACGGGAAAGTTCACCGAGGCCGCGATGAAGCACAGCTCATGGGCCTTGTGGTGCAGGTCCTCTGCTTTTGGGATCATACTCGGGTCGAGCACGGTGACAACGGGATGCAGGGTCACGGCTGTCATCCGGCCACCGTCACCGACGGTCTCCAGCACACCCGTGGGCCTATCGGTGTACGCCGTGACCACCACGCCGTTCGTAACGCACACATGCAGATAGCTCATCATGTGGCATGCCGAAAGTGCGGCCAGGAGCAGTTCCTCGGGGTTGTGCCGCGCGGCATCGCCCCGGAAATGCGTGTCGGACGAGCCGAGGAGTTCCGGCTTGCCAGCGATCCGGATGACGTGGTCGCGCTTGTAGCTGCGGTAATGATCCGTGCCGGTGCCCGCGTTCCCCGTCCATTCGAGCAGGAGCGTGTAGTGATGCCTTGACATGGGGGCGAAGGTCGGGAAGAGGCCGCCAGCATGGCCGGGAGCGATATGGATCCGACGACCACCGTCACATTTTCCCGGGCTTGCCGTACAAGAGGGGAGCATCCGCACCATGGGCCCCATCCGTACATTTTTCACCGCCTTCGCCGAGCGCGACTGGACGTTGATGGGTGCGTGCTACCACGATGGTGCGCGCTTCAATGATCGGATCTTCCACCAATTGGAGGCCAGGGAGGTGCGTGCGATGTGGAGGTTGCGCCTGAACGGGGTCGAGGACCTGCGGCTGGCCTTTCTTGTTCTGGAAGAGAACGCGGGCAGTGGTCGTGTCCGTTGGAATGCATGGTACACCACGAACGGGGGCAGACGGGTTCACGACCGTGTAACGTCCACCTTCGCGTTCAAGGACGGACTGATCCTGCGGCAGGATGATCAATTTGACTTCTGGCGTTGGAGCCGCCAGGTACTGGGCCTCAACGGGCTTCTGCTGGGCTGGACCACCTGGTTGCGCGACGAGGTGCGCAAAGGAGCGATGGTGCGCATCCGGAAGTCTCCCGAGCTGGCCGGGCCACAGGGAACTACCTTTTGATCAAGCGTCCATGTTTCGCCAGGCCTCCTGCCTCCGTGGATACGAGGTAGGGGCCGGGAGCCAGCCCGGAGACGTCGATGGATGATCCACCTTGCAGGACCATCACGGTGCGGCCCTCAACGTCACGGATCACCACGTTGGCCCCGGCGATGATGCCGCTGATGGAGAGCTCGCTCTGTACGGGGTTCGGCCACAGCTCAAGCAGAGGCGAACGTGCGCAAGGTTCGACCATGCCTACATCCGGAGCGAGGTTCCAGCCGATATCCCGCAGCATGGCCAGGCACAGTGGCCCCGGCCAGTGGTTGGCATGACCGGCGGAATTGAACGGCGTCATCAGTTCGTTCGCGTTGCCCACGGGATAGGTGGCTTCATTCAAGTGGACACAGCTGCTGCCCAGTGCGAAGTTGGAAGGGGAGTATATCCTTGGGGCCTCGCCGTCGTTGGCGATCATCGTCAGTGGACCGTTGAACCGCAGTTGGTTGCTCGACATTGCGGATCCAAGCGTTGGACCGGGATTCTCCATCAGGTCCAACGGACCGTTCTGCGGGTGAACGAGAAAACGGTCGAAGATCCCGGGCAGCGAATCGAGTTCCGGCCAAGGGAATGTGGTGGTCAGCGGTGCGAAGTCCGAGGCGAGCAGCAGCCCCAGGGAGCCGGTGGCTCCCTCCTTCTTGCTGAGCCCCACGAAACCGAGACCATGCCCCATCTCGTGCAGTGCGACGCTCACCAGGTCCTGCTGGCCGGATGGTGTGGCACCGTCCAGACCGAAGTACCAATCGGTACTGGCATCGAGGTAGATCTCGATGTCGTTCTCCCCCGGGTTCAATTCCTGTCCGGCGATCGAATTGGCCAGGGCCGTTGCATACCAAGTTTGTGGTACTGGTGCGCCGGTGAAGTCCTTTCGGCCGTTCGGGAAGGTGATGCCCAGCACGGAGCCGTTCATGGGGATCCAGGTGACCATCGCCTTGATGGGCACGGGTGATACGAGGATGCCCTCCCAGATCGAGGCCGCATGGTCGATGGCGACCTGAGCCTCCTGTGGGGCGAAATTGTACGTGACCGAAATGGTCGCGCAGTCGGCCGATGCGCAGGAGATGGCGGTGCCGATCAGCAGGAGGGGACGGGACGGGAACATGCGATGGCGGTCCGGGTCAGATGGCGAGCATGGGAAGCAGGCGGAAGAGGTCAGGCTCGATCGTCTTCTTCGCGGCGATCGCCTCCGCATGCGGGGTGAAACATACCTTCCCGTTGACGATGCCGACCACGCGATGATCCTCACCGCGGATGAGCCCGTCAACGGCCGCGGCGCCGAGGCGCGAGGCCATCACACGGTCGGTCACCGTGGGGTTGCCGCCGCGCTGCAGGTGGCCCAGCACGCTCACACGGATATCGAATTGCGGGCAGCGCGCCTTCACCACTTCGGCGAGTTTGAACGCACCACCCTCCTGGTCGCCCTCGGCCACCACCACGATGGAACTGCCCTTCCCTTTGGAGCGGTTCTCGAGGACGCGCACAAGCCCGTCCACATGCTCTCTGCGCTCGGGAACCATGACGTATTCCGCGCCGGCAGCGATACCGGTGTGCATGGCGATGAAGCCGGTATCGCGCCCCATCACTTCCACGAAAAAGATACGTCCGTAGCTGCTGGCGGTGTCGCGCAACCGGTCGATCGCCTCCAGGGCGGTGTTGCAGGCCGTGTCGAAGCCGATCGTGCGGTCGCTGCCGCCCAGGTCATTGTCGATGGTGCTGGCGATACCGATCAGTCGAACACCCTGTTCCGTGACCAGTTGATGCGCACCGCTTTGTGTTCCGCCGCCACCGATGCAGATGAGGGCATCGATCCCGGCCTGCTTGAGGTTGGCCGCCGCTCTGGCACGACCTTCCACGGTCCTGAACGCTTCGCTGCGTGCACTGCGCAGCATGGTGCCGCCGCGCTGGATGATGTTCCGCACATCCCTCGGACCGAGCTCGATGAAATGGGCCTTCACGAGGCCGTCGAAGCCGTCCATCACGCCGGAGACCGGGATGCCGTGGAAGGCCGCGGTGCGCACCACTGCGCGGATGGCCGCATTCATGCCGGGGGCATCGCCACCGGAGGTGAGGAGTGCGATCCGGGCAGGCTTCATGCGTGTATGCTTTCAGGGGGTGCTGTGGGAGGTCCGATCCCGATGTCCGGATATGGCGCGGAGCGTACGCGGCTTGACCTGCCTGACGGTGACGTACCAGTTGGGGTCGGTGGTCAACGTGGCCGACGCGTGTACGTTACTGGCCGGTGAGGACCATTTGTCGGTGATGTCGATCATGCGCTCCTCGCCGTTCAGTCGGATGGTCACGGGCATGCGGAAGCCCGGTTCGCAATTGGCCCAGCGCGTGTACAGGTCGCCCTTGAGCGCACCCCACTCCAGCACGGGTACACGCGTGGTGCGCAGGTATTGATCGAACATCTTGCCCAGATCCCGACCCGTGAATGCGCTGATGAACGATTCCACTTCCGCACTGGTGGTGATCTTGTGGAAGAAGCGGCGGTTCATCTCACGCAACATGGCATTGAAGATGCTGTCCCCGGTGATGTGGCGGATCATGTGCAGGACCGCGGCACCCTTGTAATACATGTCGCCACTGCCTTCCTCATTCACCCCGTACGGGCCGATGACGGGTCGGTCGTTGGCGATGTTCCGGCGCACACCTTGCGCGTATTCGTCCGCCGCCGCTCTTCCGCTCATGCATTCGGTGAAGACCACCTCGCTGTACATGGTGAAGCCCTCATGCACCCACATGTCGGCGATATCGGCGGTGGTGATGCTGTTGCCGAACCATTCGTGGCCGCTCTCATGCACGATGATGTAATCCCACTTGTTGCCCCAGCCCGTACCGCTGAGATCACGTCCGAGGTAACCGTTCCGGTAGCCGTTCCCGTACGCCACCGCGCTCTGGTGCTCCATGCCCAGGTGGGGCGCCTCCACCAGCTTGTAGCTGTCATGGTAGAAGGGGTAGGGCCCGAAATGATCCTCGAAGCACTTCAACATTTTCGGTACCAGCTTGAAGTGTTCCCGTGCTTTCGCCTCGTTGATGGAGAGCACCCAGTAGTCGCAGTCGAGTTGGCCGCTCACACCGTCATAGACCTCCCCGAAATGAACGTACTTGCCGATGTATGGTACCAGATTGTACGTGTTGATGGGCTGGGTCACCTTCCAGTTCCACGTGCTGGTCCCATCGGCGTTCCTGGTAACGTCCCGCAGCCTTCCGTTGCCGACCGCCTGAAGGCTGTCCGCCACGGTGATGTGCAGCGAAGCACCATCGTCCGGCTCATCGCTCTGCGTGTCCTTGCACGGGTACCACACGCTCGCGCCGAGGCCCTGGCAGGCCACGCTCATCCACGGGTTGCCCTGGGCGTCGTACGTCCAGATCCATCCGCCGTCCCAAGGTGGCTGTTTGGCTTCTCGAGGAACACCATGGTAGGTGATACGGATCGTGCTGGCCTCTCCCGCCTTCAAGGGCTGGGGCAGGTCCACCCACAGCACGTTGCCTTCGCGTTCGGTATGCGCACGCTCGTCCTCAATGGTGAAACTGCCCCTGCGGAATCGGCTCACGTCGGCCGTGACACTGTCGACGACGAGCGGTTGTTGCAGATCGATCTGCATGCGCAGGCCGTTGTCCTTGGCGATGAAGCCGATGATGGTGGTACCGCGGATGCTCTTGGTGGCAAGATCCGGCTGAACGCTCACGTCGTAGTGGAGCACGTCCCACCAGGCACGCTCGGTACCAATGGACCCGCGCAGGGTGTCGGCACTGGAGAAGCTCTTCTGACGGCGGCCCAGTTGGGCATGCACGGGAAAGGCCAGTGCGCCGATGATGATCAGTAGCGATACCCGCATGGGTGGGCAAGTTAGCGGTGCGGTCGCCCCGGACCGGACATGTTCACATATCGTTCGGAATGGGACGAGCGTTACAGGCCGACCTTGTCCAGGCCTTTGATGTTCGGCCTGCCGAGGCGATAGCCGATGGCCCAGCGGGCTGAGCCGTACATGGATCCGAGCATCGCAACGTGATCATCGGCGTCCTCGTTCAGGTAGTAGGCCAGTGTGAGACCTGTGTACCAGCGATCGCCATTGAATCCGATGCCGCCCTTGAATTCCATCAGGGCACTGACGCCGGTATCCGCGGCGCGTTCGCCGTTTTTTCCCATCGTCCTGGTCTGATCGCTGTATCCGGCCCCGGCGAGCAAGGCGAGATGGATGAAACCCTTGTGCCAGAATACGAACGTGTGCGCATAGCCGACCGTGGTTCCGACGATCGTTCTCCGCGAGGCCCTGATCCCGGCTTCGGGCGCGAAGGCCAGTGGCCCGGTCGTTGGCACGAGCGCACTGTCCGCATTCATGCGTGTGAGCCAGAAGGCGGCTCCACACACGAACGTGCCCGCACTGCGCTTTTGGCGCTCCATCTGGGTGAGTGCCGCAACCTGCGAGTAGCGGTTCTTCCTGTTGAGCGCATAGTTCACCGAAGCCATCCAGGTCTCCACACCAAGGTCGGGGCGATGAGGCCATGGCTGGCCGTCGATATGGTCCGGTGCGATGGCGTTCGGCGGATCGGCATAGAATCCCGAATTGTAGTTCCAGAAGCCGCGGACCCAGATATGCCGACCGGTGTACCCCAGTGCCACTCCCTTGGAAGAGGTACGACCGTAGAGCGGATCGGCGGGGTCCAGCGCGGGTATGCTGAATGTGGCTTCCACCGAGAGCCAGCGGTAGTCCAGGGCCACACCATACTGTGTGGCGTTGTTGGTGGACCAGGAGACGGCATGGCCGAGTGTATCGGAGATGTCCAGTGTGGCCAGGCGATAGCTGCTCACCAGGCTCAAGGTGAGGCGCTGCCGGAAGGTGGAGATGTATGCCGTATCGTAATTGGGGGGGGCCAGCGTGTCCCCCACCAGGAGCTTGCGAACGAAGGCACCGAATTGGGCGTTGGAATCGGAACGGATGCACAGGAGGAGCGAAACTGTGATGAGCAGCCTTCCAACGTTGCCGATCGTGGTCCGACCTGTGCGCATGGGTGTTATACTGGTAGAAATATCCGTTCCGGTGGTTCAAGCGCCCGTACCTGGTACCGCGATGTTCTTGCCGTTCGCGGTGCGGCGCTTCCGGGGTCGGGCTTCGCGCAACCGTCCATCGGATCGTGCGATATGATCGGCCAGGTCGCGGGCGCCGGGATCCGTGAGGACCAGTCCGTAGGCTTGCCGCAGCTTGGCCCAAGCGGCCCGTGCATCGGCCTCCTTCTTTTCGCCGAGCGGCGTGATGAAGATGCGGATGTTCTTGCGCGTGCCTTCGCGCTGAACGAAGCGTTCGTGGACCAACTTGTCCACGGCACGCGAAATGGTGGAAACATCGAGCTGATGAACATGGGCAAGGTCGGTGGAAAGAATGCCGGGCGCCGTTCGCGTGGTCATCAGGATGAAGGCCATGGTGGGCGTCAATTCAAGCGGGCCGAACTGCTCTTCGGCCAGGGCGGTCAGGGATCGGCCCAATGCGGTGGCGGCGTGGAACAGGCAAGTGTTGTACTCCTCTTGAAGTGTGGGGAACAGGGCGGGTGGCGGAGGGGGGATCGGGGTTGGCATGGAGCGAAAGTACACCCATTTGCTTGGCTGGCCAAACAATCACGATCAATGCCCTCAGTCCATGAAACATAGCAGCATGGAAACGCTGAATTCGGCACCGCAATGTGGCTTTTGTGCGTCATAGTGCACGGAAAATCATCGAATGTTTGCTTGGCCAGCCACGCAAATAGGTGAAGCAAGGCAATTCACCACGATCACGCCCAGTCGGCGGATCCCCAAAAATCCCCATCTTCGCGCCCCCAATTCCGGGAACCAACCAAAACAGCGACATGCCAACTCGCATCCGCCTTCAGAGAAAAGGCAAAAAAGGCCAGCCGTACTACCATGTTGTGGTGGCTGATCAACGCGCGCCCCGCGACGGTAAATACATCGAGAGGATCGGTGCTTATGAGCCCGGGCGCAACCCCGCATTCATCGAGATCGACCGTGAGAAGGCGCTCGATTGGTTGCAGAAAGGCGCTCAGCCCACGGATACCTGCCGTGCTATCCTGAGCTACACCGGGGTGGTGTACAAGAACCACCTGATCAACGGGGTGAAGAAGGGGGCATTCGATGCGGCCGAGGCCGATCGCCGCTTCGACATCTGGATGAACGAAAAGAACGCCAAGATCGAGGCCAAGCGTGGCAACGTGGGCAAGGCCGCCGAGAAGGCCCTGGCCGACCGTGTGGCCGCCGAGAAGAAGAAGGCCGATGAGATCGCTGCGAAACTCAGCGCCAAGCTGGCAGCGGCCGCTGCCCAGGCCGAAGCGGCCGCGGTGCCCGCCGTGGAAACGCCCGCCGAGGGTGAGGCGCCTGCTGCCGATACCGCCGCTGAGTGATTGTTTTCTATGGATAAGGAAGAGCCCCGGTGATCCGGGGCTCTTTGCTTTTCACCGTACGTGAACCTCGTCCAGGAACAACCAGGGCAGGTTTCCGGCACCAGGCTGATCATCGGGAATGGCCGGCAGCGTGCGTACCGTGAAGCGCACGTACCGGGCCGATCGCCCCGACAGGTCGGTGCCGAATTCCATGCGTCCGCTCGCCTTGGGGTCGGGCCGTACGGTGGCGGCATCCGTGAAGGTCTGCCCATCGCTGCTCGTGGCGATCGTTACGCTCTCGGGCGGATGGATCCAGGAACTGCGCTCCTCGAGCCCGCCGATGCCCGCATGCGCCAGACCTTCCTCACTGCCGAGGTCCACCGTCACCGTTACTTGTGATGTGCACCAGCCGAGCCACTCGTGGTTCACACGTTTGGCACCGGCACTGACACCGTTGACCAGGGTGAAAATACCTCCGTCATCGTATCGTTCATCCGGTCCGGGCTCCACTTGCAGTGCCCGGCCGGTGGCCTTGTCGAACGTCAGGGTGAGCGCGGTGGTATTGCCCAGCTTCTTGTTCCCGCCGAAGAGCGCCGCTTTGATCGTGGCGCTGCCGCGCTGCTCGATCGTGCTGAAGAACCGTGCCGAGGTGTCGGTGGGTTCGCTTCCGTCCGTGGTGTATCGGATCTCGCCGAGGCCGGGCGCAACGCTCAGTTCGGTGTTCACCTGCCCGCGCTTCTTGCTGCCCTTGGTGCTGAACTCCACGTTGTACAGGCTTTTGCTGAAGTGGATCCCCATGGCGCCCAGGTTCTCGAACTCCAGTTCCAGGCGGCGGACGAACGCCCCCTCGTCGCGGACCTCCTTCGGGCTCCACACCCGTTCGGCGAGTGCCGCCATGCGCGGAAGGGCCATGTACTCCACATGCTCTGGCGTCAGTATGTATTCCGTCCACAGGTTGCCTTGTGCGCCCAGGATGTACTTCGCTTCGGCCGGGGTAAGTTCCGCCGGGACTGGCTCGTAGCCGTACACCTTCTGCACCGTGGTGAAACCGCCGATCGCGAGCGGTTCGAAGGCGGGATCGCCCTGGTAGTGGTCGAAGTAGCAGTGGCTGCCCGGTGACATCACCGCATAGTGGCCGCTCTGCGCCGCTGCGATGCCGCCCTCGGTGCCGCGCCAGCTCATCACCGCCGCGTTCGGGGCCAGGCCCCCCTCCAGGATCTCGTCCCATCCGATGATCTTCCGGCCGTGTTCGTTCACGAAGCGTTCGATCCTTTTGATGAAGTAGGACTGCAGCTCGTGTTCATCCTTCAGGCCCTCGCGTTCCATCACGCTCTGGCAGTGCGGACAGGCCTTCCAGCGCACTTTCGGGCATTCGTCGCCACCGATGTGGATGTATTCCCCGGGGAAGAGTTCCATCACCTCGGCGAGGACGTTCTGCAGCAGGGTGAAGGTCTCCTCCTTCGGGCAGAACACGTCATCGAAAACACCCCAGCCGCGTTCCACCGCATAAGGACCCCCCGTGCATCCGAGTTCGGGGTAGGCGGCCAGGGCGGCCAGTGCGTGCCCAGGCATCTCGATCTCCGGAACCACCGTGATGTGCCGGGCCTGGGCGTAGGCCACCACATCGCGGATCTGTTCTTGCGTGTAGAAACCACCATAGCGGGTACTGTCGAAGGTGTGCTGGTTGTACGGTCCGTACTGGCTGCCGTTCCGCCAGGCGCCCACCTGCGTGAGCTTCGGGTATTTTTTTATCTCGATGCGCCAGCCCTGATCGTCCGTCAGGTGCCAGTGGAAGCGGTTCATCTTGTAGCGTGCGAGCAGGTCGATGTATCTCTTCACGAATGCCACGGGGAAGAAGTGGCGGCACACGTCCAGGTGCATGCCACGCCACGCGAAGCGCGGGAGATCGGTGATGGTGCGACAGGCGATGCCGGGCGATGCATTGTCGCCCTGGTGCATCATGTTGAGCAGGGAGGTGATGCCGTGGAAGACGCCTGCATCATCGGCCCCGATGATGTCGATACGGTCGGGGGTGATCGCCAGTGTGTACCCTTCGGCAGGTATGCTGTCGCGCTGGAGGATGGACAACCGGACGGTCCTGCCTTTCGGCGCCGGCAGCAGCATGGGTGCGAAGCCAAGCAGGGACCGGATGCCATCGCGCAGGAATTCGCCCTCGTCCGTGAGTTCGCGCTGATCCAACGCGATGGTGGATGCGGCATCGAATGTGAACGCGCCTTCGGCTGGCACCACCCGCACGGGCAAGGGGATCAACGAGCTTGTGGGTGGCTGCGCACTCACGGTCCCGGCCGACAAGAGGGCGCAGAGGAAAAGAATACGATGGGTCATGCCCGTCAAAGATGCGATGTCCGGGGATCCATCGCATGGTGGGTTCCTCCTGTTGCACGGATCGTATCCGCGCTACCTTGTACCCCGTCATGGACTTCCTCGCCCTCGACTTCGAGACCGCCACTTCGCAACCCGACAGCCCGTGCGAGTTGGGCATTGCCGTGGTACGGGGCGACGTGGTGCGCGAGGTGCGCAATTGGCTCATCAAGCCGCGTTGCTGGCCGCATTTCAGCCCATGGAATGTGTCGGTACATGGCATCACGGCCCGGGACGTGGCCGATGCCCCCGGATGGGAGGAGGTCTGGGAGGAGGCATCGGCACTGATCGAGGGCGCTACGGTGGTGGCGCACAATGCGGCGTTCGACATGGGGGTGCTAAGGGGAACGCTCGCCTCGCATCGCCTCGATCATCCGGCATTCAATTATTTCTGCAGTGTGAGCATGGCACGCAGGAGATGGCCGGGGCACCGGTCGTACGGGCTCAAACCCATGTGCGATCTGCACGGCATCGCCTTGAGGCACCATCGCGCTGGCAACGATGCCGAGGCCACCGCCGAACTGGTCTTGCGCGCCGCGGGAACACACGCATTCCCGGACATCGGCGACTTCCTGCGTGATACACGGCTGAACACGGGCGCATTCTGGCCGGGCGGACACCGTACGCCGGGTGGCAAGGTGACCCCCGTCCTCGTTTGACGACCTCACGGACCGATCCCATGGACACGGACAGCCTGCGTTATCTCGGACGTTTGGGAAGGCCCTGGGGGCACCGGGGCGAGCTCACCGTCCATCTGGAGAACGTGGAGTTGGACGACATCACGCATGCCGGATCCCTGTTCGTGGATATCGAAGGCCAGCGCGTTCCCTTCTTCTTCTCCAGGCTGTATGAGAAGGGGCGCGATACACTCATCCAGTTCGATGACCTCCATGATCCGCAGAGCGCATCAATACTCGTTGGAAGGGATATATATGCGCCGCCGGGCCACATGGCCGACGGCAGCGACGAGAGTTGGGACCCGGATGAGTTCATCGGCTTGCTGGTGCGCGACGAGAAGCACGGGGACCTCGGCGAGGTGACCGCGATCGAAGGTACCGACAGGAATCCCGTGCTGGTGATCCTGCGTGGAGAGCAGGAGGTGATGGTGCCATTGGCCGATGAGATGATCGTGGACCTCGATATGGAGGAGCGCTCGCTCGTGATCCGCACACCGGATGGGTTGATCGATCTGTACCGCACCCCTTGAGAACGTACGAGTGAGTCCATGGCCGATCATTTCGGCCAGCGTCCCATGCCGGATCCCCACTTCCGCTTCAAGCAGTTCACCATCCGCCAGGACCGTTGCGCCTTGAAGGTGGGAACCGATGGCGTGCTGCTGGGCGCGTGGGCCGATTATTCCGGTGCGGCCAGGATCCTCGATATCGGAACGGGGACAGGGCTGCTTGCGCTGATCGCCGCTCAACGCAACGCATACGCCCGGATCGATGCGGTGGAGATCGACGATGCCGCTGCCGAGCAGGCCACGGAGAACGTGGCGGCGAGCCGCTGGGCCGATCGCATCCGCGTGCATCGCATGGACGCGCGACGCATGCAGGCGAGCGAACCCTATGATGTGATCATCTGCAATCCGCCGTTCTATCCTGGCGAAATGGGATCGCTCGATGAACGTGTGGAATTGGCGAAGCATGCCGCGGGCCTCGCGTTCCATGAATTGCTCGAACTGGTGGATCGTGTGCTCGCACCGGCCGGTCGGCTGAATGTGATCCTGCCGAGGAACCGCGTCCTCGATTTCGACGGCGATGCTGGTCAGGTCGGCCTGTCACCAAGCAGACGATGCGATGTGCGCTACCTGGCCAGCAGGCCGCCCAAACGCGTGCTCATGGAACTGAAGCGCGGGGAGCAAGCCACGACGAGCGAGGAGATCACCGTCGAGAAGAGCGGGCCATTCGACTATTCACCCGAGTACCGCGCACTCCTGGCCGACCTGATGTTGAAGTTCTGACCCGATGCTTAGCGCTCGTGGAACACCACACCGATCCGCTCCAATTCATCCAGTACCGGGAGGTAGATCCCGGGCTTCAGGGGTAGCAGCACGCCACGGTCATTGATGCCGTTGTTGAACACCAGTTTGCACGCCATGGCGATCGGTAACCCCACGGTGCGCGCCATGGCCGTATGGACCTGGTCCTGCCCGACCACCACGAGCGAGGCATGGATCTCGTGAGAGGTACCTTCATGTGAGTAGCTGAACCTGTGCCACATCACCACCAGGTCCTTGTCCTCGGGGCCGAGCACCCAGCGCTGCTCCAGCAGGTGTTGCAGCAGGCCCGCAGGTGAAAGCCCTGTGCGGCCGATGCGCTCGTTCGAGAAGATGCGCAACTCATCCAGCATCTTCATGACGGTGCCCTCGGGCTCCAGGCCCAGGTAATGTGCCAGCCCCGCGCGTGCATCACGATCAGCTACGGACGGGAGGAAAGCATGGATGTAGTCGTTCCATGTGGCATCGGTGCCCAGTTCCATGATGAAGCCATCGTCCGTGCAGCCCAGTTGCACGAAACAGTCCCATGCGGTGCAGAACCCGCCTTTGCGCAGGGTGCCACGCTTCATGGTCGGGATGCCGTCGATGCCGTAGTGGGAGCGGTACTTCAACGAATCGCGGTTGGCATAGCCATCAAATGCGCCGAAGCCGGGCACATCGATACGTGAGGTTCGTTGGAACAGCTTGTGGTACGGGATGTACTTCGTGATCCCGTTCTCGATGTATTTCGCGGAACCACCGGCCCCCGCGAGGATCACGTTGCGCGGATTCCAGCTGAACTTGTAGCCCCAGAGGTTGTCGTCGCTCTCCGGCGCAACGAGCCCACCGCAATAGCTCTCGAAAGCTTCCATCGTCCCGCCCATCGCACGGATCCGGTCCAGGATGCGCATCGCACTCATGTGATCGATGCCGGGGTCCAGGCCCATCTCGTTCAGGACGATCAGCCCGGCCTGCTTGAATTCAGCATCCAGGGCCCAGAGCGCATCGGGCACATAGCTCGGGGTGATCACGTGTTTCCTCAGTCGTAGGCAATCCTTCAGCACGTCCATGTGCATGAAGGCGGGCAGCATGCTGATCACCAGGTCGTGCTTGGCGATCAGCATGGCGCGGGCATCGGCGTCGGTGGCATCAAGGGCGATACCTTCAGCCGCATCGTTCGCGGTACCGGTGAGTTTCCGGGCATGGTCCGCATCCTTGTCGGCCACGGTGACCCGCCATTGCTGCTCGCGGGCGTGATCGATCAGGTATTGGATGAGCGATGAGGCCGAACGACCGGCGCCGAGGATGAGGATGGAACGCATGGTATACGCCGAAGCCTTTGGCGAAGGAGGGTGGTATACGCCGAAGCCTCGGCGCAGGTGGGTGGTGGCCGCCGAAGCCTCGGCGCAGGTGGATGGAGTGGGCGAAATAAGGACATGTACGGATCATCTTTGCGCGCATGTCGAGCAGTTCGCAACTCCTGGAGACCGCCGTGGACCAATTGGCCACCTTGCCGGGCATCGGGCGCCGCACGGCGATGCGCATGGCGTTGGACCTGCTCAGGCGTGAGCCGCACGAGGTGACCCGGTTCAGTGAAGCGGTCAGGCGCTTGCGTGATGAAGTGCGCTACTGCACGGTGTGCTGCAACATCAGCGATCAACCGGTCTGTGGAATTTGTGCGAATCCTGCACGCGACCGGTCCACCGTGTGTGTGGTGGAGGACATCCGTGATGTGATCGCCATCGAGAACACGCGACAGTTCAAAGGCCTGTACCACGTACTGGGCGGAGTGATCAGCCCCATGGATGGCCTGGGACCGGACGACCTGAACACGCGGCAACTCTTTGAGCGTGTCGGACGAGGGGACATCGTTGAGGTAGTACTCGCACTGGGCGCCACGTTGGAAGGGGACACCACGGGTTTCTACCTGCACCGCAAGCTGAAGGAACAAGGGGTCGAAGTGAGCCAGATCGCACGGGGCATCAGCATAGGCGGCGAGTTGGAGCAGGTGGATGAGGTGACGCTGGGCCGGAGCATCGCGGACAGGAAACCGTATGAGCAGGGTGTGAGGCGATGAAAAGGCAGCAGGCAGCAGGCAGCGGGCAGCAGGTAGCTGGCAGTAGCCGTTGGCCATGCGCTGCGTTCTACCTGCTGCCCGCTGCCTGCTGCCTGCTGCTTACCCAGTACCTCTGGCCATGAAACTCAGCGTCATCATCGTCAACTACAACGTACGGGCCTACCTGGAGCAGTGCCTGCGCACGGTCTTCGAGGCGTTGAAGGGCGTGGACGGTGACGTGTTCGTGGTGGACAACCAGAGCACGGACGGCAGCGTGGAGATGGTGCGCGAGAAGTTCCCGCAGGTAAAACTCATCGCCAACAGGGAGAACGTCGGTTTCAGCCGGGCGAACAACCAGGCCATCCGCGAGAGCGCGGCCGAGTATGTGCTGCTGCTGAACCCGGATACGGTGGTGGGGGAGGACGTCTTCCGCACGGTGATCACCTTCATGGACAAGCGTCCCGCATGCGGCGGGCTGGGGGTGAAGATGATCGACGGGGCGGGGCGCTTCCTGCCCGAGAGCAAGCGCGGCCTGCCCACACCGGCGGTGGCCTTCTACAAGATCATCGGCCTCACGCGGCTGTTCCCGCGCAGCAAGGTGTTCGGAAGGTATCATTTGGGCCATCTGCCGGAGAACGGGGCGGCGCCCATCGAGATCCTTTCCGGCGCCTGCATGTTCCTGCGGAAGAGAACGCTGGATGAGGTGGGCCTGCTGGACGAGAGCTTCTTCATGTACGGCGAGGACATCGACCTCAGCTACCGGATCACCATGGGCGGGTACGAGAATTGGTACCTGCCCGAGGCGCGCATCATCCACTACAAGGGCGAGAGCACCAAGAAGAGCAGCGTGAACTACGTCTTCGTGTTCTACAACGCCATGGCCATCTTCGCCAAGAAGCACTTCACGCGCAAGCGGCCGGACGTGTTCGCGGGGCTCATCAACGGGAGTATCTATTTGAGCGCTGCGGGGGCCATCGTCACGCGCTTCCTGCGCCGGGCGCTGCTGCCGGTGCTGGATGTCCTTTTCGGTTGTGCATGGTCGCTGGCTTGGGCCCTTTTGATGGGCAAGGTGAACGACCTATCGGCCGACCCCGGCACGCTGCTGGTCCCGTTCGCGCTGACACTCGCGTTCTTCGGCCTCATGGGCTGCTATGACCTGCCGGTGAGGCTCATGAACGTGATCAAGGCCACGCTGGCGATGTGGGCGGTGCTCGTGCTCATCACCTGGCCCTTCGGCTCCGGGAGCACTTGGGATGGCCTGATATGGACGCTGATCGCCATCTGGTGCGGCATCGCGCTGGCCGCGGGGCTCACCTCGCGCATCCTGCTGCATTTGCTGCGGGTGAAGCCGTTCACCCTTCGCACCTTGGATCGTAAGCGTATCCTTTCCATCGGCAGCGCCGATGAGAACAAGCATGCCCTTTCCCTCTTGTGGCAAACGCACTTCGGTCTGGGTCGCCAGAAGCAGATGAGCGCCGCAGAGGCGAACGCGCCGGACGCGGTGAAGGCCATCCGCAAAAAGATCCGCAAGCATGGCATCGACGAGGTGGTCTTCTGCGCGAAGGACCTGAAGTGGGGGCGCATCATCGAATTGATGGAGCAATTGAAACGCACGGGCGTGATGTTCAAGATCGCCCAGCCCGCGCGCGAGTTCATCATCGGCCCCAGCAGCATCGAGAGCGTGCAGGACCTGCTGATCATGGAAGAGCACGCCGTGAGCAGTAGCGCCGCCCGTCGGCGGAAGCGCATACTGGATGTAACGGTCTCCCTGCTCCTGTTCCTGCTCCTGCCCCTGTCCATTTGGTTCGTTCGCGACAAAGCCGGGTTCGTGCAGAACATCTTCCGCGTGCTGCGCGGAGCAGCCAGTTGGGTGGGCTACTTCCCGAAGTTGGAACCCGGTGTGCGGTTGCCGAAGATCCGTCCAGGCATCCTGGATCCCGTGCGCGCCGACGGCCTCGATCCCGTGCCGCTCACCGTGCATCGAGTGAACCTTACCTACGCCAAGGACTACCGCGCGGGGCAGGACCTGCGGTTGATCTGGCGGGGCTTTACACATCTTGGGGGATAGACCGGCCAATCCCGGCATCGGGGTAGCGACTACAGGAGCGGCTTGATCGTGAGAAGTAGGTGGCTGATCCTCGAAGGCGATAGTTATCAACAAGTGGATCGGATCGCTCTAAACACACTATACCTTGCGCTGAAACACGAACAGCCGTGAAAACCACGAACTCCCTTCAATGGCGCACACTGCTCTTTTGGGGCAGTCTGTGCACGGTCACGGTCACCAACGCACAGACATTGGATCTTGAGATCGGGACTGAACTTGAGTGCGACCTTTCAGTATTGGTCTGGTCAAAGTCTGGTTCTTGTCCATCCACCGCCGGACCATACTACCCGCAGTGCGTTAATATTTCTGGTCCAGGATATACGCCATTCAGCGTACCTGCTCCTTACCCGAATGTCTACCAGATGGACCTGTACTGCGGTCTTGGGTGCACGGGTACCCCGATCGCGGTATGGGCTTGCGCAGCGGGCACAACAGAGGGTGAATGCTGTGGTGAGACGATCGGTATGTACGGCGATCAGGATCCGACCAATGGGTGGCGTATTTATTAGCCGGACCATGCGCGGTATTGCGCTTTTTTTGGTTCTGGGGGGACTTCAAGCAGGTCTCCACGCCCAATTGCGCAATTCCAATTGGGCATTTGGTCAGGATAACGGTGTTTCCTTTACCAGTGGTGGTGCAGCCGTGCCGTCCTTCTTGCAGCCGGAGACATCGATCGGCGGTCCATGTGCTAGTTTAAGCGATGCTGTGGGGAATGCACTGATATATGCTGCTGGACAAACGGTATATAATTCTGACTTTGAGGTGATGAGCAACTCCCCGGAGATGGACTACGCGGCCTCGGCGCAGGGATTCCTTTTTCTGCCAAAACCCGGTGATCCGGATCGAATTGTCATGTTCCACAATAGTGCTGAACCATTCCAGTCCATCCTGTCATATGCGTACGTGGATCCGGAATTGGAGAACGGGTCGGGATCCTTCACCAGCGGGATGAGCCCTTTGACCGGAGAGGCCGCTCGCAAACTCACGGCCGTGGCGCACGCCAACGGGCAGGACTATTGGGTGCTTTCCCAATTGTGGGGCACGGATGCGATCGCTGCCTATTCGCTTGACGCGAATGGCGTAGATACCATGCCAGTGATCAGTCATACCGGTGTGCCGTTGTCCATGTCGGTGGACGGTATAGAACAAGCGCTCGGCTGGGGCTCTTTGGTGGTTTCCCCTGCTGGCGATAGACTTGCATTGGTCGCGTCACTGCCGAACGCCATTGAGCCTTATGACCTCGAACATGCGTTCGTGGAGATCTTGGCTTTCGATCCGGCAACAGGCATCGCCGTTCATGTTGCGACCATCCCCCCACCCGAAGGCATAACCATCGATGGTCTGGAGTTTTCACCGGACGGTAGCAAATTGTACGGATCAACCACGTCATATGTGGGCAGCGTCCATTACGATATACATCAGTACGACCTGTCGATTTTGGAGGAGATCAGCATCGTGGCTTCGGATACTGTGGTCTTCACAGGAACCTTTGTGGGCAACTTTTATGATCCGGATCTTCAACTGGCCTTGGCGCCGGACGGGCGTATCTGGTTCCATACCGGGATGTTCTCTCCGTGGCTGGGCGTCATTGACGCGCCGAATGAAGCCGGCATGGCCTGCATGCCCATTGGGGAGTACCTGCTGCTACCCAACAACGCCGGTGGTGGGCTCCCCAACCAGTGCAAACGCTACCATGACAGCGATCTGAATACCGGAACAACCCCGGAGCCCGTGATGGGCGGGTTGACGGTCTGGCCCAACCCCGTGCGCGACGTGTTGTACGTGAACGCACCGGTCGAGGGCAGCACATCGTGGCTGTATGATGCGACCGGCCGCGTGGTGCGGTCCGCTTCTGCCGGGCAACGAAGAACGACGATCATGGACCTGGTGGCACTTCCACCCGGGCCGTACCTGCTGCGCTGTACCGACGGACAGGGCAACAGCTGGACGAGCGCGGTGGTGAAGGAGTGACCCGCCGCGAGTACGGAGCATGCGTTCGCACTCCGATCCCGCTGGTACATTCGCGCCGTCATGGCGCACATCGAGATCCTGCTGCCCAAAATGGGCGAGAGCGTGGCGGAGGCCACCATCATCAAGTGGTTGAAGAACGAGGGCGAAGCCGTGAAGGCCGACGAGCCCATCGTGGAGATCGCCACGGACAAGGTGGACAGCGAGGTGCCCGCTCCGCAGGACGGCATCCTCCTGAAACGACTGGTGAGCGATGGCGACGTGGTGAAGGTCGGTCAGCCCATTGCGCACATCGGCACGAGCGCGGATACACAGGCAACGGCACCTGCCGCGCCAGCCACTGCTGCAACGAACGGAGCACCCAAGGCTGCGGCACCGCCGGTGGTGGCCGCAGTCGTGTCCACCGGCGGTGCGGTATCCCGGACCGGTCCCAGCGGTAAATTCTACAGCCCGCTGGTGCGCAACATCGCGCAGAGCGAAGGGGTGAGCCTGGCCGAATTGGAAGGGCTCAACGGCACGGGCGAAGGCGGCCGTGTCACCAAGAAGGACCTGCTGGATTACCTGCCCACGCGCGGTGCGGCCCCGGTTGCAGCCCCTGCGGTACAACCCGCCACGGCTCCTGTTGCACAACCCGCCACCAGTGGCCAGAAACCGGACGCCAAACCCGAGCCGCAAGCGCCCAAGGTGACCCCGATGGCGGGCGACGAACTGATCGAGATGGACCGCATGCGCAAGCTGATCGCCGACCACATGGTGATGAGCAAGCGCACCAGCCCGCACGTCACCAGTTTCGTAGAGGCCGATGTGACCAACCTGGTGCTCTGGCGGGACAAGGTGAAGGGCGCTTTCGAGAAGCGCGAGGGGGAGAAGCTCACCTTCACGCCGATCTTCATCATGGCCCTGGTGCAGGCCATCAAGGAGATGCCCATGATCAACGTGCAGGTGGACGGGCACACCATCATCAAGAAGAAAGACATCAACATCGGCATGGCGGCGGCGCTGCCCAGCGGCAACCTCATTGTACCGGTGATCAAGAACGCCGACCGCTTGAACCTCACCGGACTGGCCGCCTCGGTGAATGATCTGGCCAACCGCGCGCGTGCCGGCAAACTCGGGCCGGACGAGATCGGTGGGGGCACGTACACCATTACCAACGTGGGCACCTTCGGCAACGTGCTGGGTACACCCATCATCAACCAGCCGCAGGTGGCGATCATGGCCACGGGCGCAATCAAGAAGAAGCCCGCGGTACTGGAAACACCCACAGGAGATGTCATCGCGGTGCGCCACATGATGTTCCTCTCGCACAGCTATGATCACCGCGTAGTGGATGGTGCCTTGGGTGGAAGGTTCGTCCGCCGTGTGGCCGACATTCTCGAGGGCTGGTCCATCGATCAGGAGTTCTGATCCCGAGCCGTTCGCGGAGTCGTCCGAGCGATCCACAACGCATGGTGGATGGCGAGTTTTGAACAGGCTTCCTCCCTTCGGAAAAAGGCTACTTTCGCCACCGTCCGCCACCAGTGGATCGAAATCGCTCTACAATGAGGAATGGTCACGCCGCACTAACGACCGTCTTGTTCTTTTCCTTCACGCTCGGGGCCTCTGCCCAAGGGGAGAACACATCTTTCCAATGGAAATTCGAGGAGGCCTGCAAGCTGAATGAGGAGAGGTTCCATAACCAGGCAGCCGACATCTGGAAGCAGCTTGTGGAAGCACAGCCCGAGAACAGTAACCTGAACTGGAAGCTGGGCTCCTCGTACATGAATTCGTACAACCAGAAGGCGAAGGCGCTGCCCTATTTGCAAACCGCATCGGACCGTCGTGGCAAGGGCAACGGTGCTTTCAACGCGACCGGGTACGACCCCTTCGACAGCAAGGAGACCAACGCACCAGTGGAGGTGGATTACTGGCTGGCCTACGCCTATCACCTGGCAGGGAACTTCGCCAAGGCCGATGAGTACTACACCAAATTCTCAACCGAGGTGGGCGACAAGCACTTCCTGTACCAGTCGGCCCAGCACGGACTGGAACAGACGGCCAACGCGCGCAAACTGATCGCCGAGCCCAAGACCTATACGGTGAGCAACGCCGGCCCCGTGATCAACAACGACCACCCGGATTTCAGCCCGGTGATCAGCGTGGATGGGAACGCGATGTTCTACACCAGCCGCCGCCTGCGTGCCGACAGCAGCAACGTGGACATCGTAGACCCGCTCGCGGGCCTGCCCTTCGAGAACATCTATGTCAGCTACAAGGACCGCAACGCCAACTGGCAGACGCCTGAACCACTGAACATCAACGCCGTCGACCGGCACTTCGCCACGGTGAACGTGAGCGCCGATGGTCAGACACTGTACATCTATCGCGATGACGGCGGCGATGGCAACCTGTACGAAAGCAAACTCGTGGGTGAACTTTGGAGTGACCCGGTGCTCATCGGGAGTGATGTGAACACCAAGGCCTGGGAAACGCACTGCGCGCTCACCGCCGATGGCAACACGCTTTACTTCGTGAGTGACCGGAAAGGAGGCGAGGGCGGACGGGATATTTACCGCGTGGTGAAACTGCCCACCGGCGAATGGAGCAAGGCCCAGAACATGGGCAAAGTGCTCAATACCATTTACGATGAGGACGGCGTATTCATCCACCCCAACGGCCGCACCCTGTACTTCGCCAGCAAGGGCCACAACAGCATGGGCGGCTTCGATATCTTCACCTCGGAGCTGAAGGACGATGGTACGTGGAGCGTGCCCGAGAACATCGGTTACCCGTTGAACACCGTGGATGACGATGTTTTCTTCGTGACCACCGCTGATGGCCGCCGTGGGTATTTCAGCAGCGACAAGGCCGGGGGCTATGGCGAGAAGGACATCTACTTCGTGGACTTCCCGGAGAGCATGGAGGCCGAAGGACTCACGGTGCTCAAAGGCTTCATCATCCCCCCGCCTGGCGAGTCGCTACCGCCAAGCACCATCCTTTATGTGACCGACAAGAGCACCGGCGAGGTGAAGACCTACAAGCCCCGCCAACGGGATGGCGTGTACGTGGCCATTCTGCCGCCATGCAAGGAGTACAACCTGGATTACCGGGTGAACGACAAGACGGTACACACGGAGGACATCTTCGTGGAGTGTGAGAGCACCTATCAGGAGATCAACAAGGAGATCTACCTCAACCCCGTGTCGCTCGCTGGTCCCGCCAGCATCGTCGACCTGCCCAAGGGTGCACCTCCCGGAAGCAAGGAGAAGGGCGTGGCTCCTGACCAGGTCGGCAAGACCAAGGGCAAGGACGCGGTCAAGGAGGTTCCGCTTACCGACAAGGAGATCGCCACCAAGGTCAGGACGCACGTTCCGCCGGATGCGAAATACTCCGACGAGTACGCCAAGTATTACGCGTACAACATCAAGGACATCGACCAGGGCGAGGCGGAGTGGAAGAAATTCATCGATTCGGTCGTCGGTATCCTGGACAAGGACGGCACGGCACGGATCGTGATCGAAGGCAGCGCCAGCCGTGTGCCCACCAAGACCTTCGGCACCAACGACAACCTGAGCAACCAGCGCATGGAGGACGCGCGCAAGCGCCTGCTGGAAGCGGTGAAGGCACGCGGCAAGGACGAGACCAAGCTGCTGCTGGAGGCCGTGAACCACCTGGTGCAGGGACCCAAGTACGTGGGTGATTATCAGAACACGGAGAAGTACGGCAAGTACCAGTACGTGAAGCTGAAGGTCCGCTGATCCAATCTGTTGAAAACGAAGCCCCGTCCGGACCGCCGGACGGGGCTTGCTCTTCCCGACCTTTCACGCATGCTCCTCCGCCTTGAACGACCGCTCGCCGTCTTCGACCTCGAGACGACGGGCACACGCATCGGACGCGACCGCATCGTGCAGATCGCCATCGTGCGCCTGCTGCCCGGTGGCGAACGCGAACGCTACCAGAGTTTGGTGAACCCGGGGATCCCCATCCCGCCCGAGGCCACCGCCATCCATGGGATCAGCGATCGGGACGTGGCGACCGCACCCCGCTTGGACGACATCGCCGGTGAGGTGTTGGGCCACCTCGCGGGTTGCGATCTCGCGGGCTTCAACGCCATCCGGTTCGACGTGCCCTTCCTCACCGAAGAACTGTTCCGCACGGGCCACGCGTGGGACACCGCGCAACTACGGATCGTGGATGCCCAACGGATCTTCCACAAGAAGGAACCACGCGATCTGAGCGCCGCGCTCAAGTTCTACACGGGACGTGAACACGCCATGGCGCACGATGCGCTGGGCGATGTGGAGGCCACGGCCGACGTTCTTCTCGCACAACTGGAGCGTTATCCGGATCTCCCGCACGACGTGGATGCGCTGGGTGCGTTCAGCGGCGATCGCGACCGCAGCCCCGATGCGGCAGGCAAACTCGCCTTCGACGATCGTGGCCAGGTGTGCCTGAGCTTCGGGAAATACAAAGGCTGGACACTCGAGAACATCGGGCGCAATGATCCCGGTTACTTGCAATGGCTCATGTCCAAGGCCGAACTGCCGGGCAGTACCCTGGCCGTGATGAGGGCGGTGCTGGCCGACCTCCAGGATTGAATGATACCGCACATGAGGCATACATACACCCCTCGCATGCCAGGGGCCGGTACCATGGGTCCGTGCGATGTGGCGGTCCGATCGGAAAAGTCCCGACCAACGGATGTCGGGATGGTATAACTTAGAGGCATGAAGGTGATCTGCATCGGGCGGAATTACCGCGACCACGCCGTGGAACTCGGGAATGAGGTGCCTACGGAACCGGTATTCTTTCTGAAGCCCACCACGGCCTGTCTGTATCCGGGACAGATCATCCGGATGAAGCCGCATCTCGGCGAGATCCATCACGAATTGGAACTGGTGGTCATGGTCGACAGCTACGCCAGCAATGTGCCCACTTCCATGGCCTTGGGCCTCGTGGCTTCCTTCACCCTAGGGCTCGACCTCACCGCACGTACGGTGCAGAATGAGCTGAAGGCGAGGGGCCTGCCATGGGAAAAAGCGAAAGCCTTCGATGGCAGTGCTGTGTTGGGCGAGGTGGAGCTGCCCATGACGGCCGGCACCGATCTGCAGGGCTACGAGATCCAACTCAAGCGCAACGGCAACCTCGTACAGCAGGGCCATACGCGGGACATGATCTTCACGGTGGCCGATATCATCGCCCATGTGTCGCGCTACATCACCTTGGAACCGGGCGACCTCATCTTCACGGGCACACCGGCAGGGGTGGGGCCCATTGAGCACGGCGACCTGCTGGAGGGTTTCCTGAACGGCAACTGCGTGCTCCGTGTGGATGTGGAGTAAGGAGCGCATGAAAGTCAGCGAGCCAGCGGCCTGTCCGGAACGGCTTGACCTGTTCCGGCACCGGATCCCGGCTCCAAAGGATAGCTTTGCGGCCTCTTGAACCGTTCACCAGTGAAAGACACCCGGATCGTCCACGTCGGCGGGATCGCCTGCGGCAGCGAGCAACTCTTCCTTATCAGCGGTCCTTGTGTGATCGAGAGCGATGAGGTGATGATGCGTACCGCCGAGAAGCTGAAGGAGGTGAGCGAACGCCTCAGGATCCCGGTCATCTACAAGAGCAGCTTCACCAAGGACAACCGCAGCAGCGTCGATTTCTACCAGGGTCCCGGCTTGGACGAAGGACTGAGGTCACTTCAGCGCATCAAGCAGGAGTTCGGTTTCCCTTTGCTCACCGACATCCACAACCCGCAGCAGGCGGCGCCTGTAGCCGAGGTGTGTGATGTTCTGCAGATCCCCGCGTACCTCTGCATGCAGACCTCGTTGATCCTGGAGGCCGCGAAGACCGGTGCGGTGATCAACATCAAGCATGGGCAGTTCCTCGCACCGGACAACATGATCAAGCCGGTCGAGAAAGCCAGGAGCGTGGGCAACGACAAGATCATCCTTACCGAGCGTGGGTACACCTTCGGATACAACGACCTGGTGGTGGATCCACGGGCCTTCTACCTGATGCGCCAGACGGGCTACCCGCTCGTGTTCGATATCACGCACGCCATCCGGAAGTACGGCATCCCCAGTGCGGATCCGCGCGGCGGCAACCGCCCGGTGATGCCCACGATCGCACGTGCGGGCGTGGCCGCCGGCGTCGATGGCGTGTTCATCGAGACCCACCCCGATCCCGCCAAGGCCCTGTGCGACGCCGCCAGCCAGCTCAGCATGCATGATCTGGAAGAGTTCCTCAAACCGCTGCTCGACCTGCACGCCGTTGAAGTGAAACACCGCCAACCTGTTGCCGCAGCCGCACAGCCCCGCTGAGGAGAACCGACAACCACCGCATTCCACACGCCGCAGCATCCCAGCGGCCAACACAACACCATGGAGCTCTATCTCGACAGCGCCGACCCCAAGGAAATTGAGGAAGCCTTCAAACTCGGCTTTCTCACCGGCCTCACCACCACACCCACGTTCATGCACCGTGGCGGAGTGAAGGACATTGACAAAATGATCCTCGACCTTGCCAAGAAAGCGCCCATCCTGCAGGTGGAAGCGCTGGGCGAAACGGCCGAGGAGGTGGTGAAGGAGGCCGAGCGCCAATTGAAGATGGGACTGAAGAAGGAGACCACCGTCTTCAAGATCCCGGTGAGCCTCGAGGGGCTCCGTGCCTGTAAAATGCTGCGCGACAAAGGGATCAAGGTGAACGTCCACCTGGTGTACACCATCCAGCAGGCGTACATGGCCATGCAGGCGGGTGCGAGCTACGTGTGCCCGCTGGTGGGCCGTTTGCAGGATCAGGGTCATGACGCGCTGGCCCTGGTGGAGCAATGCGTACGTGCCGTGAACTACTACGGCTACGATACGAGGATCATGTTCAGCAGCGTGCGTACCGTGGAGCACGTGCGCAACGCGGTGGACATCGGCGTGCATACGATCACCGTTCCCTGGAAGCTGATGAGACAGCTCACTGATAATCACTTCACAGCGATCGGTACCAAACAGTTCTACGTGGACACCCGCCTGATCACCATGAAGGTGAAGGACGTGCTTTCGCGCAGCAACCCGATCGTGAAGGACAGCGCCACTGTGAGCGAGGCGCTCGTGGAGATGACCAAGCACGGCTTCGGCGCGGTGATGGTGGTGGATGGCAAGGGGAAGAACACGGGCGTCTTCACGGATGGCGGGCTGCGCCGTGGGATCGGGCAGGAAGGGAACAAGTTCCTCACCAGGAAACTCAGCTCCCTGAAATTCAATGCCCCATTCACCATCAGCCCGGAAGCGCTGCTCGACGATGCGCAGAAAGCCTTCAAGGAGCACAAGGTGGACACGCTGAGTGTGAGCGAGAACGGCAAGCAACTGGGCATGCTGGACATCCAGGACCTGATGAAGGCGATCGCGGGATAGGATGGTCAGGGGTGAACATCCCGACGACCGGGACCCATTCCTGAAAAGCGGTACCGGGTTGCTGCGTTCCCGGGACGAGTTGCGGGGTCGTCTGGCCCGTATCCGTGCGGTGCTTTTCGATTGGGACGGCGTGTTCAATGACGGTTGGAAGGACATCGAAGGCGGCAGCCCCTTCAGCGAGGTGGGAAGCATGGGGGTGAACATGTTGCGCTTCGGGTTGTGGATGCGCCATGGCGAACGCTTGCCGTACGCGGCCATCATCACCGGCCAGCACAATCCGTTCGCGGAACGCTTCGCCCAGCGCGAGAAGCTGCACGGGTTGTACATGGGCTTCCTCAACAAGATGGATGCTTTTGAGGACTTCCTGAAGAAGCACGATCTCCGGCCGGAAGAGGTGGCCTTCTTCTTCGACGATGCCATCGACCTGGCCGTGGCCGACCGCTGCGGGCTGCGCATCCTTCTCCGTGGGCAGGCCGGGGCGTTTTTCGCGGAGCACGCCGTTTCACGCGGCTGTGTGGACATCATCACCGCACTGAGTGGTGGGCAGAATGGGTTGCGCGAGGCCACGGATGCCCTGCTCACACTCTCGGGCCATTACGCCGATGCCATGGATGCGCGCGCCGACCTCGACCCGCGTTACCAGCGCTACCTGTCCGAACGCCAGCGCACGGTGACCGAGGTGGTCAAGCAGCCACGCTGAAAGCGACCGCGTCGGCCAACCGCTCAGGTTGGACCGTCCGGTATATCTTTTCCACCGGCCCGGCGATGGCTGCGGTCCCGATCGCGATATTGGCGTTCGCGAATTACCGCCCGCACCCGCCTGCATGCCCGCGCTCAACACCATCATCACCATGCCCGGCGCTGCGGACTTCTCGCTGTTCCAGGAAGTGGTGAGCAATTGCTACGAGCCGGGCGGCCCACGATCCAAAGGTGGCCACGAACCGGAGGCGAAGGATCTGGTGGCCTGCGTGGTGGTGGTCGACGACGGCCGCGCGGTGGCCCGATGCGCGTTCTATCTCGATACGGGCCAGCAGACCGGAACGCGTACCGCATTCGTGGGCAGTTACGAGTGCGTGGAAGATCCCGTCGTGGCACGCAAGCTGTTCTCCGAAGTGCGCGATACGGCCCGCAAATACCGGGTCCATCGGATCATCGGGCCCATGGAGGGCAGCATCTGGAACAGTCACCGCTTCAGCGATAAGAACGATCGCCCGCGCTTTTTCATGGAGCCGTACCACCACGCCTACTATCCGGAGCAATGGCGTGCGGAGGGTTTTGTACCGCTCGTTCGCTACATATCCCGCATCGATCGCGAACTGGCGGTGGACGCGCTGTCCATCCGGTTCCGGGACGAGGACTTGGCCAATGCGGGCATCGCTGTGCGACCGCTGAACAAGGCCAGGCTCGTGCAGGAACTGGCGCTGATCGGCCGGTTCAGCATCGAAGCGTACAAGAATGAGCCCTTGTACACCCCGATCACCGTGGAGGAGTTCGTGTTCAAATACCACCGGATGGGCCACCTGCTGGTGCCGCGACTGGTCCTGATGGCGGTGGACAAGAAGGACGACCTGCTTGGCTTCATCTTCGCGGTGCCCGATATGTTCAGTCCGGATCGTACCGGATCGGTGGTACATGCATCGGCCCGGAGGAAGGATGCACCCCAGGGGCTGGGTACGCACCTGTTGCGCAAGTTGGAGCAAAGTGCCGCTGAGCTGGGCTTCACGAGCGTGATCCACGCGTTCATGCGCACGGACGACGGACCGTTGCGCCGAGGCATGCGCCTGCCCGGTGCCGAGCCGTACGGATCTTACACCTTGTTCGAGCTGCACATGGGCGGTTCGTGAGCCCACCATGGCTCAGCGCGCCTCCGTGGCGGCCATCAACATCTGGCGGAACTCGGCGCGCGGCACCTCGATGGCTCCCAACGAACGGGTGTGCGGGTTGATGTACTGGGTATCGAACAGGCTGAATGAGGACCTGCGCAGATACTCCGCCAGCCGGTAGAATGCGGCCTTGCTGGCATTGGTCGCTCTGCTGAACATGCTCTCGCCGAAGAAGGCATGGTTGATGGCCACCCCGTACAAGCCGCCAACGAGCTCGCCCTCGTGCCAGGTTTCCACGCTCAGTGCGCAACCCATGCGGTGCAGGGCGGTGTATCCCTGGATCATCCGCTCATTGATCCATTTCTCCGGCCGGTCGGCGCATGCGCGCATCACCATCTCAAAGCAGGTATTGATCGTGCAGGAGTAGCCGTGCGATCGGATGTAGGAGCGCAGCCGTGCATTGGGGTGCAGCGCTTCCAGGGGGAAAATGGCGCGCGGATCGGGGTCGTGCCAGTACAGTTCTCCATCCTCATGCGTCATGGGGAATCGCCCGCGGCGATACGCAGCGAGCAGGATCTCCGTGGAGAGCCCGGGTTCTTCGGTGGGCATCAGTCCCCTTTCACCACCATGCTGGAATGGCCCCGGACGCGCAGGATGTACGCACCCGGCGCCAATGTCCGGAGTGCGGCATCGGAAAGCGTAACAGGACCGGTTCCGGATACCGGTGCCGACCACACGATCCGGCCCATGGGATCGTGCAGGGCCGCCCGGTTACCATCGCCATCGGGCACCATCACCGTGAGGTGGTCAACAAAGGGGAGGGGATAAGCGATGATCCCATGATGATCCGGTGTTCCGGGTATGCCACTGGTCAGGGTGAGATGGTCGTGCGCCTGTTGGAAGTCGGGGATGCCGTAGCCCAAGCTGTCGTTGGGGTCGGACCAGAGATGCGCGCTGCTGCGAACGGCGAACATGATGTCGTGGGCGGAACGATCGGGATGCAACTGCCAGAGGCAGGCCACCATGCCGGCCAGGATGGGTGCGGCGAATGAGGTGCCGTTGATCGCCGCGATGCTGTCCCCTTCCAGTCGCAGGCCGATCGCGCCCTCACCCACCGCGCACACGTCTGGTTTCACGCGGCCGTCAGCACTGGGTCCACGGGAGCTGAAGGCTGCCGATTGACCATCGCTGTTCACCGCGCCCACGGCGAGGATGTCGATGGCATCGGCCGGTGCCCCGATGTGGTACCATGCGGTCTCGCCGGAATTGCCCGCACTGCAGACGGGGATCATGCCCTTTTGCGCGGCCATGCCCGCTGCGATGCTGATGCGCGTCGTGGTCCCGTTCATGTCCGCGTACGCATGGTTCAGCAACGAGTCGTCGAACACGGTGTAGCCCAGCGAGGTGTTGATCACATCGCAGCCGATGCTGTCGGCCAGTTCGGCGGCCGCGATCCAGTTGTCCTCCTCCACCAGATTCTCGGTACCCGCGTCCTCGCTGCGCAGGAGCACGTAGTCGGCGTCGGGTGCCGAACCGATCAGCTGCCCCTGAATGATCCCTGCCATGCAGGATAGAACAGAGCGGCCATGCCAATGGTCGGCGTACACGTCACCGTCATGTTCCACCATATCGCGCGTGAGCGTGATCCCGCCGCGATCGCGCAGTTCCGCGAAGGCCGGCAACGAATCAACACCGTCAAAGCCCGAATCAAGCACGCCGATCAGCATGCCCTGGCCCCGCGCATCGAGTTCGTGCAGTACCTGCCCGTTCATCAGGGCGAGCTGGTTGAACGATGGCCCGTAGTCCGCATCGCCACCGCCACGGCCGCCCCGCGCATCCATTGGGCGGGTGAATTTGCCGGCATCAGGCGCGGGGCCATGGAGCCTTCGTGTCAATACGACCTGGGTAACGAAGGGCAGTTCACCGATGGCGGCCAGCGCGACCGTATCGGAAGTGCGGACGGTGATGGCGTTGAACCACTTGCTCCGGTTCACGAGTTGCACGTCCCCTTGTGCCAGTACCGTGGTGATGTATACCGGATCCACGGGCAGGTCCGTCGAGTCCACCGATATGCCCTGGACGGCACGGCGGTCTATTGCGCGGGGCGACAGGAACGCTTCGGGAGCATCGGGAGCGAAGGGCGTACCGCTCTTGTTGTTGAAGCGGATGAGATAAGTGGTGGGAGGGCTCTGTGCACTGGTCGTCACCAGCACAGGGAGGAGGATGCACAGCAGGATGCCGCGTGGTATCATTATTGATCGCCGTATGCGGTGATCGTATAGCGGACATAGAACCGGTTGTACCCGAGGGAGTGCTGGTCATTGATGCTGTCCACCTCGTGCTCGATCAAACCGACGCCCTTGGCCCAGCGCTCCCGGTAATTCCGGGTGATGAACGGATTGGGCGGGTAGGTGCCCTCGACCGTCACCGTGTTCTCGAAGTTGAGGCCGTTCACGCTGTACGGCTGATCCACAGACGTGTAGCCGATCTCGAACGCATCGTCGGTATTGCGCGCATTGGTGTTCCATCGGGTGCCCGTGCGCGGGGGGAAATAGAGTTTCACCCGGCGCATGTTCTCCTCGGTACGTTCGCCCCGGACCTGCTCGCGCGCCTGCCACCACACGTCCTTGGGGATCCAGTTGCCGTTGCCATCGCGGGTGGTGCGGAGGATGCGTTGCACGGGGCGGCCTTCGTTGTCGGTCAGTTGTTCCACTAGCTCTTCACGGATGTCGAAACTGTAGACCACCGTGTCAGGCGCGGTGTTGTTGTCCGAGTGCTGCCGGATGCTGTCCACATGGTACTCCACCCAGTGCCCGATGTTCACGGGGAAGTAGGCATGGCCGATGTCCGCTTCGGCGGGTTCGTCCTCCCGGCATGCCACGAGTGTGAGCACTGCGGCGAGCAGCAGGAGGAAGTGGGGGCGGTGGTTCATGGGTGCGCGGGCTCCCTGTCGATGAAACCGCCACCGAGCAGGTCGTTCCCTTCGTAAAAGACGGCACTCTGCCCCGGTGCGATGCCTCCTACGGGAGCATGGAATTCAACTTTCACGTGTTGACCGGTCCGGCCGTCGGCCCCGTTGGCCATACTGATCGTGCTGGGGGTGCCCTTGTCCTTGTACCGGATCCTGGTGATCGCTTCCATTTCGCCGGTGAGGGCGGGGATCTTCTGGAAGTTGGGTTCGCGCACCCAGGCGGTCTGTTTCAGCAGGTCGTGCTTGCCGCCCAGGACCACGGTGTTGGTGTCCGGACGTATATCGGTAACGTACAGTGGGGTACCGGTGGCGATGCCCAGGCCCTTGCGCTGGCCGATGGTGAAGAAGGGATAACCGTCGTGCTCGCCCAGCACGGTGCCGTCCGTGTCCACGAGCTTGCCATGGGCCAGCTTCGCGAAGGAGGCGGGCATCTTCCGTTTGAGGAAGCCCCGGTAGTCGTTGTCGGGGATGAAGCAGATCTCGTAGCTCTCGCTCTTCTGGGCCAGACGCCCGAAGCCGCTCTTGGCGGCCATTTCCCGTATCTCTGTTTTTCGGTAGTGCCCCACGGGGAATCGCGTGCGGGCGAGGTTCTTCTGTTCCAGGCCCCACAGCACGTAGCTCTGGTCCTTGCTCTCGTCGCGGCCCTTGCTCACCACCCAGCGGTCGTTCTCGTGCCGTACGTTGGCGTAGTGCCCGGTGGCGATCAGTTCGCAGTCCATCATATCGGCCCGTTTCAGCAGGGCCTCCCACTTGATGAAGGTGTTGCACAGCACGCACGGGTTGGGTGTGCGGCCCGCCATGTACTCATCGGTGAAGTTCCCGATGATGCTGCTGCCGAATTCCTCCCTGATGTCCAGGATGATGTGCTGGAATCCCAGGGTCACCGCCAGTTCGCGCGCGTCGTTGATGCTGTCCAGGTCGCAGCAGCCCGTGATGCGCTTGCCCGCTCCGCCCTCGGCATAGTCCCAGGTCTTCATGGTGACGCCCACCACCTCGTGGCCTTGCTCGTGCAACAGCAGCGCGGCCACGGAGCTGTCCACGCCCCCGCTCATGGCCACCAGGATGCGACCGTTCCGGCTCATGGGGTTGTCCTTGTCATTGGGCGACCCCGGCCTTGTACACCGTGGTGCCGATCAGCTTGCCTTTTTCGTCCCATTCCTTCCACTCACCTTCCTGCAGATCATTCTTGTACTGGCCCTCGCGCTTTTTGGTCTGCCCCTCCAGCACGCGTTCGGTATCATTCTTCTCGGCACCGTCCGGTCCCACCTTCGTGGGGCGCATCGTCCAGCGGCCGTTGTCGTGGTACTCGGTGAAGGTCCCGTGGCGCTTGCCGTGTTTGTACGTCTCCTCCTTCATCAGCTGGTCGTCCGGATAGAAGGTGCGGAACAGCCCGTTCTCCTTCTTCTCCTTCACCACCTTGTCCGCTTCGTAGAGCGTCTGCATCAGGATGCTGCCGTCGGTATTGTAGTGCTTCCAGAGGCCGCTGCGCAGGTCCTTGGCGTACTGGCCCTCGATCTCCGGCTTGCCGTCCTCGGCGAGAACGCGCATGGGACCGTTGGCCTCTCCGTTCACGTAGGTCGTGCTGGTGCGTACCTGTCCATTCTCGAAGAATTGCTGGCACTCGCCGTTGCGTTCACCATCCTTCCATACACAACGCTCGGCCACCTTGCCGTTGGCGAAGTAGGCCTCCTGCTCGCCGTGGTACTTGCCATTCTTCCAGTGCTCGGTGGAGCGCAGAGCCCCGTTG
Source organism: Bacteroidota bacterium (assembly GCA_018267155.1). Taxonomy (GTDB): domain Bacteria; phylum Bacteroidota; class Bacteroidia; order Flavobacteriales_F; family PHOS-HE28; genus PHOS-HE28. The sequence continues at coordinate 3,098 of JAFDZE010000046.1, read as the reverse complement.
ACGTCGTAGTAGTTCCAGGTGCTGTCCTTCTGTTCACCGATATATCTTCCTTCGGCCATCAACTTGCCATCCGGATGGTAGTGCTTGGCGTGCGCGGCTTTGCCATCGGGGTACCAGGCCAGGATGCTCTCGAGTTTGCCCGCAGTGCTGAAGTAGCTGAAGTTGCCCACGGGCTTGTCATCCTTGAACTGGCCCGCGTAGCGGATCTGGTCACTGTCCGCCCATGTGCGCTGCCATGGGCCTTGTTTGCGGCCCTGCGCGTCCTTCTGGTTGATGGCGGAGTGCGGCTGTGCGATAATGCCCAGGACAGGACCGGTGAGGAAGGCCAGCGCGAATGAGGTGCGGATGATCATGCAGGTTGGAGGCAAAGGTACCTTGTGAACGCGGGAGGAAGAGGGCCATTCGTGCTGTGGACGCGCATTCGCCGTTGTTCGCGATGTGCGAGGGATCCTCGTGGCGCTTGCGCGACCGGATGATCCTGTGCAAAAGGTCTGCCGGGCTCCCGCATCTTTGTCCGCAACGAAAGCCATCGCAGGCCTTCGCCGTTCCGGATGCGCTTCGCCTTCCTCTCCGCCTTTCCCCCGTACCGTGGGGGCATCGCGCGGTTCAGTGCCGAACTCGTCACGGAACTTCGTCGCAATTCGGAGGTATCGGCCTTCACCTTCACACGCCAGTACCCGGGTCTGCTGTTCCCCGGCACCTCGCAGTACGACACGGATGCGCCCGACCAGGTACATGCGGAACGTGTGCTGGACAGCATCGCGCCCTGGACCTGGGGCCGAACGGCGCGTGCGATGGCGGCAACAGCCCCGGATGTGGCGGTGCTGCGCTATTGGATGCCGTTCTTCGGTCCTTCGCTCGGCACGGTGGCGAAAGGACTGCGGCATCGCGGGATCAAGGTGATCAGCATCGTGGACAATGCCATCCCCCACGAGCCACGTTTCTTCGACAAGCCCTTTACGCGGTACTTCTTGGAACACAACGATGGTTTCGTCGCCATGAGTGAGCGGGTCAAAGAGGACCTGCTTGCCCTGCGTCCGGATGCACGGGTGGCATTGCTGCCCCATCCGCTGTACGATCATTTCGGGCCACCCGTACCCATGGCCGATGCACGCAGGCGCCTGGGTATCGCCGAGGACCGGAAAGTGTCGCTCTTCTTCGGATTCATCCGCGATTACAAGGGGCTTGATCTGCTGATCGATGCGATGGCGGAACTGCCGCCGGACCATGTGCTGGTGATCGCCGGAGAGCCCTACGGCGACATGCGCAAGTACCACGAGGCCATTGCCCGGAACGGGTTGAAGGATCGCGTGGTGGATCACATCCGCTACATCGCGGATGCGGAAGTGCCGGTGTTTTTCAGCGCTGCGGACGCGGTCGTGCTGCCGTACAGGAGTGCCACACAGAGCGGGATCACGGCGATCGCGTACCATTTCGGGGTGCCGGTGATCGCTACGGATGTCGGGGGGCTGAAAGAAGCCGTGGAGGACGGTCGAACAGGCATCATCGTTCCGCACCCCGATGCGGTCGACATTGCGCAGGCCATCAGGCGCTTCCACGCGGAACATCTCGCAACGGCCTGTCGTGCCCGCGTCGCACACTTGCGCGAGGAGCTCTCGTGGGGTCGCTTCGCCGATCGGCTGGGAACCTTCGCCGCATCGCTCTGAACAACCGGTGATGGCGACCCGGCGTCATCGCATCCGCACATGGGCTCAGTTCGGCCGCGTGCGATCGGTACCGGCGGTTCCACGGATGCGCACCTCCTTCAGTCCGAACCAGGCCGCGTAGTCCCGGTTCACCAGGAAGTCGGGCCCGCGCAGATCCAGCACGTATATGCTGCTGGGCGGATCCTTGATCAGGGGGATCTCGGCGATGCCCTCGGGCGTTGCGGCGGCCGCACGGAGCAGGTCGTACCGCTGCCATAATTGGGCATCTGAGCGTTGGGCACGCCCGGAGAACATATCCCGCATGGCCTTGCCACCGTTGCCGGAAAGACCGAGATCAATGAGGGCGAGCACAACGAAAGCGATGGTGGTGCGGGGCAGGTCGCGGGGGTGTACGCTCAAACGGGCCCTGGGGACCCGGGCGGCGAGCACGCTGAGGTTCAGGAACCAGAGCGGGATGAACACGAAGCACGCCGTATTGATGGTGCGGTGCTGGCCGAGGATCCCCGTACTCCAGTACGCCGGGAAGGCGCACAGGAAGGTGACGCCCGCGAGCGCGGCGATGGTCATCCAAGGTCGCAGACCGAAGCCATCGGCCAGCCCCGGGATGTGTGCCGCCAGCCGCTGGCGATGGAGGAGCCACAACGCACTGGCCAGCAAGAGCGCGGGGCAGGCGGCCCACGTGATGCTGAAGCGCACGGACTGCAGTGCGCTCATACCCAGCGAATGGAAGAATTGATGCCGGACCGGGAACAACGCGCCTCGCCCTTCATTACCGGGCGCCAGGATCATGAGAAGAGCGCCCAGGAGCGCTGCCAGCAGCAGCCATGGCAGACCGTTGGACGGTCCTTGGCCGCGCATCGCGGTCGCGCTGTACAACAGCAGCACGGCGATCACCGCCAGTACCATGCTCACCTCGCAGCACCCTGTGATAAGGAACAGGAGCGGAGCGGCCGCGAGGTACGCCCACCGCTTCCCATCGCGCGATCCGCGTACGATCAGCGCCGCAGCGAACAGGCTCAGCGCATTGGGCAACTGGTACGAAACGGAACCCGTGTACCAGTAGAAGCCCTCCGGCAAGTCGGGCATCAGGTGGGTGAAGAGCGCGATCTGGACGAGCGCGAGCATCAGGGCATCGGTGCGGGGCAACGTGCGCCCGATCGTTCGGATGAACGTGTAGGCGCCGGCCAGTGTCAGCGCCAGCAGGAGCCCAGGGATCATCCGGTAAAGTGGAAGACCATCGAAACCCGAACGCAGGGGACCGAAAAGCACGAGGAAGTTGCTCGCGTAGCGGCCGTTCCAGTGCTGGTACTCCCACAGGGCGGCCTTCCACGCACCCAGGGAAATATCTTTCAGCGCATAGGAGAAGTCATCGGCCATGGGGTGCGCGTACCGGCCGAGGTAGGCGTGCAGGCCCAGCAGCAGCGTGAGCGG
>JAFDZE010000045.1 GCA_018267155.1 Bacteroidota bacterium | reverse complement strand
CAGCACCATCTTCATCCCCCTCACGTTCATTGTTGGTGTTTACGGTATGAATTTCGACAACATGCCCGAACTGCGCCAGCGTTGGGGCTACTTCGTCGTCATGGGCATCATGGCCGTGCTGGCCGTGGGGATGCTCGTGTGGTTCAGGAGAAAGAGGTGGTTGTGAGGGGGGGTATCCGGCACCAACCTTCGATCCCTCCGGTCACCCGTACCTTCGTGCCGCATCCCCTGCCCGACCATGCTTTTCATCGACAACGGCGGCGAGACCGACGCCTCCCTGAACCTGGCGTTGGAGGAGTATTGCCTGCTGAACCTCCCCATCGGGGAGAGCTACCTCCTCTTCTACATCAATGCCCCGTCCATCATCATCGGCAAGCACCAGAACACGCTGGAAGAGATCGACACCGATTTCGTGGCGGAGCACGACATCCGCGTGGTGCGGCGCATCTCGGGTGGCGGAGCGGTGTACCACGATGCGGGCAACATCAACTTCAGCTTCATCCGCCGGTACGACCCGAAGCACTTCAACAACTACAGCGCCTTCACCGGGCCGGTGTTGGAGGCCTTGCGCGATCTCGGTGTACCAGCCGAATTGACCGGTCGGAACGATCTGGTGGTGGACGGGCGCAAGGTGAGCGGCAACGCCCAGGCCGTACGCGGCGACCGGATGCTCAGCCACGGCACGCTGCTGTTCCGCTCCGACCTGGACAACGTCGTGCGCGCCTTGCGCCCCAAGCCCGGCAAGCTGGAGTCCAAGGGCATCAAGTCCATCCGCAGCCGCGTGGTGAACATCGGCGACTTCCTTCCGGATACCATGGGCATGGAAGAATTCCGCGCCGCCCTGCTGAAGCACATCTTCCCGGGCCACGCCATACCGCCGCACGTGAAGCTTTCCGATGCCGACAAGGCCGGCGTGCTGGCCCTGGCCGATTCCAGGTACCGCTCCTGGGATTGGAACTTCGGCCACTCCCCCACCTTCAACGTGCAACGCGTGGAGCGCTGGCCCATCGGCGAGGTGGACGCGCGCCTGCATGTGGAGCATGGCCACGTGGTGCATGCGAAATTCTACGGTGACTTCTTCAGTCGGCGCGACATCAGCGAGCTGGAGAACGCCCTGGCCGGCATACGATACCACCCGGAAGACCTGCGCGCTGCCGCCGCAGCGATCAAGGCCGATGAGATCCTGGAAGGGGTGGGACTCGATGAACTGGTGAGGCTGCTGTATTAGTGAGACGGTGAGAAAGAAGCGGTCGATCAAATCATGAGTGAGGAGGTAAGGAAGTGAGGAAGTCGCGTCCCTCCTCACTTCCTCACTTCTTCACCACACCGTTGTCTACCGCAGCGACCGGATCTTCGTCACCGTCCCAGTAGAGCCTGCGCAAAGCCCACGGCGAAGCAATATCGGTGCTCAACAATGGCCGGATCCGAAGGAACATCACGTCCACCGGGTCCATGTGCATCCGCCCATGGTGCAACGGGCTCGTACGCGCCGAACTCCTCCGGGATACCTTCGCACGCCCTGTTGCAACCCCGACGTTCCGATGCGCATCCTTGTTGTGGAAGATGAACCCAAAGTGGCGGCCTTTCTGAAGCAGGGGTTGGAGGAAAGCGGCTACGCGGTGATCAGCGCGCACGACGGCCCACAAGGCCGCGACCTGGCCCTCCACGAAGCACCGGACCTGGTGATGCTCGACGTGGTGATGCCCGGCATGAACGGCGTGGAGGTCTGTCGTGCCATACGCCAGGGAGGTGGCCGCATGCCCATCCTGATGCTCACCGCGCTGGGCACCACCGACGACAAGGTGCTGGGGCTGGACGCCGGTGCCGATGACTACCTGGTGAAACCGTTCGAGTTCAAGGAGCTGCTGGCCCGGGTGCGGTCGCTCACCCGGCGCGGGCAACAGGAGGCCGACAGCGAGCCCCCCTTGGAATACCACGGGCTGCTGCTCGACACCCAGCGCAAGGAGGCCGTGCGCGGAGGACAGCGCATACCACTTACCGCAAAGGAATTCGCCCTGCTTGAGTTCCTGCTGCGCAATCCCGGCAAAGTGCTCTCGCGCGCGCTCATCAGCGAACGTGTTTGGGATATCCGGTTCGACACGGGCACCAACGTGGTGGACAGCTACATCAAATTCCTGCGCAAGAAGGTGGACCGCGATTTCGAGCCCAAGCTCATCCATACGCGCGTGGGCCTGGGCTACATCCTCACGGCCGAGCCATGAGCATCCGCAACCGGCTGGCCCTGCAATTCCTGCTGCTCGCCTCGTTGATCCTGGGCGCCGCCTTCCTGATGGTGTACGCCCTGAGTGCGGACCACCGCAAGGACGAGTTCGCCATGCGCCTGCGGGAAAGAGGTACCGGCACCGCCAAGCTCCTGCTCGAGGTGGATGCGGTGAACGAGGATCTGCTCACCAGCATCGAGGATAATAATCCTGTGGGCCTGCCCGGCGAGTCGATCGGCATACACGACGACCACGGCCGCGCCATCTTCCACCTGGGCGCACCCGCAGCGAACGAACTGGACACCGCGCTCACCCGGCGTGTACTCTCCGCGGGCCTCGTACGCGACAAACAGGGCCTGTACGAATCGGTCGCCTTCCTCTTCCCCAACAAGGGCGAGCGCTACATCGTGGTGGTGTCCGCCGTGGACCTGTACGGCCGAAGCAAGCTGCGCACCGAGATCCGCCTGATGTCCTTCACCTTCCTGCTGGCCCAGGTGCTCATCTTCTTCGTGGGGCGCTTCTATGCCCAACGTGCGCTTTCACCCGTTCAGCGACTCGTGTCCGAGATCAAGACCACCAGTGCGGCCAACCTGTCCCGACGTGTGCATGCCGGCAATGGCCAGGACGAGATGGCCCAGTTGGCACGCTCGTTCAACGATCTGCTGGACCGGTTGGACACCACCTTCCGCTCCCAGCGCGACTTCATCGCCAACGCCAGCCACGAACTGCGCACGCCGCTCACCATGATCAGTGGCCAACTCGAAGTGCTCCTGCTCAAGGAACGTTCATCGGCGGAATACGCTGGTACCCTGCGCTCGGTCCTGGAGGATATGCACAGCCTGAATCGGCTCAGCGACCGCCTGCTGCAAATGGCCCAGGCCGAGAATACCGCCCCGGTCAGTTCCTTCTCTTCGGTGCGCATGGATGAAGTGCTCTGGCAGGCCCGCAGCGAGGTGATCCGTATGGACCCCTCCAACCAGGTGGAGATCGACCTCGGGGAGGTGGAGGATGAGGAGGACCTCGTGGTGCATGGCAACGAGACACTCCTGCGTTCGCTGGTGAGCAACCTGATGGAGAATGCGTGCAAGTACAGTCCTGACCGTACGGCCCGTGTCACCTTGAAAGCCGACGCGAACGAACTGCACATCACCGTGGCCGACAAGGGCATCGGCATCACCGGTGAGCACCAGGCGCGGGTGTTCGAACCTTTCTTCCGTGTGGACAATACGGCCACCACGCGCGGCCACGGTGTGGGCCTGTCGCTGGTGGCGCGCATCGCTCAACTGCACAAGGGACACGTCACCCTGGTATCCGGGCCGGGCAAGGGCAGTGCGTTCACAGCGCACCTGCCCAAGGTCGCTTGAATTTCCACGGCTTTTTCATTCCGCCCCTTCGTACATGCCCGACCTTCGCAGCGGAACGGTCCACGCGGCAAACCAGTAGCGTTCTGGCCAGCTGCGGAAAGACCTGGGGGAGGTCGGTCAGTTCCTGGAGTCCCCGGCACATGGTGAAAGTGAAAGTGCGCCGGGTGTTCCGAGCATGAAAGGGAAGCGGGGACCACCGCTCCAACAAAGCGGTGGTCTTCCTTCCCTTTCTCCTTTCTCACCTGTCGATCACCCGGATGCCGTACACCCGATGGGCACGACGTACCGGTTGGACCGGTCCCTGCGACCAACGAACCGCTCCATAAAGCGAACGCGGGGCCGTATCCAATGTAAGGTATTTTATACTAATTCGCAGTTCGTGGTCATCCAATATGTCACGCTGAGCCTGTCGAAGCGGTGAGCTTGCCGAACCGTCGACAGGCTCAGCGTGACATATCATGGTCCGATCGGACGATACTGTATTGCGAAATGGCATTATACTCCGTTAGCGGCATGACGGGACCATCCAGGTCGCAACTTGGTCCCGCACGGCATCGCGTCCCGTTCCGCGGGCCCGCGCCATGCCACCTCACCAGGTGGAGCGTTACGCGGCGATCGGTCACAAGGATCCGCCGCGTACAGGGATCACCCGCACCCCTACATTTGCGCCAAGCGAAATGAACCGCATACGCAGCATCGGCTCCCGTGGCCCGCACCCGGGAATTGACCAGACCTGGTCGGCCCTGCTCATCGCCGTAGGTGGCCCATGGCGCGTTCCCTCCGCTTTCCGCTGATGGACGCGCGCGTGAACCCCGGCAACCGGCGACCCGAACTCGCCCACGCGCACCGACACTTCCCGACCTCGCACAGCACGCAGCAAGCAGCAGGCGGTTGGCCGCCAGACGCACTTGGCGCTCCGCCTGCTGCCTGCTGCGTGCGGCGTTCTGCCCGCCCGATCCCATCCCCCCGGCACGCCCGTACATGAAAACCCGCTACATCGACCTGATCGAGCAGACCTTCGATTTCCCGAAGGACGAGTTCAAGCTGGTGAATGAACAACTCACCTGGAACGACCTGCCCCTGATGCGGATCATCGAGAAGCACGGCACCCCGCTGCGGATCACCTACCTGCCCAAGATCGGCGAGAAGATCGACCAGGCACGGGCGTGCTTCGCCAAGGCCTTCCGCGAGCACGGCTACCAGGGCAGCTACGAGTATTTTTACTGCACCAAGAGCAATCATTTCAGTTATGTCATCGACCAGGTCACCGCCAAGGGGGTCAGCCTGGAGACCAGCAGCGCGTACGACATCGGGATCATCGAACTCCTGCTCGAGCGCGGCAAACTCGGGCGCGACGCCACCATCCTCTGCAACGGGTACAAGGACGAACGCTACATCCGCAACATCGGTCGGCTCAAGAACAGCGGGATCAACGTGATCCCCATCATCGATAACCTGAACGAACTCGCCCAGCTCGACGAGGTGATCAAGGGGCCCTGCGACATCGGTATCCGCATCGCCGCCGAGGAAGCCCCCAAGTTCGAGTTCTACACCAGCCGCCTCGGCGTTGGCTACAAGGACATCATCCCCTTCTACATGCGCAACATCAGCAAGCAGCGCAAGTTCCGCCTGAAGTTGATGCATTTCTTCATCAATACCGGTATCACCGACAGCGCCTACTACTGGAACGAGCTGGGCAAGTGCGTCAACGTGTACTGCGATCTGAAGAAACTCTGCCCCACGCTCGATACGCTGGACATCGGAGGCGGCCTGCCCACGGCCAACAGCCTCACCTATTCCTTCGATGTGGATTACATGATCACCGAGATCACAGGGCGCATCAAGGACATCTGCGACGAGAACGGCGTGCACGAGCCCAACCTCTTCAGTGAGTTCGGCAGCTTCACCGTGGCCGACAGCGGCGCCACCTTCTTCAGCATCCACGGCCAGAAGAAGCAGAACGAGAAGGAACGCTGGAACATGATCGACGGCAGCTTCATGACCACCCTGCCCGACACCTGGGCCATCAACAAGCGATTCATCATGCTGCCCATCAACAACTGGAACGACGAGTACGAGCGCGTCTTCCTGGGCGGCATGACCTGCGACAGCGACGACTACTACAACAGCGAGCAGCACTCCAACGCCATCTACCTGCCCAAGTACCGGCCGGAGCAGAAACAGTACCTCGGCTTCTTCAACACCGGCGCCTACCAGGACTCCCTTGGCGGCTTCGGCGGCATACAACATTGCCTGATCCCCAAGCCCAAGCACGTGCTCATCGATCGACTGCCCGACGGCACCCTCTCCGACCGCGTGTTCGCCGAGGTGCAGAGCGCCGAACGCATGATGGAACTGCTCGGGTACCTGCCCCAGGAGGAACTCGTGCGGAAGTAGCGTTTCTTCTTTTGGGCGTGCCGACAACCCCGGCCCGCGCTCCGGCGCTGCCGTCGCACTCTTCCGTCCAGGTCCTCGCTCGTTCCTCGCTCCGGGTTTGGAGTTCAGCCTGATCGTAGCAAAGCGGAGCCGAGCTACGATCGCTCACGCGGCACCGTGCACCACACCCCGCTCCCGCCCCCGACCGGTCGGACCCTCGCTTTTTCCCCGCCCTGTCACGCGTGAAGGCCCGCCTCTATATTTCGCCCGCTTTCAGCATCCTGTTCATGTCCACCCGACCACTCACCAAGCCCGACCCCAAGCTGGCCGCACAAGGCACAGCGGACGCACGCCCCATCAGTGCCTTCATGGAGCGGCACTACCTGCACTTCAACGCCGCGGCCCTCATGGATGCCGCCAAGGCCTACAAGAAGCACAAGGCCGATGGCAAGAAGATGATGGTGACCCTGGCCGGGGCCATGAGCACCGCCGAACTCGGCAAGAGCCTGGCCGACATGATCCGCGCCGGCATGATCGACATCATCAGCTGCACCGGTGCCAACCTCGAGGAGGACGTGATGAACCTGGTGGCCCACGACCACTATGAGCGTGTGCCCCACTACCGCGACCTCACGCCGAAAGAGGAGCGCGCCCTGCTCGATCGCGGCATGAACCGTGTGACCGACACCTGCATCCCCGAACACGAGGCCTTCCGCCGCCTGGAGAAACACGTGCTCGATCTCTGGACCGCCGACGACAAGAGCGGCAACCGCCGCTTCCCGCACCAGTATTTTTACGAGATGATCCGGAGCGGCGTGCTGGAACAATACTACCAGATCGACCCGAAGGACAGTTGGATGGTGGCCGCCGCCGAACGCGACCTGCCGATCATCTGCCCCGGCTGGGAGGACAGCACCCTGGGCAACATCTTCGCCGGCCACTGCATCGTCGGCGACTGCAAGCCGCAAATGATGAAGAGCGGCATCGAGTACATGATGTTCCTGGCCGATTGGTACACCCGCAACAGCGGCACCGACGGCATCGGTTTCTTCCAGATCGGCGGCGGTATCGCGGGCGACTTCCCCATCTGCGTGGTGCCCATGCTGCACCAGGACCTCCAACGCGACAGCATCCCCTTCTGGAGCTACTTCTGCCAGATCAGCGACAGCACCACCAGCTTCGGCAGCTACAGCGGGGCCGTGCCCAACGAGAAGATCACCTGGGGCAAACTCGACATCGATACCCCGAAATTCATCATCGAGAGCGATGCTACTATTGTGGCCCCGCTCATATTCGCATACATCCTGGACCTGTAAGCCTCCCTCCAACGCCTTCGCCGAGCTTCGGCGTTCACAGCATGCAGCGACTGATCCGCTCCTTCAACACGTTGACCGATGACCTGCGCGAGATGCTGCAGGAGCAGTACCCCGACGGCATCGACAACAGCCACATCCGCACCCTGAACACGCCCAAAGGTGAAAGCCTCCGCGTGATCGAACTGCGCACCTCCGACGCCATCTACCTCATCAAGATCAACCCCGAAAGCCGCGAGGAGATCGAGCAGTTCCTCGACCAGGAGGAGGGCGGCGGCAACATGGCCGAGGACATGGATACCCGCGACGGGGAGGACATCGAAACGCCCGGAGGGGAGGACGCGGATGAGGATGACGACGATACGGGCGATGACGACGATGTCGATGGTGACGACGACGATGACGATGCCGGGGATGATGAGAAGGACGATGATGATGACGCGTGAGTATGCCATTCCGCAGTAGGCCTCAACGGCGCCCTGCCACGTAACGACACCAACGGACGGACCCTCCCCATGGCGGGTCCGTCTACATTCGTGCCCCCTCGGGTCCATGGTCTTCTCCTCGCCGGTCTTCCTCTTCCAATTCCTGCCGCTCACGCTCCTGCTGGTGCTCCTGGCCGGCGACCGGAAGCGGCAGAACACCTTGCTGCTCATCGCCAGCCTGTTCTTCTACGCTTGGGGGGAGAAGTCGTGGGTGTTGCTGATGGTGGGCACCGCGCTGTTCAACCATCTGTGCGGCCTGGCCATCGAGCGGTGGCGATCGCCGCGCGCCGTGCTGGCTCTTGCCGTGTTCGCCAACCTGGCCGTGCTCATCTGGTTCAAATACGCGAACCTCTTCGCCACCACCATCAATGCCCTGCTCGGTTCCGATATCCTGCTCCTGGATCCCGTACACCTGCCGATCGGTGTCTCCTTCTTCATCTTCCACAGCCTGAGTTATACCGTGGACGTGTTCCGCGGCGATGCGAAGGCGCAGCGCAGCCCGGGCATCACGCTGCTCTACATCGCCCTGTTCCCGCAGTTGGTGGCCGGCCCCATCATCCGCTATCATGATGTGGCGGACCAGTTCACCGATCGGCGCATGGACGTCAGCGGCTTCGCGTACGGCGTGCGCCGATTCATCATCGGCCTGGCCAAGAAGGTCCTCATCGCCGATCAATGCGCCCGCATCGCCGACCCCATCTTCCACGAGGTACCGGATGATGTGACCATGCCCGTGGCCTGGCTCGGTATCACCGCCTACGCCGTGCAGATCTACTTCGACTTCAGCGGTTACAGCGACATGGCCATCGGCTCAGCCCGCATGTTCGGCTTCCGCTTCCTGGAGAACTTCAACCGCCCCTATATCGCCACCAGTATCCGTGAATTCTGGAAACGATGGCACATCAGCCTCACCAACTTCTTCCGCGACTACGTGTACATCCCCCTCGGCGGCAACCGGGGCGGACCCGTGCGAACATACCTTAACCTATTGATTATTTTCACGCTGACAGGCCTGTGGCACGGCGCCAGTTGGAACTTCGTGGTCTGGGGGCTGATCCACGGTGCGTTCATGATGGCCGAACGGGCCGGACTGGGGCGTGTACTGGATCGTCTGCCCCGGTTCGTCGGGCACGTGTACACCCTCGCCGTGGTGCTTACCGCCTGGGCGTTCTTCCGCATCGAGGACATCACCGGAGCATGGCGCTTCGCGAACGCGATGTGGAACCCGTCCGCAGGCGATGGCCTGCTCACCTACCCGGAATTGTACCTGAGCAACGTTACGCTACTGGCCTTGGTGCTCGGCGTGGCCGGCTCGGTCAATGCGCATGTGGCCATCGGCAGGATGCTCCGCCTCCCGGCGTTCAGCGGCGAGGTTCCACCGCAGGGCGTCTGGAGCGCGGTCCAACTCTTTGGCCTGTTGGTCCTGTTCATCGGCGTGGCCATGCAGGTGGCGAGCAGCACCTTCTCCCCGTTCATCTATTTCCGCTTCTGAACCATGCGCGGCACCACCTTCCGAACATGGTTGCCCTTTACCATCGGGGTGCTGACGGCAGCTCTCGCGTGGTGGGCCCTGCGGCCACGTGCCCTGCCTGGCGGCTTGGAGGTGACACTGGAGGTGACGACCACCTGCCCTGACAAATTCGAATTGTTCTGGGACAATGGATCGAGCGGATACGAACCCGATCGCATGCTGAACCGGACGGTGATGCCGGCGTATGACCTCCAACGGATCCGGTTCCAATTGCCCGACAGCGTACACCGCGTGCGCGGCCTTCGCATCGATCCCGGCACGCAAGCGGTCCAAATGACGCTGAAGGCCATCGAATTGCGCGGACCGTTCCGCACCAAGCGCCTCGAAGGACGGGACATCACGGACCGCTTCGGGGCCGCGAATGACCTGCGCACCCTGGAAGTGGACACCATGCGCAACATCGTGCCGATCAAATGTACCGGCACCGATCCATACCTCGCCAGTACGATCGACCTGGGAGCCCTCTCCTCCGAGGTCATGGACAGTTCACCGCCGTACTCCGCCCCTCTCCTGCTCGCATTGCTCATTGGTGCGCTGTTCGCATGGGCAGCACGCATCATCACACTTCCACAAGACACCGGGCACCGGCCCGCCCCCCCGGGCGAACCGCGGTCCATGGCGGTACGCGTCACAGCCGGCCTGATCGCCACCATGGCAGGCCTTGTTGTCACAGGCATCGCCGACAACATCAACTTCCATGATCGTGCTTTGATGGTGGACATGGAGGTAGAGGCCGCCCGGGCGGACAACTTCCAGATCTTCTATGCCGACCGGCCAGGCGGCTTCAGCGAGGCCTACTACGTGAACTGCCCGGTCCAGGCCGCTCGAGGTGCCCAGTTGCTCAGCTTCCGAATGCCGGCCGATACCCTGTTCAAGTTCGTGCGTTTCGACCCGGGCAATGCGCAGGACAGCCTGAGCATACGCTCCATGAGCCTGCGTTGCAACGACAGGGTCCGGCGATTCGATGCTGCGGACCTGTTCGACCTCCTCAAACCGAACGGACAGGTCGAGGCATTCGAAAAGCGCGACAGCACCCTCTTCCTGCGCTTCAACGGCAATGACCCCTACCTGTTCAGCGATACCGACTTCGGAGAGGATGTGCGCGCGCTTTGGGAAGATAGCGGCAACGGCCCGCTGCCCTTCTGTACAGGATTGATATGCGCCATCGCCGTGTTCGCCGGGCTCATCCGCAGCCGACGCCTGGCCACGCTCATCACTTCCGCACGGCCGGTCGAATGGGCCACAGGCATCGGCTTCTGTTCCTTGATCAGCCTGCCCATGCTCAGCGATGTGCTGCCCATCCAACCTTCACTGGCCGACACCGAGAAGCGTCCTCTCGCGGAGAAGCCGCTCTTGCGCATGCACTCGCTGGAGGCATTCCCCGACAAGTACACACGCTACTACGCGGACCACTTCGGCTACCGGAAGCTCCTCTTCCGCTGGAACTCCATCTTCCACACCTATGCCCTCCATTGCTCCAGCATGCCCGACAACGTGGTGTTCGGCAAGGATGGGTACCTTTTTCTGGTCAAACCGGGTGTGGGCCGCTACTTCCGGAACCAGCCCGTCCTCACCGAAGCCGACATGAAGCGGATCGCGGAGCGGCTGGACCACCGGAAGAAATGGCTTGCCGGGCTCGGTATTGACTATTACCTCGTTGTCCCTCCACTGAAGGCCTCCATGTACCCCGAGAAGCTGCCCGACAAATACCGCAAGGTGGACGACCGGTCCGTACTGGATGACCTGAAGGACTATCTGGACGAACACAGTTCGGTCGATCTCATCGATCTGCGCCCCGACCTCGCTGAGGCCAAAAAGATCCGTGATATCTACTATACCACCGACATACACTGGAACCCATGGGGCGGCCTCATCGGCTATCGCACCCTGATGCAGGCCATGCTCAAGGATCACCCCGAACTCGGTCTGCCGTGCCTGCCCGAGGACTACGCCGTGGAGGCCGATACCAACGACCAAGGGGACCTGGCCCTGCAGATCGCGCTCAACGACAAACTCACGCGCGTCACTTATATGATGGTCCCCAAGATACCCTTCCGCGCAAAGGAAACGGGGGACGAACCCCTGCCCGGTGACGCATTCTTCAAGTACAAACCGGTGTTCGCCAAGGGCCCGGATCCAAAGGCACCGAAACTGCTGATGTTCCGCGACAGCTTCGCCGTCTACCTGATGCCGTACCTCAACGAGCACTTCAGCCGGAGCGTGTATGTGTGGACACCGATCCTGCTCCCCGAGATCGTGGAGAAGGAGAAACCCGACATCGTGGTGCAGGAGATCATGGAACTCTTCCTTCCGGACCTGCTGGAGGACAAGCTGACCGATCCCCTGTGATCGTCAGAGCTCGAAATGCCAGTCGTGCCGCCCCCGGCTCAGGGCCGGATTGTAGCACGGATCGTCCTCCACGTATCCCTTCCAGCGCTCTTTGAAGAGGCTGACCTCACGCAGGTGACGTTCGTAGCTCGCACTCGTCATGTGCGGGTGTCCTCTGGTGAGACTCTCATAATGGTACAATGACACGTGCGGGAGATAAACGTTGTTCCATCCCTTCTCCCGCAAGCGGAGGCATAGGTCCACATCGTTGTATTCCACCGTGAAGAGCTCCTCCCAACCACCGATCGCCTCGAGCTTCTTCCGTTCCACCATCATGCAAGCGGCTGTGACCGCGCTGTAGTTGTTGATGGTGTTCACGTAGTTGAAATAACCGGGGCCGTCCTTGTGCGTGCCGGTGAAGACATGTCCCGCCACGCCGCCCAGTCCGATGACCACACCGCCGTGCTGGATGGTGTCGTTGTGGTAAAGGAGTTTCACGCCCACCGCACCGATGGACGGCCGTTGGCTCCACGCATGCATGGCGCGCATCCAATCGGCGTGGATGATCTCCGTGTCGTTGTTCAGGAAGAGGATGTGATCACCCGTGGCCTGTCGTGTGCCCTCGTTCATCAGGCCGCTGAAATTGAACGGGACATTGTGCTCGAACCAGCGGAAGCGCTCCCCGTGCGCGGCTTCCATCTCCTTCATCAGGTCGAAGAGCGCGCGTTCGGTGCTGTTGTTGCTCACCACGATGACCTCGAAGTCCGGATGATCGGTGAGGTTGAACAGCGATCGCAGGCAGGTCGCGAGAATGTCGGCCTTGTCCTTCGTGGGGATCACCACGCTCACCTTGCCCTTCAACGGCGATGTGAACCGGATATCGTATCCGCGGAAGCCGTACAGGAAAGATACTTCGGCCGGCTCCCCGCGTCGTGCAAGAGCTTCCGTGAGTGCGCGCTTCGCCGCATCGTACGCGTACGGTTTCACGTCCTCACCACGCGCCGCGCTGCCCGCATGGATACGCCAGTGGTAAAGCACGCGCGGCACACGCGCGATCCGATCGGACTGTCGCCCAACACCGATCGAACGCCTCTTGTCCCCCTGTACGATGCGTTCGGTCAAGCGCAGGAGCAGATCGTAGTCCTGGCTCCCTTCAAAGCCCGTACGGAATCCACCGATCTCCTTCAGCAAGGACGTGCGTGCCACCACCAGATGCCCGAAGTAGTTCCGGCTCAATAGGTGGTCCGGGCACCACTGCGGTTTGAAGTGCGGTTCGCTGTGCCTACCGTTCTCGTCGATCTTGTCCTCGTCGGTGTACACCAGGTCCAACGACCGGTCCAGGTTGAGCCGCTTCACCACGTGGTAGATGGCGTCCGGAGCCAGCAGATCGTCATGGTCCATCAGTGCGACGTACTCGCCCGAGGCCAGGTCCAACGCACTGTTGCTGGCCCGGCTGATGTGGCCGTTCTCCTTGCGGTACACGACTTTCACCCGGGGATCCTTCGCCTTCCACCCCTCCAGGCATTCGCGTACGCCGGAGCCGGGGGATGCATCATCCGCGATGCACAGCTCGATGGACGGGTACACCTGGTCCAGTGCGGACCGGATGGCCGCATCGAGCAGGTGGACGGGTGGCTCGTACACGGGCATCACAATGCTGACCAGCGGCTGAAAGGCGAGCAGCGGGACGTCATCCCGGTATCCCTGCAGGTCGACTGGACGGGCGAAATGCCTGGCCATCCATTGCGCGTACGGGTCGGCATGGTCGATCGCGGCCGCCTGCAATTGATCATCGCCAACCAGGATCCGCACCGGGCGGATCTCGGTCCACAGGTACAACGTGCGGAACACCTTGGCCATGAACTTCCGCAGGATGGCCCGCCCCTTTCCACTCACCATGAAAACGACGCGCCGCAGCCACTTGAAGCCCTTCTTCGAGGCGCCGCTGTCCGTCCGCAACAACGCCCGCATCTTGTGGTAGGCGCGGCGTGCCCGCCACAGCCGACTGTTCTCCATGGCCTTGATGCGCTCCTCGTACTGCCCCAGCAGTGCTTGCAACGCACGACCATGTTCGCGGTGGACGTCCAATGCTTTGAATGCCCGATCCACCTCTCCCACCAACCTGTGCGCCTCGATGGCCAACACATCCTTCTCCTTCGCCAACACGGCCAAGGCGGCATCAGCACGCTCCAGAGCCTGTTCCGCCTTGGCATGCGCTTCTTCACCGGCTTCGGCCCGCGTGCGCATTGCCTGGATCCCGGCCCTTAGCGCATCGCGCTGCACGTTCAGGTCCTTCAGCGCATCTCCGGCCTCTCTGGCCGCCCTCAGTGCGACGGCAGCGGTCTCCTTGGCGGCTTGTGCCACCCGTTCGGCTTCCCTCACCAGCAGCCGATCATGTGCCTGGATCCGATGCAGCCCCGCGATCACCTCGCACGCATGGTCCCGGAACAGGTCCTTGTGCTTCCCGGCCACATGGGCCACCACGGCCCAGCGTGTATCCGGTACCGCCGTTCGTGCCAGCAAGGATCCCTCGCGTACACGGTAGGAGAACAACGGTTTCGGGATCCGGTGGAACCGATGCCCTTGGGCCATCAGACGGATCCACAGATCCCAATCCTCGTAGCCATCGCGCATGGCCTCGTCGAATCCACCGATCGCCTCCAAGGCCGATCGCCGTACGACAGCGCAGGCATCAATACGGTTGCCCATGAGCAATTCAGCGAGCGTCACATCCGGCTGTTCCACCACCCCGGAGCGTCCTCCGAATTCGTACTTGTCCGAATAAACAACCGATACGCTGGGATCAGCATCCAGGATCGCCGCGGCCCGGTCCATGAGCATCGGGTCCACCTTGTTGTCCGCATCCAGGAAAAGGATGTACGGCCCGCTGGCGGTGCGATATCCCGCATTGCGCGCGGCGGAAAGGCCCGCGTTCGCCTGATCGACCACCTGGTAGCCCCTCATGCGGAGCCCCGCCAGCACATCCAGCGTCCCCGGGTCGGTACTGCCGTCATTCACGATGACCACGCCTTCGCCCCTGGCCCGCCCAGCTCCCAGACCCTCCAGGGCCTCATTCAGGAACGCGCCATCATTGAAACATGGAATGACCACGCTCACCGACCCGATGGCGCTCCCCTGATCCAGCGCGCGCCGTTCATCGCTCACCCGGCTCATGGTGCGGTGATGCCGAGCAGCTCGTGATACTTCATCCCCACCGCATGCGGGTGGCCGATCGCCACCACCCGTCCGTTCTCCATGCATGCCGCCCGATCACATACGCGTTGCACTTCGCCCAGGGAATGGCTCACCAGCACCACCGATCCCCCACGCCGCTTCAATTCTTCGATCCGTTGGTAGCATTTTTGCTGGAAGCCCGCGTCGCCGACGGCCAAGGCCTCGTCCACCAGCAGGATGTCGGGATCATCGGCCGTGGCGATGGAGAAGCCGAGCCGTGCCATCATGCCTGTGCTGTACCGTTTCACGGCCATGCGCAGGTCCTCCTCGGCCAGCCCGCTGAACCCACGCACATGGTCCAACACCCGCCTCGCGCCGGCACGGTCATGCCCCATGAGCGCCGCGCAGAGCTTCACGTTCTCCACGCCGGTCAATTCGGGCTCCAATCCCGTCCCGAGTGCCAGCATGGGTGCGATGCGCCCGCGTGTGATCACCTTGCCTTCCACCGGTTCCACGATCCCCGCAATGGCACGCAGCAACGTGCTCTTGCCACTGCCGTTGCGCCCCACGATGCCGAAACACTCGCCCTCCAGGATCGACAGGTCCACCCGGGTGATGATCCGCTTGCGCTCGAGCAGGCGTTTGGAACCCAACGACACGAGATAGGCCTTGATGCTTCCCGCACCGTATCGCTGCACGAGGTAGTCCACGGACAGTCCGTGTGTTCCGATGCGGATCGCCGGGGTCTCCATGGTGATCAACGATGCGCGAGGTTACGAAGGTCGGGAGGAACGCGATCGTTCCCGTCGAGCGGATCGGCGCGTTGATCCTTGGAACATCCGGGATATGCCGAGTAATGTCCCCACCCGCATGCCCATTGATACAAACTTGCTGCATGCGCTCCACACTGCTCCTCCTCATGCTGTGCCTGGCGAACGCCTCGTACACCCAGTCCATCCAATTCCAACAAGCGGTCACCGGCTTCTCATCGCCGGTGGACATCGCCCATTGCGGTGATGAGCGCCTGTTCGTCGTTGAACGCCCTGGGCGCATCCGCATCGTGCGGAACGGTGCGATCAACCCCGTCCCCTTCCTCGACATCACAGGCATCGTGAACGACGGCGGCGGGGAGCAGGGCCTGCTCGGATTGGCATTCCATCCCCAGTACGCGGCGAACGGATGGTTCTATGTCTTCTACGTGGGCGGCACCGGCAATGGCTTCACGGCCGTGGCCCGCTACAACGTGAGCGGCAACCCCGATGTGGCCGATCCGAACAGCGCGCTGGTGATGTGGTCGCTCGCCCAACCGTACGCCAACCACAACGGTGGTGATATCGATTTCGGCCCGGATGGTAAATTGTACTTTTCAACCGGTGATGGCGGCGACGGAGGCGATCCTGGAAACCGGGCACAGGACCTGGGCCTCCATTTCGGCAAGATCCTGCGCGTAACACCCACATCCGGCGGATACTCGATCCCGGCGAACAACCCGTTCGTAGGCCAGCAAGGCGCACTGCCCGAGATCTGGGCATACGGGCTCCGCAATCCCTGGCGGTTCGGCTTCGATCGCCAGACAGGGGATCTGTGGATCGGTGATGTAGGACAAGGCGCATGGGAAGAAGTGGACAAGTGGCCCGTAGGGAACAATAGCGGGCCCAATTTCGGTTGGCGCTGTTATGAGGGCGGTGCGGCGTACAACACCGCGGGCTGTCAGCCCCAGTCATCCTATGTGGGTCCCGTTGCCGTGGGTGCGCACGGGAGCAGCCAGGGCCCGAACGGCGGCGAATGGTGCTCGGTGATCGGGGGCCGGGTCTATCGCGGGAACAAATACCCCGCACTGGCCGGGAAGTACGTGTACACGGACTACTGCCATGGAAGGATCCATTGGATCGATGCCGCTGATCCCTCATCCCTGGGGACCTTCACCGGAAGCGGCATCTACGGTTTTTCGGCCATCGCCGAGGACCGATGTGGGGAGCTTTGGGCCGTCAACGTGAACAATGGCCGGCTGTACCGGATCGTCGACACGGACGTCTGCCCGGAGGATGTGAACCGGGACGGTATCGTAAAATATACTGGAACCAACAACGACCGCGACCCGGTGCTCATCGCGGTGGGGGCCACCAGCCCGAACAACCCGGCCCCTTGCGCTTGCTGCCTGGCCGATGTAACGGGCGATGGCGTGGTCAAGTACACGGGCAACGGGAACGATCGCGACCCGATCATCCTGGGCGTGGGAAGTACGTCACCCAACAATACCGTGGCCTGCCCTGACGGTCAGTAATTGGTCCGGTCACGGCTCCAGCACGCCGGCATACCAGCGTTCGCCGGTCTCTTTGTCGATCAGGGTCAGGAACAACGGACCTGACTGCTGATCCGCACCATCGATCAGTGCCCAACGGCCGGAGGCGAATCGCCCGGAGGCCAGTTCAGCACTCATACGTACGCCATCTCCCGCATGCACGGCCAGTCGCCTTCCACCCATTCCGGTGGTCACCAGCATGGAACGATCGCCCGTCGACGCGATATACGGTCGCGGCTCACCCACCGCTTCCGCCTGTTCCACCGGACCAGCGGGCGAGACACAGGGTGAACCGGACGCATATTCACGCCAGGGCGCCATATCCTCGTCACGCGATAACCCGCCCTCCTCCGGGCTCCAAGGTTGCGGTGGCAGGATGCTGCCAAGGCCACCATCGCCGAATTCCCAAACGATGGCACGCAAAGGCATGTGATCGATCATCTCTCCCGGGCCGAAGCGACCACCAGCGCCGGACCATCGGTGGCTGGGTACCGTGGAGGTCGAACGAGCATGAGCGGCCAGGTCCGCCAAGTGCTCCTCCGTGTTGCTTTGCTGGGCCAATGCGGGCAGCAGAACGGCCCAGGCCATGATAGAGGTGGTCGTGCGCATGGATGACCGGTTCTCCGGCGATGCCTTCCAACGCTGTGAGCCCGGGAATGGTTCCATTCACCTTCGCCATATTGCAATACCCCTCACCTCGATTACGTTGCACATGCACCGGGATCCTACCTTGCCTCCCACTCTTCCTTCCTTGATCATGCACCCTGCCTACCGGGGAATGCGCACCGTTGTGCGCCACCTCACCCTCTGCGCCTCCAGTGCGATCCTGGTTCTTGCCGCCTGCAAACGCGAACAGGCCGCCATCCGGCCCGATGCCGCATTCACGCCGTACATACCGGCCTTTACCGCCGGGCACATACCGGCACGTGGTCCCCTCCTCATCCGCATCGCTGATGGCCAGTCCTGGAAAGACACATCCGCGGCCGCGCTCCAGGACCTCTTCGACCTGGATCCCGGAGCGAAAGGCACCGTTACCTGGTACGACGCCAACACCCTCGCTTTCCGGCCAGATGATCGCTTGGACCAGAACACCGTGTACACCGTGCGCTTCCACCTCGGCAACGTGATCGAGGTCCCGCCCGCGCTCAAGACGTTCATGTTCCAGGTCACCACCTTTCCTCAATCCATCAGCTTGAAAGTGGACGACATGGGGCCCGTTTCGCCCGGCAACCCGAACTGGCAGCGCGTGCATGTCGGTCTGCACACCAGCGATCTCGCGGAGCCATCGGACCTGGAGAAGTGCGTGACCGCCGAACAGGATGGTCGGGCGCTCACCCTGCTCTGGGAACACGCACCCAACGGCAGCTACCACCGTGCCGTGGCCGACAGCGTGATGCGCGGGAACAAGGTCGGCGAGGTCATCTTCCGCTGGAACAATGGCGGTATCGGCGGTGAGGGTCAGGGCGAAGAGCGGTTCAGCATACCTGCGCTCGGTGATCTGCACCTGATCGGTCAGGCGACCTTCAGCGAGGGGGAACAATACGCCGCGCTGCTCTTCAGCGACCCGCTCGATCCCGCACAGGATCTCTCCGGACTCGCGGGCATCAGCGGTACGGAGAACGTGCGCCTCGCCATCGAGGGCAACAAGCTCCTGCTCTACCCGGCGGAACGGATCAGCGGCACACGTTCGGCATTCGTGGCCGCCGGGTTGCGCACGGGCAGCCAGAACGTGCTGGGCAAGGACATCATCGTGCCCGACCTGGAATTCGAGGAGTTGAAGCCCAATGTGCGCATCTCGGGCAACGGCGTCATCCTGCCATCGACCGATGGTCTCTACTTCCCCTTTGAAGCGGTGAACCTGAACGCCGTGGATGTCCGCATCGTTCGGATCTATACCGATAATGTTCCACAATTCCTGCAGGTGAACGCCCTGGATGGCGAGCGGGAACTGGCACGTACGGGGCGCCTGCTGGTCAAAAAGACCATTCCACTGGACAACGCGGATGGCAACGTGACCGGACGCTGGAATACCTATCACCTCGACCTTGCGCAGCTCATCAAGGCCGAGCCGGGAGCCATCTATCGCATCAGCATCGGCTTCCGGAAGTCGCAATCCACCTATCCCTGTGGCGGCGGTGAAGCCCCCCCCGCGCTCGCAGAAATGAACGAGGACACCGGTGGCGATCAGGAGGAGTGGGACAACCCCGACCAGGACTACTGGTACTACGATGAAGGCGGCTACTACGAGGATGAGTACAATTACAACGAGCGGGAGGATCCGTGTTCAGAGAGCTACTTCCGAGGCAAGGCCAGCGTGGTCTCCCGCAACATCCTCGCTTCGGACATCGGCCTGATCGCCAAACGCGGTAACGATGGGTCCTTGTTGGTGGCCGCCAGCGACCTGCGCACGGCCAAGCCCATGAGCGGTGTGCGGATCGAAGTGCTCGACCTCCAGCGGCAAAGCCTTGGTGCGCCGGTCACGAACAGCGAGGGACTGATCACCCTGCCCACCAGCAAGCACCGCCCGTTCCTTGTAATGGCCAGCAAAGGCGCCATGCGGGGATACCTCAAGCTGGATGATGGCGGGGCCCTCAACGTCAGTTCCTTCGATGTGGGGGGCCAGGAAGTGGACAAGGGCCTGAAAGGCTTCCTGTACGGCGAACGTGGGGTGTGGCGCCCGGGTGATTCATTGTACCTCGGCTTCATCCTGCAGGACGCCGGGAACAAACTGCCGAAGGACCATCCGGTAGTATTTGAACTCAGCGACCCCCAAGGTCGCTTGGACCAGCGCCTCGTTCGCACCGGAGGTACCGGGGGCGTGTACGCCTTCCGCTGTGCCACATCACCCGACGCCCCGACCGGTGTTTGGGGCGCGCGCGTGACCGTGGGCGGCACCACCTTCCACAAGTCCATACGCATCGAAACGGTGAAACCAAACCGACTGCGCATCGCGCTGGACCTCGGCGAGGGCGCGGCCCGGTCCGATGGGGCACGCATCACCCGCAGGAGCAGGGATCAGCTCGTGAAACTCCACAGCACATGGCTCCATGGTGCTCCGGCCCGTGGCCTGCAGGCGCGCACCACCGTCACACTGTCTCCCGGTGATGCCGATTTCAAGGGCTACGAGAAATTCAACTTCAACGACCTCCGGACCGATGTGCGCTCGGATGAGCTGACCGTGTTCGACGGGACGCTCAATAGCGAGGGCGATGCCGGGTTCCCATTCGCACCGGAGCTGAACAGCAGCGCACCCGCTGCTGTGAACACAAGCATCGTCACGCGTGTGTTCGAGGCCGGTGGCGATGCCAGTATGGACCGCATCAACGCGGTATATTATCCATACGATTCCTATGTGGGCGTGCGTGCGCCGGAAGCCACCGGAGCATGGGGGTCGTACGTGACCGATACGACCTACAACCTGACCACGGTCGCCCTTGACCCCCAGGGCCGCCCGCTCGCGGGACATGCACTGAAGGCCGCCGTGGTGAAAGTGAGTTTCAACTGGTGGTGGCACGGCGACATGGAGAGCCAGGGCGGGTACATGAACGCACCCAGCAGTATGATCCTGAGTGAACAGGATCTGGTCACCGACGCGCAGGGGCGTGCCCGCATCCCCTTCCGAGTGGACCGGCCCCAATGGGGACGCTATGTGGTGCGCGTGAGCGACCCGGCGAGCGGTCACGTTTGTGCCGCACAACTCTATGTGGACTGGCCCGGTTATGAAGGCCGAAGCCGCCGCCAGGACGACCAGGAGGCCGCCATGCTCACCTTCAACGCCGACAAGCCAACATACGGGGTGGGCGATAACTGCGTGCTCACCATCCCTTCCGGGGGGACCGGCCGCGCACTGGTGAGCCTTGAGTCCGGCAGCCGTGTCCTGGAGACCCGGTGGGTGGACCTGAAGGAGAAGGAAACACGGTTCGAGTTCCCCGTTACGGCGGAGATGGCGCCCAACGTGTACGCCCATGTGATGCTCGTGCAACCGCATGAACGGACACGCGACAACGACCGGCCCATGCGCCTTTATGGTGTGATCCCCATTCCCGTGGAGGACAAGGCCACGCATGTGACGCCGGTGATCGCCATGGCCCAGGAGGTGCGCACCGATGTACCGTTCAACGTGGAGGTGGCTGAGACCGACGGGAAGGCCATGACGTACACCCTTGCGATCGTGGACGAGGGCCTGCTGGACCTGACCCGGTTCAAAACTCCCGACCCGTGGGATCATTTCTACGCGCGTGAAGCGCTCGGGGTGCGGACATGGGATCTTTATGATATGGTGATCGGTGCCTTCGGGCAGCAGATGGCGCATGTTCTGGCGCTCGGCGGCAGCGATGATGTCGCACCCGACGCGGCGGCCAAAGCCAACCGCTTCAAGCCCGTGGTGCGCTACGTGGGCCCCTTCTCGCTGGCCAAAGGCAAGAAAGCCCACCACAGCTTCACCATCAGCAACTATGTGGGGAGCGTGCGGGTGATGGTGGTGGCCACCGATGGCCAGCGGGCATACGGGAATGCGGAGAAGACCGTCCCGGTACGCAAGCCGTTGATGTTGCTGGCCACCCTGCCACGCGTGGCTGGCCCGGGCGAAACGATCGACCTGCCCGTCACCGTCTTCGCCATGGACCCCAAGGTGAAGAACGTGACGTTGGATCTGGTGACGAACGACCTCTTCACCGTGGAGAACGGGACGCAACGGCAGCTCAGCTTCAACAGCATGGGCGACCAGGTGAGCGTGTTCCGGGTGCGCACCAAGGACCGCATCGGCAAGGGCACGGTCAAAGTGACGGCCACGGGGGCCGGCGATCAGGCCGTCCACCATATCGAGTTGGACGTTCGACAACCCAACCAGCCCCAGACCGACATGCGTGAGGCCGTGGTGGATGCCGGCAGGTCGTGGGAGGACATCCCGGCACCTAACGGGCTCCCCGGAACGAACTCGGCCTACCTGGAAGTGAGCACCATTCCAGCACTGGACCTCGGGCGCAGGCTCCAGTACCTGGTGAGCTACCCGCATGGCTGCATCGAACAGACCACCAGCGCGGCCTTCCCGCAATTGTTCCTCGCCGACGTGATCGTAACCGATAGCCGCACAGCCGGGGAGATGCGCGGGAACGTGGAGGCCGGGCTGCGCCGACTCAGGTCGTTCCAGCGACCGGGCGGCGGATTCAGCTACTGGCCCGGCGGGGACGATGTGAACGACTGGAGCACGATCTGGGCCGGGCACTTCCTGGTCGAGGCGGAACGGGCGGGCTTCGTATCACCTCCGGGCATGAAGGACAAATGGCTCAGCCACATGCGATCCTCCGCCCGCGGCTGGACCAATACGCTCCCAGGTGGATGGACCAACGATGACCACCAACTCACCCAGGCCTACCGCCTGTACGTGATGGCCCTGGCCAACGCTGTGGACATCGGTTCCATGAACCGCCTGCGCACCCTGCCCGACCTGGGCACCCAGGCCCGATGGATGCTCGCAGCCGCATACGCCATCGGCAACCGCAAGGACGTTGCGCGGGAGATCGTTCAGGGACTCGCCACCGGCTCCACCGCATACGCCGGTATGGGCCGGACCTTCGGCAGCGACTTGCGTGATGACGCCGTGATCGCGGAGGCCTTGCTGCGCATGGACGACCGCACCGCTGCCGCCCCGGTGATCAAACGCATCGCCGAGAACCTGGGGCGCGACAGTTGGTACAGCACGCAGAGCACGGCCTGGGGCCTGCTCGCCATCAGCCGCATGGTCTCCAGCGACCAGATGGGTCAGGGCCTGAACTTCACCGTGTCCATCGCCGGAAAGTCGGAGAACCGGTCCAGCAGCAAAAGCGTGATGCGCATCGATCTGCCCGTGCCCGACGGGAAACGGAAGCTGTCCATCATCAACACCGGCAAGAACCTGATCTACGCACGCGTTGTGCGCACCGGCACGCCCATGCCCGGCGATGAACTCGCGGCCAACAATGGTCTGGCGCTGGATGTTTCCTATCAGACCATGAACGGACAGCGCATCGATCCAGCCTCCATCGAGCAGGGAACCGACTTCCAGGCGGTGGTGACCGTACGCCACCCCGGCATCCGTGGGCAGTATCAGGAACTGGCGCTCACGCAGGTGTTCCCCAGTGGCTGGGAGATCCGCAACAGCCGCCTGGAGGGCACCGAACGGGCGCAGACCAATAGTTCGTATGAATACCAGGACATCCGTGACGACCGGGTGATGACCTATTTTGACCTCGATGCGCGACAGCAGGTCACCTACCGTGTATTCCTCAATGCAGCGTACACCGGTCGCTTCTACCTGCCGGCCGTCACCTGCGCGGCCATGTACGACAACACGGTGAACGCGCGCAGCAAGGGACAGTGGATCAACGTGCTGAAGGCGGGCGACAGTGGTACCGCGAAAAAATGATCAGCAAGGCTCCTGATCCCAGGGAAAGCTTCCCTTGGTGACGTCCGGGATCCTTGACGACCCACCATGTACCGCTCCACAGGTGTCCGGCTCGCAGACCGGTCCAGGGATGCGTCGTGATCCTTTCGCAGGGCGCAACAACCGGATGGTCCCGTAGGTGGACCTGCACGGCGGAGAAACCCGGCCGAAGATATATGATACCGTAATGCTGGAACGACAAGCAAAGAGGGAGGACGGATGCCGGATCGGCACTACCGCACCACCACGTGTACCACCTGCGGTTGAGGGCCTATCACGTGGACCGTGTATGCCCCCGGCGCGAGCATCCCGAGATCCAAGGTCATGGTGCCCGTGCGATCCACCCGCTTTGATCCCACCTGGCGGCCTTGCGTATCGCGTACGACCAGGCGTTCGCTGCCAGTTGGCACGCCATCCAAGGCGAGCACATCATCCACGGGCACGGGCCAAACGCGCAACGGGGCGTCGCTCCCCGGTTCATCGATCCGGGTGACGATGGGCGCCTCATCGCAGATGGTGAAGGTGCCCGCATCGGGTCCGCCCTCATTCCACACGCGCAAGTAGTAGGTCGCGGATTGGTCGAGGCCGGTCAGCACAATGGCCCCCTCGGAGGGATCATGGCAGGCGATATAACCAGCCTCGTCACACGACCCGTACAGCGCCACCAGAACCGGGGAGGCGGTGACGGTAGCCACGGTGATCGTATGGTCCGACGACGGGCCGGTGTTGATCGCGTACCATACGTCGTGCGCAGCGGAGTACGGATCACAGTCCGGATTCGGCAAGGGACCTTCGTACGCGCACACGTTGGTGCCCGTGGTCGGAACGCAATCGGAAAGCGGTTGCGGCACGAGCGTAATGGCGGTGGTGCAATCATCCCCGCTCACTGCTGGCGAGCAGGGTGCGGCACAGTTCATACTGATGGTGAACGCACCCGTGGCGCCATTGTAACCATGCACGTAGGCCAGATAGGACGCCCCGTTCTCCGTGTGGATGGTCACCGAACTCGTGTTGCCACCACAACCCGGCGCATCATCATTGCCGGCCACGCACACCGGTGCCGGGCAGTCGCCCGAAAAAACACTGATCCTGGTGTCGAATTCCGCGTCATTGCACGTGCTCAACGTCACATCATTCCCATCACCGGTGAAGGTGTACCACAGACCCGGGGCGGTCACATACGCGGATCCGCAATAGGGCAGCGTGGCCAGTACGCCCATCGCCGTGTTCCCTTCCGCCGTGGATCCGCAGGTGAGTCCGCTCGCGGTCTCGCAGAAGGCATTGTCCTCCGGGGCCGTGTCCAGCGTGGTGAAGCTCCATGGACCGCGCCTGATCCCCGCACCACCGGGGCAATCCTCGGTCAGGTACAGGTCATAGTCAGTGGACAACGTCAATCCCGCGATCGTGACCGGCGGTCCATCCACGCCCACCGTTCCACTGATCACCGTTCCCGTGCCCGGGGCAAAGCCATCCGGCCCGAACTCCAGGCTGAAGGTCCCATCGGCATTGGCCGTGATCCAGTTCATCACCGCGAAGTCGTCCGCAGCGACCACCGAGACATTCGTCGGCAACGAACAGTCCGAACAGTTCATGGCCAGCGCAAAGTCGCCCACGGCACCGTTGTACCCCTGTACCAGCACGTGATACGCGGTGCCCGCCTCAGCGTTCAGCACCACATTGCTCCCGAATTCGCAATCGAAAGGGCCATCGTCGTTCCCCGTCACGCAGACCAGATCATCGCACGGGCCGGTGTACACCACTATTTTAGTATCATAATTACTGCCGTCGCATGTGCTGAGCACCACGGTGCCGCCCAGGTCGGAGATGCCGTACCACACACCGGGCGCCGAAACGGAGGTGACGCATTCCGGGGTGCCATCCTCTACGGCAAGGAGGGTGCTGCCATTGGTGATCGTGCCGCACGTGATGGGCTGATCGTTGCCACAATCGTCGTTGGGATAGGTATTCCCTCCCGCGATCGCGGCCCATGGGCCTGTGACGGGCGACGGATCGCCGCCACCGCATCCCGAGGAGATATAGAAGTCATAGGCCTGCCCCTCCGACAAGCCCGAAATGATCACCGGTGGTTGCGTATCGTCCTGCGTGCCTGTGGATGTGGTGCCTGATCCGGGCGTGAAGCCCGAGGGCCCGTATTCGATGAGGTATCCGGCGCCCGGCGACACGACCGTCCAATCCAGCGAAACCCCGCCGAGCGTGGTGGTGACGACCGGAACAATGGACGGACAGGCATGCGGTTGGAAGGACCAATCAAAGCCCGCTGTGGAGTGCGCATCGTCCCACTCGAAGTAATACGTGGCACCCGCATCCACAAGCAGGTTGGCCACAAGGCTCCCACCTGATGCACCCTCCGGGCAGCCATCATCGTCGCTGGCCACCAGTTCAAGTTCGCCGCAGGTCCCCGTGTACACGTGCAAGCGTGTATCAACCCCTGACCCGCAACTTTGCACGGTGATGTACACCTGTTCCGAAGCCGTCCATTGATACCAATCGGCGTTGAGCGCACCGTCCTGGCCGGCACCACCTCCGGCCGAAGGTCCATCCGCGCTGTATGCGCCCGGGACCACGGCCAATGCGGAAGCACAATCATCGCCTTGCGCACGGACGATGGCGGGAAGGAACGGGAGCAGGAGGAATGGCGCGTACAGGTGGTTCATTGAAGGTGGGATGGGCTCCGAATATATCCGGGCCGGGTGATCGGAACAGCCCACCGAACACGAACAGGGTCGCGTACGGCCTATTGGTCGCCGCCCCTGTTGCGTGTATCGGCTTTCCTGCGTCGGGACTTGTCCGGGTCGTTGTGGAAGTAGTAGCGCAGATCCGCGGTGAGGTAACTGCCGGCAATTCCCGCGAAAACGGTCGTGCCGAACGCTGACCGGTCGTACCACGTGTACTCGGCACGTGCGATGTTGCCGAAGGGACGGTGGTAGGTGGCCCCCAGGTAGAACCATCCGCTCTTGGGGGAGCGGTACTCGAAACCGATGTTGGCCACGATACCGGGGCTTATCCAGTTCTTCCGGGCCATGTACACCCTCGAAAAATCCTGCGTGCGCACGGCATCACTCGGATACATGTCGGCGCTCACGCCGAGCGCGTTGTTCATCCACGTGTCCCGACCGAGGCGGATGTACACCATGGCGAGCACGGGGATCTCGTAGCCCACCAGTCGGACCTTGTCGCTGACGGCATATCCATTGGTGTCGTTGGAGAAGGCCACATCGAACCGGCGGGTGATCTGACTGATACCTGTTTCAAGGGAGATGGCCCTGGTGAGGCCGATGCGAACGGCCATGCCGAAGGCGAAGCCCCCGGTGATCTCAGCGGAACCGTGCAGCGGTGGCGCATCCACCTTCGCGATCGGATCGAAATACGTGAACGGGATGACCGGCTTGGCCTGGATCCCCAGCGTGGTGATGCCGGCCTGCGCACGCGCACCGGACTTGGCCGAGAGGAGAACGATCAGGGCAACGCAGAACCCTCGGCAAGATGCGAGGAGGACACGGAGCAGAGCACCATGAGGCGTTGCCCCACCCGCAGGCGCGCACGTTGCGAGAGTCCGTTCAATGAGCATAGCGCGTCAAGAGGAACACCGTACTGATCGGCGATGGCGCTAAGATGCTCCCCTTTCGCGACAGTATGGAATCGGGCCCCCTTGGGATAGGCGGAGAACGAGGACCGGGTGCGTACGAGTACGAGGGTGTCGCCCAGCAATTCACCTGTGGTCAGGTCGATCATGCGCGAGGGGTCGAAGGGCATCCCTTTGAAGCGCGTCTCGAAATGGAGATGGCTGCCCGTACTGTGCCCGCTGCTTCCACCGAGCCCCACGAGCTCACCCGCGTCCACCTCCGCTCCGGGTGCCACTTTGATGCGGTGGAGATGGGCATAGAAGGTCTCCAGTCCGTTGAAATGACGCACCACCACCAATCGCCCGAACCCGCCATAAGTGCCTGCAAAGCGTACCACGCCGGGAAAAGCGGCGCGAACGGTATCCCATACCTCAAGATCGACGTCGATGCCATTGTGGTTGCGGCCATCGCGGTAACCGAAACGACTGGTAATGATCGGTGGAACCGGCATGCTGAATCCGCAGTCCTGCCCGGGATCGCACAACCGCAACTGCAGAATGGAATCGGCCGAGGACAACTCGACCCCGTACGCGTTCGGACTCACCGTGTTCCATTCGCCGTACAGCTCGTATCCGGGTTCATCAACGTGGTGGCTCCAGGTCTGCACACCGCTCTCTTCCACCGCCTGCCGCGTTGGCATCTGGTCCGCGTACAGGTTGATCTCGTTCACCAAGGCGTAGGGAACAGTGTCCAATTCGAACAACGAATCGATCAGGGTGATCATCTGTGACTGGTCCATCCGACGGATGCGCTGGAACAAGCGCAGGTCGCGGATCAGGTCCTGGGGTGCTGGATCCAGCGTACACAACGAATCGAGCATGGTGCTCAACTCCTCATCGGTGAGGACCTCGTCCTGCTCGATCAATTTGTGGTCCCCGTAAACCACCACGGCCTCAACGATCTCCGATGACGGGGCTTGCGCGAAGGCCGTACAGAACGAAATGGATGAGAGCAGGACGCAGCCGATCAAGCGTGTACGTACGCCGAAATGGGGTGCAGGTTGCCTGTTCACGGGGCCTTCTACGAAAAAGAAAGCGCGCAAGATATCCGCGAACCTCTTACCAACAAGACGGTGTTGAAAACGACGAACAAACCGACGGATCCCCAGCCGAATTCACCCGATTTGCTTGGCTGTGCAACCGGGCCGGTGGCTTCCGACTTACCCTACTGTATCAGGACCGCGGACCCACCCGACTCCCACGTACTCGTGGCGTCCATCGACTTGTCCTTGCCGTTGCCTGTAAAGCCGACCCGCACGGCCTGCACGTGTGAACGCAACGCCAGGTCCAGCGCGGTCCCGCTGTACCCGCTGAAGGATAGGTCGGAGAGGGTGATCCGTGCGCCTCGGGCCAGCACGCCTGTTGGGCATCCCTCACCAACGAAGGTGCATCCCTCCGCCTCCAGATCGGCGAACGTGATGTTCAATTGCGGAACTTGTCCACCGGCCAACCAGGTCTCCTTCATGGACAGTTTTCCATGATGCACATCGATCGCTGCTCCCGCGCCGGACCCGTTGATCGCACAACCGCTCATACGCACCTCGCAACCTTGGAATGCGAGCATGGCATTCACGGCCCCCTCCCCCCCGATGGATGCACCTCCCCCGCTCATTCGGAGGCCGGTCAGCACGCACCGGGTGCTGCCCGTACCCGTCACATGTATCCCCGCCCACGGCGCGCCCTCGTCCGCAGGCCTGATGAATACCGGATTGAGTTGGGTACCCCGGGCGTGCAGCGCACCATGGACGATGATCCCACTGCCCGCGGTCATGTTGAGCCGGGCGCCCTTCTCCAGCACCAGGCCATAGCCCTTGGGTACCGTGATCACATGATCGATCAAATGCTTGGCGCGCGGCACACGGATGGTATCGCCCACGAGGTACTTGCGCAGGAAGGGATCCAATCCGGATGGAAGCACCCGACCCTGCGGCCCGGGGAGCCCGGCCTTGCTGGTGACCGTTCG
>JAFDZE010000044.1:7312-23881 GCA_018267155.1 Bacteroidota bacterium | reverse complement strand
GGTGCTGCAGTTCTGCTCGTGGTCGGCGTGCAGGATCAGCAGCTTGTTCAGGGCGTCCACCACCACGGGGTCCGCCTTGTACGACTCGGTCGGCAGCGCGTACATCATGTACAAGAAATTCTCCACGTACCCCAGTTTGTTATCGGGGTACATGTAGGGGTGTCCCTGGTTGTTCTTGTAACTGATCGCGGCCAGCGTGGGCATCTTGGCGATGAGCCGGTAGATGGTCCGCATCCGCTCCGATTCCGAACGGTGCGGTATCTGGCTCTTGGGATAGAAGGTGCTCAATGAGTTCACCATCGCCGAGAGGATGCCCATGGGGTGAGCATTGCTCGGGAAGAACTCGAAGAAATGCTTCATCGATTCGTGTACCAAGCTGTGGTAACGGATCTGGTTCTCGAAGTCGTCGAGTTCCTTCTTGTTGGGCAGCACCCCGTTGAGGAGCAGGTAGGCCACTTCGATGAAGGTGCTCTGCTCGGCGAGCTGCTCGATGGGATAACCGCGGTACCGCAGGATGCCCTGCTCCCCATCAAGGAAGGTGATGGCACTGGTGGTGGCGCCGGTGTTCTTGTATCCGAGGTCGAGCGTGATGTACCCGCTCTGATCGCGCAGTTTGCTGATATCGATGGCCTTCTCGCCCTCGCTACCTGTGAAGATGGGCAGTTCGTATTCCTTGCCGTCCAGGATGATCTTCGCCTTGTCGCTCATCGGTAGCTGCGCTGTGATGGATGGGTTTTCTTTCCGGTGCGCGAATGTAACGTCCCGATCAGGGTCAAAGTTCCCGAGTGGCGGTGTTTCTCCTCCTTTGTCAACGTTGTCAGTATCCAGGCCGTACCGACCCGAAAAAAAAGCCCCTCCGCCTCTCCGCCCCCGTCCTGGTGACGGGGATCAAGAGGTGAAGGGGCCCTTCGTGGGCGCGGTCCGGGATCAGTTGCCCGCGTCCTTGCTCTTCTTGTCCGCCTGTTTCTTGGCGCGGATCTCCTCGTACTTGGTGTATTGTTCCGGCGTGAGTACCGCCTTGAGTTCAGCATCGCGCTTGGCCTTGAGCGCCTTGGTGCGGCCTTCCACGTCGGCACCCTTGCCGGCCGCCTCCACATCGGAACTGTAGCGTGCGAAGTTCAGGTTGATGGTGTTCACCTTGGCCACCTGCTCGCTGGAAAGGCCCAGGTCCTTGGTCATCTGCTCGGTGCGTTTGGCGGCACGCTCCTCGGGGGTCTTCTTGTCTTTGCCCGCGTTGGCATCCTGCGCCATCAGGCTCATGCCGACGGCCAGCGCCAGCGTGGTTAGGATCGTTCTCATCTGCTCTGTTGTGTTGGGGGTTCAGTGTGGTGAGGACCCAAATGTCGGGCCAAGTCGCCGCTTCGCCAAATGAACCGGGACCGGTGGTAAGACGCACGGCCTGCCTCGGGGGTTTGCCGGGGGCGGGCAGCCCGGTTTTGCGCCTGGACGGGTCCGGCAGGGTGGTGCTCCGCCACCTGCGCACCCGCTTCCGCCACCTGCTCATCCTCGCTGGGGAACCGGGGGTGGGCGGGGGACTTTTGACCCGTCAAGAACGACAAGCACCCCGAAAACATCCGCTGCCATGAACACCTTCCGCACCCTCGCCGCCGCCGCCAGCCTCTTGCTCGCCAGCGCCACCTTCGCCGGGGAAAAAGAGGTGACCTTCCACGGGAAAGTGGTGACCCTGGACGGCGGCACCCGCAAGACCACCGTGATCATCCAGCGCGCCGGGCAGCAGGCAGACACCACCGAGGTGGGCTTCGGCGGTCTCTTCAGCATGAACCTCGGCGAGAACGAGCATGCCCTGATCACCTTCACCCAGAACGGCTACGTGACCAAGGTGGTCGATATCAACACCACCAACTGCATCAGCAAGTTCAGCAAGGACGACAGCCGCAAGGTGCGCTTCGATGTGGAGCTTCTCCCCCAGAATGAGGACAAGAACCTGGCTTTTGTTGCCCCGGTGGGCCACGTGACCTTCGCCAAGGGTGGCCTGCTGAAGGTGAGCTACGACCACAATCTGGTGACCCTGCCCGTGCAGGAGAACGAAGTGGCCTCGAAATAAGGTTTTGGTGCCCCGGTCCTGGCCTTGAGCAAGTCAGGAACAATGACCGGGGCTGGTTTGGCGAAGAGGGCGGTCCAACCAGGGCCGCCCCTCTTCGTTCGCACCATGGCGTCGTTGGGTCAGGGCCCTACTTTCGGCACCCGCAACCAACCACAACGTTCATGAAGCAAACCTTACCCCTTCTCGTCGCGCTGACATTGGCCTCCCAAGCCGTGGCCCAGTGTTCTGTTGACTCGACCTTCGCCCAGTCCGGCCCGGGGCTGTATCCACAGGGTCCCATGTCCCCGGATTGCGACCTGTTGGCTTCGAAGACCGTGGTGGGCATCACCGATACCACGATCGCCAACCCGCTTGGTGGCGGGGATGAGGTCACCGTCTATCTCACCGGCATCCGGATCAATGCGATCCTGGGCCTGCCTGCCGGGCTCACCCTGGAAACCGACGTGATGGATTCCGCGGATGAGGAGGGACAATGGGGCTATTGGTACAACAGCGGCGACGTGCCCGAACAGAGCAGTGCTGTGGGCTGTGGCCATATTGTAGGGAGCAGTGCCGATTGGGCTGCGGCTGCGGGTGGCGGTCCCAACAGCGATGGTGTTTATCCACTCGAATTCACCATTGACGCCTACGTGGAGAGCACCGATAACGCGCTGCTGAACCAGTTCCTTCAGCCGCAGTGGCTCAGCGCGCTGGGCGACCTCGGTCCGGGTGCTTTCATTGTGCATGACACCCTCGTGATCCTGCCCGGCTTCAACACCATCGCCGCTTCCATCATCGGTGCTGACAACGCGGATGCGGGAAGTTCCTATATCTATTCCACCGATGCGATCGGCGACACCTACGATTGGACGGTTACCAACGGCACCATCGTTTCCGGCCAGGGTACCGATTCCATCGAGGTGGTTTGGGACGTTACGGGCCAGGTGGCGGTCAACGTCATCAACAATGCATGTTCCGGTACCGACACGCTCGACGTCACCGTGATCAATACCGCGATGGCGGAAGCGAGCCGCACGCGCACCGTCGTGTACCCCAATCCGAGCGAAGGTCTTTTCCATGTGCTCCTGCCCGACGACGGGTCCGTTGATGTGCGCATCCTGGATATGAACGGTTCCGTGGTCCGCACGGAGCGGTCTTCCGGGCGCAGGTCGTTGCGGGTGGACCTGCGCAACACACCGGAGGGCATGTACATCCTGGAATTGCGGTCGGCCACTGGCGTAGCGCGCGAGTGCCTGGTGAGGAACTGATCGTGTACCGGTCCAACTGAACGGCCCCGGCCGTCGCCTCTTACGGATGCGATGGCCGGGGTCGGACTTTTGTGCACAACGCTACCTTGTCCCGCACATGTTCCCTTACCACGACGAGAATACGACCCAGCGCACACCCGTGATCACCATCGCCATCATCGTGGCCAATGCGCTGATGTGGCTGCTGGTGCAGGGTGCCGGCTCGGCCTATGCGTTGGCCGCCAGCGTGTGTGATCTGGGGCTCATTCCCGGTGAGGTGACCGGCCTGGCCGAGCCGGGTACCGGTTTTGAAATGGGCGATGGCCTGGCCTGCCTGGTGGATGCCGGACCCCAGTGGCATACCATCCTCAGCAGCATGTTCCTGCACGGTTCGTGGATGCACCTCATCGGGAACATGTGGTTCCTCTGGCTTTTCGGGAACAACATCGAGGACAGCATGACGCGCGGGCGTTTCCTCGTTTTCTACCTGCTTTGCGGTCTGGGTGCCGCTGCGGCCCAGGTACTGGCCAACCCCGCGAGCATCGTTCCCATGGTCGGTGCAAGCGGCGCCATCAGCGGCGTGATGGGTGCCTATTTGCTGATCTTTCCCAAGGTGAAGGTGTGGTGCATCGTTCCACTCGGCATCATCCCGATCCGCTTCACCTTGCCCGCTTGGACCATGCTGCTCTATTGGTTGGGCATGCAGGTCCTCGGAGGCTCGATCGATCTGGCCAAGGAAGGTGGCGGTGGTGGCGTTGCTTTCTGGGCGCACGTGGGGGGCTTCGCAGCGGGGCTGATCCTGATCAAGCTCTTCACCAAAGAGTTGGCCTACGAGGCGCACAAGTATTCGTATTGGGAGCCAAAGGACAGGACCCGGTTCGGCCAGGGCGGTCGATGGTGAAGCGGTAATTCTACCTGTCAACGGGTGCCTATGCCGCCCAGCGGAGCGGAAGGAAGCGCCGAAACGAACCATTGGCTGCCCCCGACACTTGACAGGCCGAACGCGTATGCGCTCGTTCCCGTAGTGAGCACGATCCGGTTGCCCGCCACCACGTGGTTGTTCACCGGTCCGCTCAAAGTGGAGATGTACCAGTTGGTGCCCCCGGTGGATGAGCGGCCGAAGCCATGGGCTGTCGATCCCGTGAAGACCACGATGCGGCCACTGGCTGCCACTGCCCCCAACGGGTCGCCATCCAAGGCACTGAGGTACCATGAGCTCCCTCCGGTGGATGAGAGGCCGAAGCCGTACGCGGTGGTGGCCGTGTAAAGCACCACGCTGCTGTCCGATGTGATGCTGCCCAGCACCGGCCCGTCCAAGGTGGTGGCGTACCACTGGGTGCCCCCCACGGAGGAAAGACCCACCCCGTGCGCCGTGGTGGCGGTGTACACCACGGCTCGTCCATCGGCGGTGTGAATGATCGGACAGTCACTTGTGCCAGGTGGCCCTTGCGGCCCCTGCGGCCCTACAGGGCCTTGCGGACCAATGCCGCTGTTGGCCGCGTGCAGTGCATACGGAACACTCAGGAGCTGACTGCTGCCCACCACGGAATAATCCGTACCCCCTTCGGGATCCGTTTCGGTCTTCAGGTGATAGGGCCCTTCGGCCCAGTTGATGGCGTCCATGGTGCCGCTCACCACGGTGCCGCCACCCACTTCCAAGGTGATCAGTCCATTGGCGTTCGTCTGCGGCTCATGCGTTTCCACATACACCGCTGTCCCGTTCTCGCCACCCTGGAGCACGCTGATCCGCATGCCCACGGTCCCGTTGGTCACGAGTGCACCATCGCCATCGCGCACCACGGCTTGGAAACTCATGCGTTGGGGAGCTTGAGCGTTCAGTACCGTGGTGAACAACAGGAGCAAGGCGAGGAGGTTCGTCCGTTTCATTGTTTCAGCAGGGTGAGTGTTGTTCGCGATCCGTCCGTGCATTGGACCATCAGCCAGTAGGCCCCCGGGGCGAGCGACGAGACCGGTATCGGGGTGCGATCGCCGCGTAGTGGACCTTTCATCACCGTGCGGCCCTCCGCGTCGGCGAGCCTCCAGGCCCGGCCGCCGGATGCGAGGTCCGTTGCGTACAGCATCGCGTCCCCGTCACTGGGGTTGGGCACCAGCAAGAAGTCATCCGCTCCCCGTGGATCCGTGATGGATGTACCCATATCCTCGTAGGGTTGTTGAACGCCCTGCGCCGTACTTCCCTGGTCGCTAGTGAGGCTGATGCGATCCACCTGGCCCAACGACCAGCTCAAGCTGCCCGCAGGGGCGGAGGCATCGCCACCGACCGGCAGCACGGTGGCCTGCGCCATGCTGGCGAGCACCGTGGTGAAAAGCAGGGTGGTGCAGGTCATCCGGAACATGGCCCGGGAAAGATAGGCCCGTACGCACCGATCCGATAGCCAGTATCGCCGGTCGGTCCGACTCACTCACTGACCATCCGGATCACCTTTTCCACCACATCCTCCACACCGGGCTTGCTGAAGTAGTCCCCATCGCTGCCGTAGGCCGGCCGGTGGGCTTTCGCCGATAGTGTGGCGGGCGTGCTGTCGAGCCAGCGATATCCATCCTGGTCCTCAAGGATCTGTTGGAGGATGTACGCGCTGGCGCCACCGGGGACATCCTCATCCACCACCAACAGACGGCTGGTCTTCTTCAGGCTCTCCACGATCCGGTGCTCGCGATCGAACGGCAGGAGCGTGCGCACATCGATGAGTTCGACCGATACCCCGAGGTCGGACAGCATGTCACACGCCTTGGCGCAGAGGTTGAGCGTGCTGCCATAGCTCACCATCGTGAGGTCGCTGCCTTCGCGCACCGTTTCGGGGATGCCGATGGGCACGGTGAATTCGCCGAGGTTCGACGGCATGCGCTCCTTGCTGCGATAGCCGTTCAGGCATTCGATCACCAGGGCCGGGTCGTCGCTTTGGATCAAGGTGTTGTACATGCCGGCGGCCTGCTGCATGTTGCGCGGCACGCACACCACCACACCGCGCACGCTGTTGACGATGGTGCCCATGGGGCTGCCACTGTGCCAGATACCTTCAAGGCGGTGGCCGCGCGTACGGATGATGAGCGGGCACTTCTGGCCGCCCTTCGTGCGCCACTGCACCGTGGCCAGGTCGTCGCTGATCCCTTGAATGCAGTACAGCAGGTAGTCCAGGTACTGGATCTCGGCCACGGGCCGCAGACCGCGCAGCGCCAGGCCGATGCCCTGGCCCAGGATGGTGGCCTCGCGTATGCCGGTGTCGCTCACGCGCAACTCGCCGAACCGTGCCTGCATGCCTTCCATGCCCTGGTTCACATCGCCGATCTTCCCGGTGTCCTCCCCGAAGGTGAGCAGCAACGGCTCCTTCTCGAAGAGCGCCGCGAAGTTGTCCCGGATGATGACGCGCCCATCGACCTGCTCGTCGTTGTCGTAACGCACGGGCACTTCCGGCACGCGAAGGCAGGACAGCCCGCTCTGGCTGTAGAGATGGCTGCCGTAGCGGTCGTGGTTGGCGCGGGTTTCACGTTCCACCCAGGAGCCCAGTTGTTCAACCAGTACGGAACTGGATCCCTGTGATGCCAGGATCCCACGGCGGGCGGCGCTCATCACCTCCTTGCGTCCGGGCGCCGCTTCGTTCCGCAGCTCCGCGGCGATGGCTCCGCATGCGCCACCGATGCCCTCCAGCAGGCCCAGCACTTCCAAGCGTTCACCCTTGATGGAGTCCTGGAACGCCTTCCATGCGGCCTTCTGCGCGGTTCGTGCTTCCGCTTTCGCATTCGTTTCAATGGCGCTCAACTCCTCCTCCGTGGTGATCGGTGTACCGCCGGGCCTGAATCCCAGGATCCATTCGCGGAACTTCACGTTGCAGTCGTACACCTTGTACCACTCCAGCAGTTCCTTGGTCTTGTACCGTTCGTGACTTCCGCTGGTGCTGTGGCCTTGCGGTTGCGTCACCTCCTCCACATGGATCAGGCAGGGCACGTGCTCCTCGCGGCATCGGGCGATGGCCGTTTCATACGTCTTGTTCAGGTGCGCGTAGTCCCATCCCTTCGTGCGATGGATGCGCAGACCGTTGGTGCCTTCCTCCTTTTCGAACCCCGCGAGCACCGCGCTGATGCTGCCCTTGGTGGTCTGGTATTTTTTGCTCACGCTGATGCCCCACCCATCGTCCCACACGCTCATGGCCATGGGCACTTGCAGCACGCATGCGGCGTTGATCGTTTCCCAGAAGTGGCCCTCGCTGGTGCTGGCATCGCCGATGGTGCCGAAGGCCACCTCGTTGCCCTTGTCGCTGAATCGCTCGTAGCCACTGTGCAACGCGCTGTTGTTGCGGAACACCTTGCTGGCTTGCGCCAATCCCAGCAGCCGCGGCATCTGGCCGGCGGTGGGGGAGATGTCCGGCGAGGAGTTCGGTTGGGCCATCAGGTCCTTCCACACACCGTTCTCATCCAGGCTCCGTGTGGCGAAGTGGCCGTTCATGCTCCGTCCCGCACTGCTGGGGTCGGCCTGCACATCGGCGTGCGCGTACAACTGCGCGAACCATTGCTGCACGGTGAGCTCGCCGATGGCGAACATGAAGGTCATGTCCCGGTAGTAGCCGCTGCGCCAGTCGCCATTGCGGAACTGCTTGGCCATGCACACCTGTGCGAGTTCCTTGCCGTCGCCGAAGATCCCGAACTTGGCCTTGCCCCCCAGCACCTCTTTACGCCCGATGAGGGACGCCTCGCGGCTGGTGACGCACAAGGCGTAGTCCCGCAGGATCTCCTCCTTCAGTTCGTCCAGCGTGATCTCGGCTTCGGTCGCGGTTCGGGTTCGGGACATCAGTCTTGGGCTTCCGCGCGAAAATAGGCCGCTCGTGCCTTTGGTGCTTCGCTGCGACCGGTCCCTGCGTCTTTGGATCCCCGGCGAACGGGACCACATCGCGCATGGGCCGCGTTCAGCGCTCGAACACGAGCTGCTCCGCAGAGGCCCCCAGATCCACCAGGAGCGCGTTGATGTCTTTCACGAAACCCTCCGGACCGCAGACGTAGAAGTGCTGATCGAAATCCTGCACCAGCGTGATCAACAGGTCGCGATCGATCCGGCGTTCATGGAAGCCGAGGACGTTCTGCCGCGTGAAGATCTTCAGGAAGTTCTTCCCGAGCATCTTGGTGAACTCCTCGTCCATGATCACATCCACCGCCATGCGGTTGGTGAGCAGCAGCGTGTTGCCGCGGATCGCGTTCTTGTGGTGGAGGTCGCGCAGGATGGCCACGAAGGGTGTTACCCCGGCCCCACCGGCGATGAAGAAGCCCGGGCCACGGTATTCAATGGTGCCGAACGGTTCCTGCAGGATCAGGCCATCGCCTTCGTGCAGCAGCCCGATCCGCTTGGTCACACCGTCGTGATCACGGTAGATCTTGATGATGAATTCGAGGTGGCGCGACGTGGTGAGCGAGGTGAACGTGAAGGGCCGCCATTGATCGCGCAGACCGTCCGCATCTATGGCCACATCCGTGGCCTGGCCGGGGGTGAACACGTAGCCCTTGGGCTTCTCCACCGTCAACCGTTTCACATCCGGGGTGATGAACTCGGTGTTCAGGATCTTGACGCGATACTCGCTCATGCGCCAAAGATCGCTCTACCGGCACGTTCCCTGGATCCGCGTTCCCCGGACCCGCTCCGGTCGGCGCGTCCGGTCGATCGCGGCGACCACCGCACAACCACTTCGGATCCCCGATGCGGAGGTCGGTACGAACATTGAACATCTTTGCGCCCCGTGAGCCAGGGTGAACCCTCCCGCCTGAAGGTGTACCTGGCCTTCGCCGCCATTTACATCATCTGGGGAAGTACGTATTACGGCATCAAGGAGGCGCTCACGGGATTCCCGCCATTCATGCTCGGCGGCCTGCGTTTCGCCGTCGCGGGCACC
The DNA here is from genome assembly GCA_018267155.1 of Bacteroidota bacterium. GTDB lineage: Bacteria > Bacteroidota > Bacteroidia > Flavobacteriales_F > PHOS-HE28 > PHOS-HE28. The sequence goes on along the minus strand of JAFDZE010000044.1, from coordinate 14,699 downwards.
CTCCTGTTCGCGTGGTGCGCGATCACGCGCACGCCGGTGTTCCCCGTGGGCGGCCTGTGGAAGGCCCTGCTCACGGGCTTCCTCCTGCTGTTCCTGGGCAACGGGGCCGTGGTGTGGGCGCAACAAACGATACCGAGTTCCGTGGTGGCCATCACCATTGCCGTGGCGCCACTCACCTTCACCCTGTTCGATCGGCCGAATTGGGGCGGGAATTTCCGCAGCCCGGCCACCTTGTCGGGTGTGCTGGCGGGGGTGATCGGCGTATGGTTGTTGTTCAGCGAACGGCTGAGCGTTCAATTGGCCGGAAGTTCCGGGTCGCCGGAAGGGGTCGCCCTGGTCGCGCTCGCCTTCGCCATCCTCGCCTGGCCCGCGGGATCGATCTTCACCAAGTACAACCCCGTGGAGCTGGACAACACGGCGAACAGCGCCTGGCAGATGCTCATGGGGGCGCTGTGTTTCCTGTTGGTGAGCGCGGGGCGCGGCGAGTGGTCGGGCTTCTCCTTCAGCGAGGTGCCTCCGCGTGCCTGGTTGGCCGAGGCCTACCTCGTGGTGTTCGGCAGCATCATCGGCTACAGCGCGTACGTATGGCTGTTGAGCGTGCGCCCGGCCACGCAGGTGAGCACCTACGCGTACGTGAACCCCGTGGTGGCCGTGCTGCTCGGTGTCTTCCTCGGGAATGAGACGCTCGAATGGCACGAACTGGCCGGCCTGGTGGTGATCCTCGGCGGTGTCCTGCTGATCAACCTGGCGAAGTACAGGCCGGTACGGAACTGACCCGTGGGGTCAATCCATGCGGCACACGGGATCGGTCAAAGGAATGCCGGTATTTTTTATGGCGTTGAAGCCGCCGGCCACGTCGATCACGTTGTGGAAGCCCCTCGCTTTCATCAGGCTGGCCGCCACCATGCTGCGGTAGCCGCCCGCGCAGTGGATGTAATTCGGCCCGTTCTTGCTGAACACATCGAGATGATCGTTGATGAACTGGAGCGAGGCGTGCTTCGCGCCCTGCACCCGCTCCGTCTCCCATTCGCCGTCCTTGCGCACGTCCACGATGTGGAGCGGCCCCTTGGCCAGTCGCGCGGCGAGTTCCGGAGCCGTGATGCTTTCGATGCTGTCGGTGGGCCTGCCCGATGAGCGCCATGCGGATATACCGCCATCAAGGTATCCGTGTACGTTGTCGTAGCCCACGCGCGCCAGACGCATCACCACCTCTTCCTCGGTGCCCGGGTCCGCCACGATCAGCAGCGGTTGCCGCACATCGGGGATCATGCTGCCCACCCACGGCGCGAAGTCGCCCTTGAGGCCGATGTTGATGGACCGTGGAACGAAGCCGTCTTTGAAGGTCTGCGCCCCGCGCGTGTCGAGCACCAGTGCGCCCTCGGCCTCGGCCGTGCGCTCGAACTGGTCGGGTGCCAATGCCCGCAGGCCCCGTTCCGTCACCGTGTCCACGCTGGGGATGACGCCCTTGTTCATGGCCACATTCTGCGGAAAATACGCGGGAGGTGGCAGCAACCCGTCGGTCACCTCGCGAATGAACTGCTCCCGGCTGGCGGCCTTCAACGCGTAGTTCACCCGTTTCTGGTTGCCCAGCGTGTCGAAGGTCTCCTTGCTCATGTTCTTGCCGCAGGCGCTGCCCGCACCATGCGCCGGGTACACGATCACGTCATCGGGCAGGGGCATCACCTTGTTGTGCAGGCTGTCGTACAGGTGGCCCGCGAGGTCTTCCTGTGTCAGGGTGCCCGCTTTTTGGGCAAGGTCGGGCCGCCCCACATCGCCGATGAAGAGCGTGTCGCCCGTGAACAGGCTGTGGGGCTTGCCGTCGATACCGATCAACAGGTAGCAGGTGCTTTCCATGGTGTGCCCGGGGGTGTGGATGACCTGGATCGTCACCTTGCCCAGCTTCAATTCCTCGCCGTCCTTCGCGATGTGCGCATCGAAGGCCGTGGTGGCGTTAGGGCCGTAGACGATCGTGGCCCCGGTCTTGCGGGCGAGGTCCAGGTGACCGCTGACGAAGTCGGCGTGGAAATGTGTCTCCAGCACGTATTTGATCCGGGTGCCGTGTGCCTTGGCCCGCTCGATGTAGGGCGCCGTCTCGCGCAGCGGATCGATGATGGCGGCCTCGCCGTCGCTCTCGATGTAGTAGGCGCCCTGTGCCAGGCATCCGGTGTAGATCTGTTCGACGTTCATGGTGCCGGTGGCGTTCATGTTTTCGGTATTATATTCGGTGCTGACGGGTGCGGACGTCCTGTTCGGGATCATGTGGCACCGTGGGTCAGGCCCCAAAGTTCGCGCAGGAGAATGGACGTGCCGACGATCAACAGGGTCCAACCGAAGGCGGGCTTCAGCCGCTCGTTCGGGACGCGGTGCCCCAGCACGCTGCCCACCAGGATGCCCGCGATGGCGATGCCAGCGACCACCAGGATCAGGGTCCAGTCGGGGTGCTGTGCCATGTGCGGGTCGCTGGCCGCGCCGATCAGGCCGTTCAGGGCGATGATGGTGAGCGAGGTGCCCACGGCTTTTTTCATGGGCAAGCGTGCGAACGCCATGAGCGCGGGAACGATGAGGAAGCCCCCGCCCGCACCCACCAGACTCGTGGCGACCCCCGTGAGCAGGCCGCGCAGCGCGAGACCTCCGCCGTTGGCTGGAACATCGGAAGGGGCTCCATCGGCGGGCTCCGCCGCGCGCAGCATTTGCCGCGCGGCCAGCAGCATGAGCACGGCGAAGAGCAGGAGCAGCACCGGGTCCAGCCCGATCCGCCAAGCGCCCACCTGCAACAATGGGTCGGGCAGGGCAGGAACGATGAAGCGCCGGGTAAAGGCCACGCCGAATATGCTGGGCAGGCCGAAGGCGAACACGGACCGTTGGTCCACCTGGCCCATCCGCAGGTGCCCAAGGCCGCCCACCAGCGCGGTGAGGCCCACGATGAACAACGAATACGCCGCGGCATGCACCGGATCCACCCCGAAAAGATATACCAGGATGGGTACGGTCAGGATGCTTCCGCCACCGCCGATCATGCCCAGGGCCAGGCCCATGAGTGCGGCACAGAGGTATCCGAGGATCTCCATGTTCAGCCGTGTTCCGCGATGGACGAACGTACCGGTGGGTGGCCGGAGGGCCGTGATGCAAGCATGCGTGGTGGTGGCTCAGGGATTGGCCATCACACCGCAGAGGTGCCAGAGCAGTCGGGCGCCCACGTTCGCATCCCACTCATCGTTCCTGCCGGGCGTCACCTCCACCAGGTCGAAACCGATGATGCGCCTCCCACTGGCCGCCAGCCGCGACAGCAAGTACGTGGCCTCCTCGAAGGCGAGGCCGCCGGGTACCGGAGTTCCGGTATTCGGGCAGAGGGACGGGTCCAGCCCGTCGATGTCGAAGCTGATGTGGACCTTGTCCGGCAGGGTGCCTATGATGACGTCGCACTGCTCGCGCCACGTGATGCCCTCGTACTGCTGGCGGCGGATATCCGCGTTCCGGACCACGTTCAGACGCTTTCCTTCCCGAAGGATGACCTCGTTCTCCGCGCTGCAAAGATCGCGGATGCCCACCTGGGTGAGCGTGACCACTTCCTTCAACTGGAGCGCGTTGTACATGATGCTCGCATGGCTGTATGTGAACCCCTCGTAGCCGGCACGCAGGTCCAGATGCGCATCGATGTGCAGGATCCCGAATTCCCCGTTCCGCTCCGCCAGGGCACGGAAGAAGCCGAGCGGTGTGCTGTGGTCGCCGCCCACCAGGCCCACCAGCTTGCCCCGGTCCAGCCAGTGACCCGTGCGAGCTTCCACCCAGTCGTTCATGGTGGCGCATTCCGCGTTGATCAGCTTGAGGTCTTTGGCCGCACGGGCCTTCTCCTTCGCGGAGCCCCCCTGCGAGAGCAGATCGATCACCCGTTCCGCGCGTTTCCGCAGGGCATCGCTCTGCTGGCGCAAAGCCGTGGGCTCCTTGTCCATGGCGATGCCCCGCTTCCACAGTTCCGGGAAGTCGGGGTGGAAAAGGTCCACCTGGAAGCTGGCATCGAAGATGGCACCGGGTCCGCGCGAGGTGCCGCCGCCGTAGCTGGTGGTGACTTCCCATGGAACGGGTACCAATACGATATCGGCCTCGTCGGGGGTGAACGGCAGGCCATATATCTGCGCGTTGGCGTCACCTGGACTGTTGGGGTCGAAGGCGCGGATCTTTGTGGCTTTGCTCATGTGCTTGTTCGGCGGATGCGCGGCGAAGATCGCTCTTCCATGCCATGGACTGAACGAGCGAGGCCGTTCCTGCGCGGAACGGCCCCTGGCATCGGCCTGCCCAACCCCTCGTCGCGACCGGCCGGATGCGTCAGATGGTCACGATACGCTGCAGCAAGGCGACCAGGCTCGGCAGATGAGCGGTGCGTGTGCCCACAACAGGCGCGTACCGCTCCTGTCGCGGTGAACGATCGCGGGATGAAGCCGTGGTGACGGGTTTTGCGGTACTGTCGGGCTTCACCTCATGATCCTTTCCATCGGGTACCTGGAGCGTGCTCTTCTCGCGCAGCCCTTCGGGTGTCATCGTCCACGCCCTGCCGATCATCCGGTCGTCGCGCATATTGGTCACGTTGTCGATATCGTAGATGATGTCGGCGCTGCCCGGTCGGAAGAAGACACTGCCCCCCATGGGCAATCGGAGGGTGAAGTGCGCGTCCTGACCGCGCAGCTTGTCCTCCGTGCTGAAGCTGACCACGGGCGAGACGAAGAGCACATCGCCCTCCTGCCGGGTCTCGAAGGTGATGCGCTCGGCCCGCAATAGTGCTTCCTTGGTGCTGCGACCGCGCGCTTTGCGCGTGATCTCCAGATGGTACAGGCTGTCGGGGCTCGGTTCGGTATCGAGGTCGGCCCATGGCCCATAAACGATACCATTCTCAACGTAGATGCCGTCCAGGTCCACGTCGATGTCGTCGTCGTGGATGCGCAGGCCCGGGCCCCGGTCGCTGTTGGTGTTGGCGTTCGCGAGCGCATCGAGGTACAGGATGTTGCCCGCGGGTGTGGCGATGGGCACATCGGTGCGTGCGGTGCTGCCACGGCGGAAGTCGCGGCCCACATCAACACAGGCCATGGCCAAGGGGATGAGTGCGGCGATCCAGATCACCGCCAGGCTCCACCCGAGCCATCCGGGTGCCCGCGTGTTCAGCAGCAGATTGAAGCCGGAAAGGAGCAGGCCGATCACCGGAACGGCCAGCAGCACGAAGAGGCCGATGCCCGCCCATACGGCTTGCGTGCGGCTGTTGAAGGCGAGTTGGCCCAGTTCGAGCAGGCCCATACCGTCGTTGTTCCAGGTGGCGAAGTGCCAGAGCGACATGCTGCTGCCCACCCAGCCTGTGACCAGGGACAGGAACATGCCGAAGCCGATGACCACCAAGGCCAATCCGACGATCCTGCGCAGTGCGTGGCGTGCGCCGCTGCCCGCGTTGCGCATTTGCGCACCGGCCGCCTGCCCCCAGTCGCGGGCACGCGGCCCCCAGTCCTTGCCCAGATCGCCCGCCTCTTTTGCGAAACGGCTGGCGCCCTCCTCCACGGTGCGTTTGATGTTCTCCACCGTCACCGGCTCGCCACGCATGCGCAAGCGGTCCGCAGCACTGTCGGCCCGGGGCACCAGGATCCACAACAGCAGGTAGAGCGGGATCACCGAGCCCACGCTGGCCATCACCAGCACGATCACCGCGATGCGCAGCCAGAGCGGATCCATGCCGAGATAGGCGCCCAGGCCACCGAGCACGCCACCCAACCATTTGTCGTCCGGATCGCGCAGGAAGCGCTTGCTACCGGTGGCGCCGGGGGGCGGAACGCCGGGCGCTCCTTCGCCCGCGAAGTCCTCGGGCCGACCCATCACGCTCTCCACGTGTTCCACGTCCTCCAACGTGACCACGCTGCGGTTGATGAGCCGCGCGTTGAACAACTCGGCGATGCGCGACTCGATGTCGCCCATGATCTCGGCGGCGTTGCCCCCGAAGTTCGCACGGATGCCCGCGAGGTAGCGCTGGAGCCGGTCGTAGGCGTCCTCCTCGATGTGGAAGACCGTGCCGGCGATGTTGGCGGTGACTGTCTTTTTCATGGTTTTCCGGGGTTGGTGCGTGGTCGATCACGCCCTTGCGATCAGGGATTGTTGCGGGTGGTTTTTTTCACGGCGGCGGCCAGTTCGTCCCAGGTGTCGTCCAGTTCCTTCAGGAATTTCCGACCAACAGGGGTGAGCTGGTAGTATTTGCGCGGTGGGCCGCTGCGGCTTTCCTCCCAGCGGTACGTGAGGAAACCCGCATCCTTCAGCCGGGTGAGCAGCGGGTAAAGGGTGCCTTCCACCACGATCATCTTCGCCTCTTTCAACCTGGTGATGATGTCGCCCGGGTACAGATCCTCGCCGCTCAGCAGCGAGAGGATACAGTATTCGAGCACGCCCTTGCGCATCTGCGCTTTGGTGTTCTCCACGTTCAGGTTCATGCTTCTGGCCGGTTATGGGTCTCCCGTGGTACTATGACGACGCAAAGTAAATGCTTTTGCTTGGTACTATGCAAGACAAAGTACCTTCCATTGGATGAACGGACGCGGGACAGGGATGAGCGGCAGGGGTGCCCGTCGTACACCCATCATGGAAGAGAACGGACCTTGTTCCGATGTGGGCTTCGCGCAGGCGCCGTGGATACGGACGGACCTTTGTTGAGGAGCCGCTGGACGTGCCGGGCCTGTGCATGGGTCGGCATGGTGCGCCATGAGCACCGATCGCGCATGGACGTGGGCGCCCGAACGGACCGGGACCAAAGACAGAGCCCCCACCGCCGGGCGGTGAGGGCTCCAGTGTGAAGCTGTTGCGCTTAATCCAGTGCCAACTTGCGCGTCACGTTCCCCTGCTCGAACCGCAGGATGATGAAGTAGGCGCCGGCTTGCAGGCCGGTGCGAGGCAGGGTGAAGCGGTCCGCGTTCACGTTGGCCGTGCGCACGCGGCGGCCGGTGGCGTCGTACAACTCATAGCCCAGGATACGGGCCTTGCTGCTGGTGATGGTCACCTGGTCGTGTACCGGGTTGGGCATCAGGGTCACGCTGGCCGAAAGGCCCTGGTTCTCCGCGATCGCATCGGGGATGCCCACGCAGTCGCATCCCTCGCTCCAAGTATCGTCCAGCGTGTTCGGGTCGCTGTCGTCGCAAGGGGTGCCGGGAAGCGCGGTGCCGCCGGGCACACCCAAGCAGTCCGGTATCATCAGGTCGCAGGGCTGATCCAGTTGCAGAGCGGCCATGATCCGCGGATTCATGTAGCCCATGACCGTGTCGATGTACGCGCGGGCCTTCTCGGGGCTCATGTTCGGGTTGCTCGCCATGGAGGCCGTGTGCGCCGTAACGCCGGGCATCACTTCGGCCAGGGCCAGCGGGCTGTTCGG